>SLPC01000236.1 GCA_007132185.1 Anaerolineae bacterium | reverse complement strand
GTCAATGTCTCGCTGCGCAAGGCGCTGGATCTGTACGCCAACCTGCGCCCCGCCAGGACGATCCCCGGCGTCGCCTCGCGCTATGAGGGCATCGACCTGATCATCGTGCGGGAGAACACAGAGGGGTTGTATGCCGGCGTCGAGCACGACGTGATCCCTGACGTGGCCGCCGAGTCGATCCGCATCATCACCCGACGCGCCACCGAGCGCATCGTGCGCTTTGCCTTTGAGTATGCCCGCGACAATGCCCGCAAGCTGGTGACCGCCGTCCACAAGGCCAACATCATGAAGGCCACCGACGGCCTGTTCCTGCGGGTGGCGCAGGAGGTGGCGGCCCAGTACCCCGACATCGAGTTCAACGACCGCATCGTGGACAATGCCTGCATGCAGCTCGTCCAGCGCCCCCACGAGTACGATGTCCTGGTGCTGCCCAACATGTTCGGCGACATCGTCAGCGACCTGGCGTCGGGACTGGTGGGCGGCCTGGGCGTGTCGCCCGGTGCCAACATCGGCGACGATATCGCCGTCTTCGAGCCGGTGCACGGCTCGGCGCCACGCTACACCGGCCAGAACCGCGTCAACCCCACCGCCACCATCCTGAGCGGAGCGCTCATGCTGCGCTACCTGGGCGAGGGCGAGGCTGCCGACAGGGTGGAGGCTGCGGTCGCGACGGTGATCGGTGAGGGCCGCAGCGTGACCTACGACCTCAAGCCCACACGTGACGACCCGACCGCCGTGGGCACCCGCGAGATGGCCGACGCCATCATCGCCGCGCTATAGCCACCATTCCATCAGCCAATGACAAACCCGCCGGGAGACAGCTCTCGGCGGGTTCTGCGTATGCCCTGGCCCCTACTCGGGATTGGCCACGGGCTCTGGCGCCTGTGATGCGGCGGCCACCGCCCGCTGGCTGGGCACGGCGATCAGGGCGCACACGGCCCCGCCCACCATCGCGATGGGCAGCAGGCCCAGCACGGCCTCGAGACCAATACGGTCCGACAGTAGACCCAAGCCCCAGGCCCCGCCCCCACCGCTAAGGAACGTGAACCCCAAAAAGATGCCCGAGATCATCGCCATGCGCTGTGGAAAGCGCCGTTGCCCCGAGACCAGGAGCAGGGTGTGGGACGGACCGAGAAACAGCCCCGTGAGCACGAAATTGACGTTCCCTGCCAGACCATCCAATCGCATGAAAAGGGACATGGCCAGGGCCGACAATAGCAAGGACCCCACCAGCACCTGGCGGAACCCAGCACGATCCCCCAGAAAAGAGCCCAGCACACCCCCGATGGCATTAGCCGTCAAAAAGAGCGAGAGCAGCAACCCGTACGCCGCCGGGGCCACGCCCAGGTCTTGCTGAAACTTGGGGGTATAAGTGACCAATGTGTGTTGCGCCAGAGAGCGAAAGGCGATAGCGGCCAATAGCACGCCGATGACGGCCCATGCGGCGCCTTTGGTTGCGCCAATACCCGTCTTGGACTCGGCCTCATCTCTGGCATGTGGGAGACTGAGCTCGCGAGGCACCATCCGCCGCACGACGGTGAGGGCCAGGACGATGATCAGTGCCGAGATGGCCACCAGCGACTGGCGCCCAAACTGATCGATCAGGAACCCGCCCAGGGCAGCGCCCACAAAGGCGGTCCCCAGGGTGCCACCAAAAAAGAAGAGCGAGGCGGCCGTGGCGCCATAGCGCCTTCCGCCAGCCACCGTCGCGTTGGTGGTCCCCTGGGGATGAAAAGCCCCCGACCCGAATCCCGCCATGGTGATGCAGGCCCCCAAGATGAGCTTGGTGGGGGCAAAGAGAGCTCCGGTAAAGAGCAGCGTGGTCCACAGGATGGACCCCACGGCAAAGAGACGCCCGCCCAGGCGCTCTGACAGGCGCCCAAAGATCGGCTGGGTGAGGGACGATACGCCCTGATACAGGAGCAGCATGAGCCCGATGTCCGAGTTGCTCAGGTCGAGGGGCGTGCTGATGGCCGCCAGCAACACGGGCGTCACGCCAAACCAGGTGTCGTGCAGGGCATGCCCGATGGCCTCGCCGATCAGGGTCTTGCGGGCGTCATTTTCCATGCGCTCTGGTTCCCCTTTTTGCCGAATGATTGCTAGTCGGCTCAGGCGGCTAGCAGATGCGGGGCAGTTGCTCTCCACTAAGCATATCCAAAAGCCGCCGCGTGCCCAATGTGGTCTCCAGGATCACGCGGCCCGGACGATCGGCCGTCACACGCCCGATGCAGGCCGCCTCGCGCCCATAGGGGTGGGCACGCATGACCTCTAGCAGGTCATCCGCGCAGGCCTCGGGCGCCATCACGATCAGCTTGCCCTCGTTGGCCACATAGAGCGGATCCAGCCCCAGCAGCTCGCTGGCGGCCGCCACGGCAGGGTGGACGGGAATGTCCGCCTCTCCCACGGAGATCCCGACGCCCGAGGCCTCGGCTAGCTCGTTGAGCGCCGTGGCCAGCCCACCCCGCGTGGGATCGCGCAGGACGCGGATCTCGGGGCAGACGCCCAGCATATTGTCCACCAGGCCGTTCAGCGGGGCACAGTCACTCTCCAGGGGCGTCTCAAAGCGCAGGCCCTCGCGGCGCGTCATGATCGCCAGGCCGTGATCGCCCACGGCGCCGCTCAAAAGCACCACATCGCCCGGTTGGGCATTGGCGGCTGAGACGCGAATGCCCGGCTCGACCACGCCGATGCCCGCCGTGTTGATGAACACGCCATCACCGCTCCCCCGCTCGACCACCTTGGTGTCTCCCGCGACGATCTGGACGCCAGCCTCGCTTGCGGCCGCTGCCATCGAGACCACGATGCGCTCCAGGTCCGCCAGCGGCAGTCCTTCCTCGAGGATGAACCCCACGCTCAGGTACAAGGGCCGGGCGCCGCGCATGGCCAGGTCATTGACCGTGCCACACACCGCCAGCTTGCCGATATCGCCTCCAGGAAAAAAGAGCGGCTTGACCACAAACGAGTCGGTGGACATCGCCAGGGAGCCAACGGCCAATCCATCGAGCGAAATCAACGCCGCGTCTTCGAGACCTCCCAGGGTCTCGTTGGTCAAGTGCGGCATAAAGAGATCCTGAATCAGCTCTTGGCTCAGGATCCCGCCGCTGCCATGGCCCAGCAGAACGATGCCGTCGCTCACAGCGTCTCCCCCCCATAGCGATAGTGGGCGGCACAGGCGCCCTCGGCCGAGACCATGCAGGGGCCCACGGGGTGCGCCGGGGTGCACGTCGTGCCAAACAGGGCGCAGTCGGGGGGCAGGGTCACGCCCCGCAGCACCTCGCCGCAGTGGCAGCCCAGGGCCGCCTCGGCATCCAGCGGCCCCTCGGTGACGTCCGGTAGGTCAAAGCGCCGACGAGCGTCCAGATCGGCAAAGGCTTCTGACAGCTCGAGGCCGCTAGCCGGAATCACGCCAATGCCGCGCCAGGCCGCCGCCGCCACCTGGAACACCTGACCCATGAGCCCCTGGGCCACCGCATTGCCCCCCGGGGTCACGCCGCGCCCATAGCTGTTGATCACCCGGGGCGAACGCTCCGCATGGCTCTCCACCAGAGCCAGGAGCGCCTGCAGGATGTCCGTGGGCTCAAAGCCAGAGACCGCACACGGCACGCCATACTCGCGTGGCAGAAACTCCCATGCCTGCCAGCCGGTAATGGCGGCCACATGCCCCGGCCCCAGCACGCCGTTCAGCCGCACCTCACCGGCATCCAGAATGGCGCGCATGGCAGGATCGGTGAGCTTGTGCATCGAGTAGAAACTGATGTTAGGCAGGCCCTCGGCGCGGGCCTGCGCCGCCGCAGCCGCCACAGTGGGGGCCGTGGTCTCGAACCCGATGCCCAGCATCACCACCTGTCGCTCGGGCAGAGTGCGGGCCAGCTCCAGCGCATCCAGCGCCGAGTAGACCACGCGCACATCGCCGCCCTCGGCGCGCGCCCCCTGCAGGCTGGTGCGGGTGCCGGGCACCCGGATCATGTCGCCAAAGGTAGCCACCGTCATGTCGGGCCGCAGGCTCAGCTCGATGGCCTGGTCGATGTCGGCGCTGGCCGAGACGCACACGGGGCAGCCCGGGCCAGACAAAAGCTCGACTCCCGGGGCCAGCGCCTCACGCAGACCATAGCGCATAATGGCGTGGGTGTGGCCGCCACAGAACTCCATCACGCGGACGGGCGCGGTGGCCGTGGCGCGGATGCGCTCGATCAGATGGCGCGCAGCGGTTGGGTTTCGAAAGCCCTGAATGTAGGTCATGCGTCCGTCTCACCCACCACATCCGAGGCATCGGACGAGGCATCGGCATCGCCCGATGCTGACAAACCTTTCGATCTGTTCGCATCATCCGATGCGTCAGCTTCGGCCTGGTCCCAGCTTTCTTCCAGCTCGGCAAAGAGCTTGAGAGTCTCCTGGGCCTCATCTTCGTCAAGGACGCTGATGGCAAAGCCGGTATGGACCAGGACAAAATCGCCCAGTTGGGCCTCGGGCGTGAGAGCGAGGCTGATATCTCGTAACACGCCCCCCAACTCGACACGACCCACCTGGCCCTTGATCTCGATAATGCGCACGGGCACGGCTAGACACATAGGAACTTGCCTCCGGGATCTTGATAATGAGCAATCAACGCCTGACCCAGGGCCACGCCGCCGTCGTTGCAGGGCACCAGACGATGGGTCAGCACGGAAAAGCCTTCGCCCTGCAAGCGGGGCAGGACCAACTCGAGGAGCAGACGGTTCTGAAAGACGCCACCGCTCAGAGCCACCGTCTCCAGGCCCGTCGCGTCGCGCAGGCCCAGGCACGTATCCACGATCAGGTCGGCCATGGTACTGTGAAAACGGTACGAGATCGCGGCCACCGGCGTGCCACGCTCCTGATCGGCCAGCAGGTCGGCCAAGAGGCGAGCCAGCTTGAGCACGCGAGTCTCGGCGACCCGATCGTCTGTGTGCCCCCAACGTTGAACCGTGGACTGTGTCTCGACGCCCCACCGATAGGTAACGGCATCGCTCTCTCCACTGGCTAGGGCCTCGAGCTCGATGGCGGCCTGGGCCTCATAGCTCACCGTGCGCCGCACGCCCAGCAGCGCCGACACCGCATCGAACAACCGCCCCGCCGAGCTGGTCTGGGGCGTCGAGAGCCCGCTGGCCACCATCTGAGTCAGTGCGTCACGCTCGGCCGGCGCCATGCCCAGACGATCAGCGGCGTCTTGGCCCAGCAGCGCCCAGAGATAGGCCCAGGCGATGCGATAGGGGTTGGCCGTCGCGGCGTCCCCGCCCGGCAGCGGCAGGTACTCGAGATGGGCAGCGCGCTCGAAACCGCGGGCATCGCCCACCAGAAACTCGCCGCCCCACACCGCCCCATCCAGCCCATGGCCGTTGCCATCCCAGATTACGCCAATGACCGGCTCGTCGTACTGATGCTCGGCCAGGAGGGCAGCCAGGTGGGCATGGTGATGCTGCACCCGCACCACGGGCAGTCCCGTCCCGGCGGCCAGCCGCGTCGTATGGTAGTCGGGGTGCATGTCGCAGGCCACGACTTCGGGCGCGATGTCAAACAGCCCGCGATAGAGGGCCAGCGTCTCGGCATAGTGGTCGAACGTCTCGACGTTCTGCATGTCGCCGATGTGCT
>SLPC01000138.1 GCA_007132185.1 Anaerolineae bacterium | reverse complement strand
GATAGCCCTCTTTGTAGGCACCGGCCTCGGGGGCGGCGTAATCCTGGGAGGCAAGCTGCGCACCGGCTTTCGCGGCTCGGCAGGCGAGGTCGGACATATGCTCGTGGCGGCGGAGGGCGAACCGTGCGGATGTGGAGAAAAGGGCCACGCTGAAGCCTACGCCAGCCGTACGGCCATAGAGCGCAGCATCTGCAGGGCCATCGATGCGAGTGAAGCCTGCATGCTCGCGGAAATCGTGCAAAAGGATAGGTCTGCGCGCCTTACTGCCAAGTACATTCAAAGGGCCTATGAAGCCGGCGATGATGTGGTGGTCAAAGCGGTGCAATCGGCCCAGTATTACCTGGGCCTGTTGATCGCCGATTGCGTCAACCTCCTCGATCCGGAAGCAATCGTGGTGGGGGGCGGCGTGCTGGAGCGGATGGGTGATGCCTATCTGGAGCCGGTGCGCGGCGTCGCCAGGCAGCACTTTTTGAACAAGAACGCCATGGAGTCGGTGCGCATCGTAGCCGCCGAGCTGGGCGATTCCTCAGGTGCCATAGGCGCTGCCGTGCAGGCCAGCCAGCGGCTACAGAGAGCCGCCTTCTAGTCCAGCGGCTCCTCCTCTTGGGTCTCAGAGTTCTCGTCATCCAGCGCATGTCGCCGATGGGCCTCACTCGGCGGTAGACCGTAGGTAGCGACCATATCGCCCAGCATATTCTCGTCTGTTTCCCACGCATAGACGATGCGGGTGGTATCGGGATGCTCGTGTCCCAGCAAAGCAGCAACCCATTCGAGCGGCATCCCTTCGTCCAGCAGATCCTGGGCGCGCCGGTGACGGAGCGAGTGGGGCGATGTATTTCCATAGAGCCCCTCGGCCTTGGCCGCCTGCTTGACCAGCAGCCAGGCATGGCTTGGCGTAATGGCGGTACCCTTGCCGCGCCCGTGAGAGACGAACAGCGGCGCATAGACTGCATCCTCGCGCTCCTTGACATAAGCAGTGATCAAGCGACGCGATTCATCGGAAAGAAAGACGGTGCGTGGACGGCCGTTCTTGGTGGCGGTCAGGCGCAGACGACTGGCTCTTCCATCCAACACATCCTCGCGCGTGAGAGCAAGCGCTTCGCTGATGCGCATGCCCGTATCATAGAGCAGCGACATCATGGCGCGATTCCGCAACAGGGCCAGGCGCCGGGCGCCCTTGTTCTTGGGCAGGGGTTTGCGGAGATAGTGGGTCAGCACGCGGGTCACCTGTGGATCGGTGCGCCGCTGCTGGTAGGACTGGCGACGCTGGCCGCGGCCCTGATCGATGCGGCGACGCATGCGGTCATAGGTGACGCCAGCAGGGAGCATCTCGTGCAGGTCGAGCCAGTTCATCAGGCGCCTGGCCGCCACCAGGTAGGTGCGGGAGGTGCGGGTGCTCTCGGAGGCACCGGTCTGGGGCGTGGCGCGTGGATCGGGGTAGGCCTCGCGGAGCCAGCGATCAAAGCGATAGAGGGTTTGCTCGTCGAGATACTCGAGGGGACAAGCGCTCAGTGCGTCGGCTGCAGCGTCGGCGCCACGGCTGAGATGGAGATGCCGGATCAGGGCATTGAGCCCGTGTCGATAGGTCTCCTTGCTCAGCGGACTCAGGTCCAGGTCATCGAGCATCCGATCCGCTGCCGCATTAACCGTCGCGATCGACCCTGGGTCATTAGTGGGTGAGGCCGATGGCGTCGAGGGGAGATCGCTCATGGTGTCGGCGTCCTTTCTTCTGAGCCGAATATATGATTTAATTCTCAATAAATCATATTATACAAAATAGCCCCTGTCAAGGCCTCTGACGCCCAAAAACGGCCCGTTTTCCTCGATCCACTCCTCTCGGCGCGACTTTTGTCTGCGGGTCAACCATGCCGCCGCGGTCCATAGAGACCAGGATGTTATGCGGACACACAGCAAGCCCATGGCGCATGCGTCTGACGCTGTGTGCCAACCTCCGGCAACGCCTGATGCAGCTCAGGACCGATGCAGCGCGCGACCTTGGCGCGACAAGCTAGCCATTCAGGAGGCCCCGCCCCACTTGAAAAGTGGTTATGTCAAAGGGCCGCTACGCCCGCGTGTGGACGCTAGCTTAGCGGCGTGCTATACTAGCCTCGAGCACTGCAAGCCCTTGGCAAGGAGGTTGATGTGGGACTCGTAGACAAGATACGCGAGTTCTTGACCGGCGGCAGCAAACCCTCTGGCGAAGCGGGAGACCCCTACGGCATTTTGCTATACTATCGTTGCCAGCGATGCAAGACACCAGTACGCATCCGTGTGGACCGTCGTAACGACCTGAATCGCGAGGATGATGGCCCCGGGACCTTTGTACTGCGCAAAGAGGTGATGGACGACCGCTGCTTTAGCCTCATGCATTCCGAGATCTGGTTTGATAGCGGTTACAAGATCGTGGCGTCGGATGTCACGGGCGGTACGCTGATCTCGCAGGAAGAGTACGAGTCGCTTACGGACCCAAGCCCTCCCTCTGAGGAGACCGCCGCGCCACCCGATCAGGCAGCCAACGACTAGCTTTGCCGGTGTGGCGCACTCTAGCGCCACACCGGAGCGCCCTGCAGACGGCCCGTATTATTGGCCCGCCTCAAAGGTCAGAATGATTGCCTGCGCGATCTCTTTCATGCTCTTGCGCGTGTTCATCGACATGCGCTGTATACGGCGAAACGCTGCAGCCTCGGTCAGGCCCTGTGTATCCATCAGAATACCCTTGGCGCGGTCCACCAGCTTGCGCGTCTCGAGTTGCTCCTCTAGTTCGCCGACCTCTTTTTCGATCTCACGAAACTCGCCAAAGCGAGCCAGAGCCACCTCTATAGCCGGGGCCAGGTTAGACTCTTGCACCGGCTTGACCAGATAGGCCACCACACCGGCCTCGCGAGCCTCCTGGATCAAGCTGCGATCGCTATAGGCCGAGATCAGCACCACGGGCGCGATACGCTCATCCGTCAGCACTTTGGCGGCCTGTGTCCCGGTCATATCCGGCATCTGAATGTCCATCAGGACGACATCGGGCCTGAGCTCTCGGGCCAGATTGACGGCACTCTGGCCGTCACCAGCCTCTCCCACCACCAGATACCCGAGGTTGTTGAGCATCTCTCGCAGATCCATAAGAAACACCGATGAATCGTCGGCAACCACCACACGTGTGCGCTCCAAGATTAGCCTCCTACCGTTCGTCTACTTCTCAAAGGTGACCACTGCCCGCGTACCCTGATCGCTTCCCTGTATCTCCAACTGCCCGCGTAGGTCGCGCTGGACCATGTTCTTGACGAGGGTAAGCCCCAGACTGGCGTGCACGTCCAGGTCAAAATCTGCTTTCAATCCCTGGCCGTTATCGCTCACCTCTATGATCACGCTACCTCCCCCATCCCAAAGGCTCACATCAATGCGACCCTGGGAGCGGTATCTCATACCATGCTCGATGGCGTTCTGCACCAGCTCGTTTACAATGAGGGCGCACTGGGTTGCGCGCTCTGCCGGCAACCAGATATCGGGCCCACTGAACGATACCTCAACATCCTTGTCAGGCGGAATTAGACTCTGTTGTACCTGCGCGATGATTCGTCCGATCACCTCACGCAAGTTGATCGTAATGCCCTCGGCCTGCTGCGACAGAAACTCGTGCACAACGGCTACGCTGAGGATCCTTTGCACACTATCCTCTAGAGCCTGCTGCGTTTCCTCCCTCTGGGCACGCCGGGCCTCCATGCGCATGATACTCGCGATCACCTGCAGATTATTCTTGACCCGGTGATGTACCTCCCGCACGATAGCCATCTGGCTTTCCAGCTCGCGCTGGGTCCTGACGGCTTCGGTTGCGTCATGAATCAACAAAAAGACGCCCCGTTGCCGCCAGCCCTCTCGTTTCCTAGGCAGAAGCCGTCCAGTCAGACGCCCCCAGGGCGACAGATCCTGCGAGATGATGGGTAACACTTTGCGAACATAGAGCCCCCCACCCTCCTCGCTAGACTCTTCGTAAGCCTGGCCCTCACTCATGCCCTTCTGAACGATCTGATAGTCAATAGTATGCAGATCACTCACATGGCGATCCACGAGGCTCTCACGATACCCCAGGCCCCGATAAATCTCGGCGCAGACGCCACTCAAGTACCGGATCTGTCCTTCCGCATTCACATACATGATACCATCATGTTCACGGAAGGGCGACAATTCGCCTGCAACCTGCAAACGACCATGCAGTACCATCCACGTGAATTCGAGAAGCGCCTTCTGAAAGGCCCTCGCCCGTCGCCGGTGGCGCTCATGGGCGAACCAGTACGCATCTCGGGCGAGCATCGCAATTGCCTGCCCGTCCGCATTATGCACGGGCACGACCTGTCGTGCCACGCTAGCGCCCCTTACATCCATCGTCTTGAGGCTATATGTGCTCCATAGCGGGTCGCCAAACTGCCCAATGACCTCCTCCGGCTCCGATCGGCCCACCCGCTCATCCCGATAGAGGGTAGCTGACGAGTGCGGGCGAGCCTGCGCTCGTATCATGACCTGGCCCCGCGCCTCGAGCACGTATAATAAGAGGTCCGCTCGACTGAGGTCGGCCAGGATGGGCAGATCCGAAGCAACCTTGTCGAGCAGCCCCAGGTCATCCTGACTCAGATCATCTTGGGCAACGATTGACGCACGACTCATAGTTTCAGGATTATAGCATAGTATTTGGCACACCGATAATCAAGATCGCCGATTGGACTGGCTCGATTGCTTTTTCTTGCAGAGGAATTATGTCTAGTTCTTGGATCGCCGGCAGACAGCGTTGGAGAACATGCTGAATCTCGAATTGTCGCCCTTATGCTAGCCTGTTATAATCCTCTCAGTTAGGATCATGCGTACCATGGTCGAACGCTGCGCAATCGGCTGCAGGTGGTCACGGTTCGCCCACAAGCCCTGGCGCATACGATACGCGACAAGTGCCGGCTACAAAGGGTGACCGCCAGCCCGATATCGAATCCATCGAGAGAGAAACCAGAGCGGGAGGTTGGATCAGTGCTCTACAACTTTGAATATCCGGAAAAGCTCAAGATCGCCTATATCGGGGCTGGAGAACACTCAATCCGCAATATTCTACCCACCTTCCAGTATGCGCCCATCGAGCTGGTGGCCCTGGCCGACCACAACACGGAACGGGGTCTTGCTGTGGCTCGCATGTTCGGCGCCAGGCGCTTTTACCCCAACCACAGAGCCCTGCTGGCTAAAGAGACCGAACTGGACGCCGCCATGATTGTCGTGGGCCCTGACGAGGAGGGGCGCCCCCGCTATCCCGAGCTGGCCGCTGAGACGCTCACCGCCGGCTTGCATACCTGGATCGATGCGCCACCCTGCCTGAGCGCCTCTCAGATATCCACCTTTACCAACGCCTGCATCAAGCGTCACAAATATCTCGCGGTGGGCTTTCGGCGTCGCTTTAGCCCCGGCTATGCCAAGGCCGCCGAGCTCCTGGAGCAAGAGGCGCTGGGGCGTATCAGCTCGTACTCGTTCCGCTTTCCGCTACGCATGCCTGCCCCACCAGAGCAACGTAGTGAGGAGGGCATGGCACCGTTCTTGCCTTTTACCTCAGCGATGGCTTTGCTCCTCGACCTGTTTGGAGAGGCCGAGGG
>SLPC01000132.1 GCA_007132185.1 Anaerolineae bacterium | reverse complement strand
CGAGGGCCAGATCCTGTTCGAGGGGCAGAACCTGGCTGACCTTCCGCCTCATCGGATCACTCGCCGCGGTATTGCGCGTACCTTTCAGAATATCCGCCTGTTCCAGAACCTAACCGTTCTGGACAATGTGCGCATCGCGTACCACACCCATGCGGGCTACAACGTCCTGGAGGCGGTCTCCCGGCTGGGTCGGTTCGGGCGCTATGAGCGCGAGCTGACCGAGCGTGCCCGGGATTTCCTGGCTGTCTTTCGCCTGCAAGATCGCGAGCAAGAATTGGCTTGTAACCTGCCCTATGGCGCGCAACGCCGGCTAGAGATCGCCCGCGCCCTGGCGGCTCATCCCAAACTGCTGCTGCTGGATGAGCCTGCTGCAGGCATGAACCCCAATGAAGTGGAAACGCTCATGGAGCTGATTCGCTTTATCCATGACGAGTTCGATCTCACGATCCTGCTGATCGAGCACCAGATGCGGGTTGTGATGGGCATCTGCGAGTGGATTACCGTGATGGACTTTGGTCAGGTGATCGCGCGAGGAACATCGGAGGAGATCCGTAAGAACGAGGACGTAATCGTGGCCTACCTCGGCCACACCCAGGGGAGGGAGTTGTAGAGATGCCGCTGCTTCAGGTTGAGGATCTGCACGTTGCCTATGGCGCCATTCGCGCCATTCAGGGCATCTCTTTCCATATCGAGGCTGGCGAGATTGTCACCCTCATTGGAGCCAACGGCGCCGGCAAGTCCACTACCTTGCGTACCGTCTCGGGGCTGTTGCGCCCTATGCAGGGCGATGTGCTCTATCAAGGGCGCAGCATCACGCGTACCTCGCCCGAGCGGATCGTGAAAATGGGCATCTCCCAGGTGCCCGAGGGGCGCCTGATCTTTTCCAGCCTCACCGTACTAGAGAACCTGGAAATGGGCGCCTATACCCGCAAAGACAAGAATGAGATCCGCGATACCATGAAACAGGTCTTTACCAGTTTCCCGCGCCTGGAGGAACGACGCACCCAGTTGGGCGGCACCCTCTCTGGCGGTGAGCAACAGATGCTGGCCATGGGACGAGGGCTGATGTCGCGGCCACGCCTGCTGCTGCTGGACGAGCCCTCCATGGGGCTGGCACCCATCCTCGTGGATGAGATCTTTGAGATCATCAAGACCATCAACGCCCAGGGGACCAGCATCCTGCTGGTGGAGCAGAACGCAGCCATGGCGCTTTCGGTTGCCGATCGCGCTTATGTACTGGAAACAGGACGTACCGTCTTGGAAGGCGATGCCAAAGAGCTATTACACAACCCCGAGGTTCGTGAGGCCTATCTGGGCTAAATCCCCGCCAACGCCGGCTCACCAAGCACCGCTGCTTGCGGATGCCTTTGTTTACGCATACTGCGTCCGCATCCTGCGTCTGCATCCTGCGTCCGCATCCTGCCCTGTATCCCCCGTTTTCCATATTCCCGAGTTGTCTGAGGAGGTTCTGTGCTACTAGACGACACGTCTAGATTGACCGAGCATCGTCTTACAAGAGCCGAGGCCCGCGACTGGCGTCTGGTCGCAGCGGCATTCGGCGCGCTCTTGCTGCTAGTGAGCTATGCCCTGCCTCTCTTTGGCCAGCGTATCAGCTCGGCCACCACCGAGTTTTCGGGCGGCACGGTGATCGAGCGCGAATACCCTGTGCTCGTGCACGAGCAGCATTTTGCCCAAACCAAACGCCCTATCGGCGAGCAGTTGGTCTCTGTGGAGATAACCACAGAACAGGTCAGTTTAGCCGAGAGCACGGGCTATGGATGGATGGCGCAAATCGTACAGGATAGCGAAGGGGCGCTACGCCATCTCAGTATGCTGCTCATGATGGGTCTGCCCCTTGTGAGCGCCGTTATCGCCATTGCCCTTGTGGGGCAGAGCTGGCGGGGGCCATCGGGCGTGCCAGAGGCGCTCATTCCAATTAGTATCCAGCTAGCGGCGCTTTCGGTGCCAGGCCTGTTCCTGGCCTGGTTCCATCAGTTTGATTTCTCCTTCCTGCTCTTGGAGCAGTCTGCAGGTGCGCTGATGCCCGGCGTCGGGTTCTGGTTGGCCATGGCGGCTAGTGTGACAACCGCCGTGTCCCTGTTTAGCCTCAGGAATGAGACCCGGCGTGAGATCGTCAACTGGTGGGCGCTTGTCCTGGCCGTGGTCCTTGTGATCTGGCTTCTGGTCCGTTTCCGCCCCTTCCCCTATCTCGAAATCTGGCGCTTTATCAACGATGGCATTTTGGTCACGTTGCGCATCGTATCCACCTCCTTTGGGCTGATGCTGTTGGTCAGCCTCCTGGGAGGGTTGGGGCGCATCTCGAGCAACCGCGTCATAAACTTTGTCGCATCGCTCTACGTAGAGCTCGTTCGCGGCATCCCATTGCTTGTCCAGTTGCTCTTTATCTGGTTTGCCCTACCTCAGGTGTTCAACGTCATCGGCGCCGCTTTGCTGAGTGTCCCCCTGTTGGAAGGCGCCGGCCAGTGGCTGATCGATCTGCGACTCGATCCATTCACAGCCGCCGTGCTCGGTCTCACCGTCTGCTATGGGGCTTACGGGGCCGAGATCTTTCGGGCGGGCATCTCGTCGATCCACAAAGGGCAGATGGAGGCGGCTCGCTCGGTGGGCATGTCCTATGTGCAAGCGATGCGCTTTGTGATCCTGCCACAGGCGGCCCGGGTGATCCTGCCGCCCGTCGGTAACGAGTTCGTGGCTCTGCTCAAGGATTCGTCCCTTGTCTCGGTCCTGGCAGTCTCGGACCTGACCAGGCGTGGGCGCGAGTACATGTCCCGTACCTTTTTGAGCTTTGACACATGGATCATGGTGGCTCTATGCTATCTGGTTCTTACCCTGTTCTCGTCACGCATGGTCGAGCTGATCGAATCCAAGACGCGGTTTGAGCGCTGACCACCGGGAGTTACGATATGGAACCACAAACACAAGCTAGCCGATCTTCTGATCCCATTATCCAGGTCCGCAACCTGCGCAAGACCTACTATCATGGCAAGCTGGTGGCGCTGGATAACGTCTCGCTGGATATCCCCCAAAAGCAGGTAGCCGTGATCATTGGCCCCAGTGGATCGGGCAAGTCCACGCTGTTACGTTGCCTGAATTATCTCGAGACCCCCGACTCGGGCGATGTAATCGTTGACGGCATATCGCTCTCTACCACAGAGCAGCTCGCAAAAGTGCGCGCCGAGATCGGTATGGTCTTTCAGCAGTTCAATCTCTTTCCCCACCTGACTGTCTTGGACAATATCATGGTGGCGCAACGCATCGTGCGCAAGCGGAATCGAGACGATGCAGAGCGCACAGCCAAGGAATTGCTCGCCAAGGTTGGCATCGCGGACAAGGGCAACTCCCATCCGGGGCAGCTCTCTGGTGGGCAGCAGCAGCGCGTGGCGATTGCCCGGGCGCTGGCGATGCAGCCCAAGATCATGCTGTTCGACGAGCCCACCTCTGCGCTCGATCCAGAGATGATCAAAGAGGTGCTGGATGTGATGCTGCAGCTCGCGCAGGACGGCATGACGATGGTGGTGGTCTCCCACGAGATGGGGTTTGCGCGCAATGCCGCAGACCGGGTGATCTTTATGGACGAGGGCGCAATCATCGAGGATACCACGCCCAAAGAGCTTTTTGATGCGCCCAAGCACGATCGCACCCGCGAGTTTCTCGGCAAAATTCTGCACTAATAGATCAAGGCTGATGTGGCAGGTGGCGGGGCGCTGCCGCCGCGCAGTCAACGGCCTGGGGGATCAAGCCACTCGCGACGCTCCCGAGGAACGGCCGGGCACCCATAGCACATAGCTGTGGCGCCCATCATGCATCTCCTGGATATCAAACTTGCCATGATGCCCCAGAGCCACATGCCGGGTCAGGTGTACCGCGTCATCCAGGTTCTCGGCCCTGCCTTGGCCGTTCGTCATTACCTGCCCCTCGGTGATGACAAATTCCAGCCCCCTGTCTGGGGCCCGACGAGCCATGATAGACACCTGCCCATCGGGAGGAGCCAGCTCGATCACGGCCTCCAGCAGACTGGCCAACGAGCGGATGATGGCGCCCTCGTTGACCATACCACTCAGCAGACCGCCACAGGTAATACTTAGCCGCACATTCTTGGGGACAGCCTGGCGGGCCGCGCTGGCGGCTGCACGCCGTACAATGGGCGCGATCCGCACCGGCTCTCGGGGAAGGCTATAATCTACATCGCCGGCGCTGGCCCACTCCAAATCATCCACCAGCTCGGACAGAGTATGCGCGATCTCGATAGCGCTACGTAGACTGGCACGCTGCACCCTCTCATCGCCAAGCAGCCTTGCCGAGCTCAGCTTATCGAGGTGTTCGGTCAACTCTTGCACCGGTACACGCAGCTCCGAGGCCAACCGCGATAAAGTACGCGATCTGACGGCATCCAGGTCGGCACGCTCGCTCGCCCGTGACTGATCCACACGGCTGAGTATGGCCTCCACCCGCGCCAGCAGTTCCTGAGGATCGAACGGATGCGTCATATAGTCGTCGGCTCCATCCCGCAGATAGGCCAGCTTGTCTTCCATGCCGCCATTCGTCGTGAGGACCAGCAGGGGAACTCTGCCCCCGGTCAGCGCACGCACACGCCGACAAAAGGCTTTGCCTTCCATATCCTGCATCTTGCTGCCGGCGAGGATCAGATCTGGCGTAGACGCTAGCAGATGCTTGAGCCCCTCAGACCCACTCTTGGCCGCGACTACGCTGTGGCTATTGCGGGCAAGTAGCTTTTGGAGGGAGAACAAGAGCTTGGGTTCCTCATCGACAACGAGGATGCTTGGCATTGATATCCTCTCTGTAGCAGATACGTCACAGTTGGTGCACTTGGACAGATCCAAGTTATGTAGGGGCAAGTATAGCAAACAAGCTATCTCGAGCCTTACGTGTGACATTAAGCTGGCGTGAGACCTATGTGAATTGCGCCTTTACAGTCCATTCCGTTTTCTAGGCTCTTGGATAGCCTATTGACACTGAGCCATGGTGCGCTATAATCTGTCCTATCTATCGTGCATAGACAAGGTTGTGTAGAAACCGTGGCTTTGGGGCAAGAGGTTCATGGCAACAGAGCTCGCAATCTATATCAGCGCTGCTCCCGAGTTGGACCCCGAGTGTGAGCTCCTGGGGCAGCGCCTGGCCAGACTCATTCAATCGGTGCGCTGGTCGATCAAACGCACGCCCGCCTCTCGAGAGTATGCCAACCCCGACCTGGAGGCGCTGGCACACAGTCAGTTCTACCTGATTCTGTTGGGGCAAGACATCGTGGCGCCGATGGGCGTCGAGTGGCGCGCCGCACAGTCACACGAGATCCCCGCATTCGCCTATCGCAGCATGCAATGGCTCCCCACGCCCGCTGCGTCTGTGTTCGCCCATCAATCGGGACTCGAGTGGCACGAGTACGCCACCCCGCAGCAATTCGTCCAGGATTTCGAGCGCAGATTGATTCAATCCCTTGTTGAGGGAACGCCCGGATATGGCCTTACTGTAGAGGACCTGCAGGAGCTGGCAGAGCGCCTGCGCGAGATGGAAAAGCCAGAGCAGGGCGAGTCGGCAAGTGAATCCCGCCGGGGCGCAGGGCAAGGCGGGATCATCCTTCCCTCGGACCATACCTAGAGATCATGCGAGAATCGTAACAGACCGAGCCTTCTGATATATGGGAGGGATGCTGGTTTCGAGATGCTCTGTCCTACTTGTCGTGTTGCCGCCCCTGGGGAAAGTCTCTGCCCGCAGTGCAAGCAGCCTATTCCCCAAGAAGAGAGCTTTGAGGGCCAGGGCGGGCACTATTTGCGTGTCCTGCTGGTGCTTTCTGCAACCCTGTTCGTCGTGGCCATACTCGTCGCCAGCCTGCGCTCGGGGCGCTTGATCGCGCCCGACGACCTGGTCCAACGGCAGTGGTTCTGGTTCTACCTGCTACTCTTTTTCCTGCCCACAGGTATCGGCGTCTACTACTGGCTGATGCTGCGGGATGAGGAGATCGTCGTCACAGACCAATCCATCGAGCGGCACTCGCGCTGGGGTAATGAGCGGCTCGACTGGACAGATGTATGCGCCTTTAACAAGCAGATCTTGCCTTTTCGCGAGACCCGTCTAGGGCGCATTACGGGCCTCAGCCGCTGGCTCGCGGACAACCGTCTCTTGAGTCGACGGCCGCCCTACCTCTATGAACTGGTTCCCTGTAACGAGCAGGGCGAGGTTGCCCCTTTTCGGATCGAGCCAGGTAGCGTGGACGACATGCCCTGGCTGTTGACCATCATTGAGGAAAAGGTCGGTCTGCCCGAGGAAATATGAGGGCGTGCAGCGTCTCTTCCGGATCCGCCAAAGAGAGACCGTTGGTCAGTATCGGTGCCACGGTGACGGCTGGCTGCACCGGCAGCGGCATGCCGTAATATACGCCATCCTGCCAGTAACCTGCCTCCACCAGCTTCCAGAGCCCTTGGGCGCCATGCATCGGAATGTCGATCTGGATCATCGCCGTCTGGCCCGACTCTAGCATGGTCACAGGCTGGAGGCGCTCCACAAAGGCCTCTCCATCGGGCATCCAGCCCCAGATCTCGATGGCCTCTGGGATTGCGGCCTCTGTGCCCACATTGCGGACCTGGACAAAAACATGGGCCCTATCTGCCGAGCGGAACAGATCAATGCTATCCACCAAGAGTTGTGGTCCGCCCACAGCCACCTGGCGGTCCAGATTGGCGAACAACAGCTCGCGACCCTCAGCATGATAGCCCAGCCGCTGTAACAACCAGGGACCCACCTGATGCAGCCGGGCGTCTGACTCGAGCATCACCCGCTGCACCTCGCCAGGAGCGAGCACCAGCGCCTCATCAAGGGATGCCCGCCATGCGGCGCCGTCGGGACGCAGGCCATCCAGGAACAGGCCATCCACCTGCATCTCGTCAGCCCCCTGGTTTTCCACCCAGACGTACAACCGCAGCGAATCGCCCACCGTGAGGGCGCCCCGGCTCACGCCCAGCCCCACATAGCGCAATGGCGAGGGGATGACCTCGACCTGGCCCCGCGCGGGGAGCGCCGTTGCCCCCTCCTCGGTGCGGTAGGTCACACGGCCCACGTACCAGGGGCCGGCCGCGGGCAGATAGGCGGGTACGTCTATCATCAGCCGGCCCTTGCCAGCCACCTGCCAGTTACCCTCAGCTTCGGCGACTGCCACATCGCCCCCGGCTGAAAAGAGCGCCACCTGTAGCAGATCGAACCGCAACGGCTCTAGCCCGTCGTTGAGCACCGGTACCGCCAGATCCACGCGATCTCCCAGTTGGACGAAGGATTGCTCCGGGATGATCTCATCTGTCAGGCTCAGCAGGGCCGGACAGCCAAGATTGGTGATTAGCGCGCCCAGCGCCAGGTCGCCACGCGACAAGCCGAATAGATAGGGAAGCCGATCCTGTTCAGGGCGTACCCAACGATCGCCCTCGCGCACCTGCAGCTCGAGGTGGAGATGGGCGCTAGACGCCCCCGAGGCCCCCGAATGGCCGATCAGCTCGCCCGCCTGCACATATCGCGTCCCCTGCTGCTCATCCCGCAGATGCGCCAGCCGAATCAGCCAATAGCCCGAATCATCAACCAGCTCGATATAGTGGCCTAGATTGGTTTCAAAGGGCCGGTCGTCGCGCAGGAAATGCGCAATCCCACTGATGGGGGCGTACAGCGGAATGCCGGTCTCCATCGAGAAATCATAGGCGATGCCGGTGGCTTTGCCATGCTGCCAATGATCCTCAGGTCCCCAGGTGACACGATAACCCTGTCCACAGGCCCAGGGCAAGGCAAACCCGCCCGGAAGGGCATAATCAGGCCCTTGGGCCCGGGCTGATGGTCCGCCCATCAGCCCGATGAGCAATAACAAGAGCCATCCACAGCGCTTCACGCCCAATTCTCCTCAACTAGCGACAGATGATCATTGGGAACCAGGCCACCCGCAACACCCGATCTACCGTGCTGCCCACAAAGGCCTTGATCAGAGGCGCACGCCCATAGCCGCCCATCAACAGTAGGCCGGCCTGCTCCTCGCCCATGGCGCGCAGGATCATCTCGCTCGCTACGCCAGACTCGAGGCGCGCCGTGACATCCAAGTCACCTGCCTCGCGCACATAGGCCTCGGCGGCAGCCAGCTCATCGGCCGTCCCGTTACCGTTCTGCACAGACAGGATTACCCCCGAGATCCCCCAGTGAGCCAGCATGTGGCGAAAGATATAGAGCGCCTCGCGAGCTTTGGGGCTGGCGTCATAGGCCAGCATCGCTCGTTCCCCGGACTGCACATGGCTGCCCGGCACGGCCAGGATGGGACGCGCCACCTGCGAGGCCACGGACTGGAAAATGGTGCCCAGAGGCGCCTCAGCTATACGCCCATGCACCCGGCGCTGATTGATCACCACCAAATCGGCCCAGCGTGCCCGCTCGACGATGCGCTCCACCACGTCTCCCACTACGGCCTGGGCCGTGGCCTCGATGCCGAGCACGTGGACCCGCTCGTCAAACTCTTGCAACACCGCCTGAGCGCGTTGGCGTGCCTCTGCCGACTCGGAAGGGATCACGTGCAGCCCCCGCAGGACGGCGCCCTCGCGCCGCGCAATGACCGCGGCCTCTTCCAGCGCCAGCCAGCCACTGGCCGCCCCCGTAACGGTCACCAGGATCTCGCTGAACAGGGGGCCATGGCCTACCTGTTCAACCCGTTCACTACGCCAGGTCCCCGGGGGCGGACCGGCCTCCAGCTCGTCCGGCACCAGCACATCGAACACCCGGTCCTTGATACGTCTGGCCACATGCCGGGGGCTGGGACTACAACAGGAGACAAAGTCCTGAGCGGCCTCCCAGGGGGTGGCGGGTCGCCCCAACTCTTGCGCCAGGTAATAGCTGCGCTCGATGACCCAAAAGTAGAGATCGGCCTCGGTGAGCCGGGCAAAGCCTGACAAGAGGTTCTGGCCCCGGATGGTTTCGGCCACCGGCAGGTATACGCTATCGTACCAGTGGGCGCAGGCCTCATCCCACGTCAGCTCCGTGGGCCGCTCCCTGTCCACAAAGTACTTGTGCGTGCGAATGTGCTCCACGAGTCGGGCATAGTCACCCGGCATCGTGAGCCGCAGGTCCTGATCCGGGCGCATTATATCGAGGCGAGTCTGATCCAAGAACTCGCGGTAGGCGGCCAGCACGTCGAGATCGGCAACCGTGAGATCAGCGGTGACCGGCACACGGCTTTTGACCTCGATGACCTCGGCATCGATAAAGGTCTGCCCATTCTCGCGGGCCACTGACACTCGATGGTGTCCATCCACCACAAAGTACGCATCCCCCACCTTGTAGAGCGATATGGGTGGCAGATCCACACCCGCCCGATAGGCGGAATCAACGCTGAGCCACTTGCCGCGCGAATGGCGCTGCACCGGTCCAAAGACCCGGTCGAAATCGCCGCTGCGGCCCAGGCTTCCGATGATCTTGTCCAGGGGTACAGGCTGGAGCCCCTTATAGTGCTGCTCACGCAGGCCAACGCGTTGCTTGATCTCCTCAAAAGGCACAAGCCGCGTGTCTCGGCCGGTCAGACGAGCCCACAAACGACGCCATTGCGCGCGACGCGTGACACGCACATAATGCTCTTGCGCTTCGTTCTCCATTACATCCTTTCCAGCTCACCCCGATCCAGATCCAGAACTGTGCGCAGCAAGTATACCACATCCTCTTGCCTCTGGCGCAACAGAGCACGACAAGAGTCATCAGGCTTCGCTGGGCCAGCAGGTGACGCGTGAGATACACGAAAAGAGGCGCATTACACACTACGGCAGACCCTATGCCCATGCTTCAGTTACGGTCCGGCGGACCACAAACTCGTCCAAAGGATGGGTTGTCAGAGGCTTTCGGTAGCATCCACCCTTGTGCTATACTGTATGGGTCACACTGAGGGAAGCGAGGCCGTCATGCCCTTTGGGCTCCCCATACGCACTACGCTGGCGCAGATCTCCCGGGCACGCCACATCGCCCAGGTGTTGGTCCGCAATGGACTGGGCTTTATCGCCGAGATTACCGGCTTTACGCGCTTTTTGCCGCCCTGGCGCAAGCGCAACCTGCAGCCCGATGCGAGGGCGGCAGAGCGCTCTGTGCCCCAGCGCTTGCGTATCACCATGGAAGAGCTGGGCCCTACCTTTGTCAAGCTGGGCCAGATCCTCAGCACGCGTCCCGACCTCTTGCCCCAGGAATATATTGTCGAGCTGAGCAAGCTGCTCGACCAGGGCCCTCCCGTTCCCATCGATCAGATCCGTGCGACGATCGAGGCCGAGTTGGGACGCCCCATCGACGAGCTATTCTCGCGCTTTGATCCCAACCCCATTGCTTCTGCATCGATTGGTCAGGTGCACCGCGGCGCTTTGCCAGATGGCACCGCCGTCGTGGTCAAAGTGCAGCGCCCCGGCATCCGACGCGTGGTCCATGCTGATTTGAACCTGTTGCGCAGCCAGATTCGCTTCCTCGAGGCCCGCTCCGAGACGCTGGCAGGCTATGGCTTGAACGAGATCGCTGAGGAATTCGCCGAGAGCCTCCAGGCCGAACTGGATTACACCCTCGAAGGGCGCAACGCCGATCGCCTCCGAGAGATGGCCGCCAACGCCGACGTCGACGTCATCATCCCCGTGATACACTGGAAATACACGACCCGTGCTGTTATCACCATGGATGATCTGGCCGGCATCACCCTCAGCGACCGTAGGGAGCTGGAGCAACGGGGCCATGTCCTGACCGATATTGCCGAGCAGGTCATCGACATTTACCTGAAACAGGTTTTCGTGCAGGGTGTCTTTCACGCCGACCCACACCCAGCCAACATTCTGGTCTACAATGGTCGCATCGGCCTGGTGGATTTCGGCATGGTGGGCTATCTCGCTCGCAATGTGCGCGAGCAACTGGGCGACCTGCTCTTTGCCCTGGCGCGACAGGATGCCGATGAGATGCTGTACATCGTGGCGAGGATGGGCGCCCTGAGCCATGCCGCGGACCTGCGTGCCCTCCGCCGCGATCTGCAACGCCTGCTGGTGCGCTATTACGACGCATCCTTGCAGAATCTACCCATTGCCCGATTCCTGGCCGATGTCTCCAGTGTGGCATTCCGCCATCATGTGCGTTTGCCACCGGATCTGGCGTTGCTGGCCCGTACTGTCGTGGTGCTGGAAGGGGTAGTCCGCAGTCTCGATCCAACCCTACGATTGTCCAAATACCTCGAACCCTTTATAATCCGTGTGATCAGGGAGCGCGTATCGCTGAAACGAGTGGCATCAGACTCGGCCAAGACGCTGCGCGACATGGAGCAAGCCCTGCATGTCATGCCCCGTCGGGTCGATATGCTGACCGAACAGCTCGAGCGGGGCGAGCTCACGCTTCGCATCGATGTCAGCCACCTGGAGCAGACGCTGAGCCGGATGGAAGCTGTGGGCAACCGCATCTCGTTCAGCGTTGTGGTCGCAGCCATCGTTGTCGGGTCAGCCCTGGTGCTATTGGCCGGAGAGGCCGCTTTTTTCGTGTTGCCCTTTACTGAATGGGTCATCCCGATCCCACAGATCGGGTTCCTCGTCGCTGGGCTGTTGGGCGCCTGGTGGCTCTTCTCGATCATCCGTTCCAGAGGGCTGTAGCGCATCGCGCTGGCCCCGCTCCGGGGACCACAGGGCGAATCAAGATACGGGAGAACTGCTTACATGAAAATCATGGTCACAGGTGGCGCAGGATTCATCGGCTCTCATGTGGTGGATGCCTATATCGACGCAGGGCACGACGTGTTCGTCGTGGACGATCTCTCTACGGGCAAGCGCGGAAATGTCAACCCGCAGGCCCGCCTCTATGCCATCGATATCACCGATGATGCCGAGCTCAACGAGATCATGTCGCGGGAGCGGCCCGAGGTCGTCTCTCATCAAGCCGCCAAAGCCAATGTGCGCGAATCGATGGTCAAGCCCCGGCTCTATGCCCAGGTCAATGTGATCGGCTCGCTCAATCTGCTAGAGGCCGCCCGCCGCCATGGCGTGCGCAAGATGGTGTATGCCTCCACGGGGGGCGCCGTCTATGGCGAGCCCCGATACCTGCCCGCCGACGAAGAGCATCCCACCGATCCCCTGGACCCCTATGGCGCCAGCAAGCACCATGTGGAGCACTATCTCTTTATCTACCGCAAGCATTTTGGCATCGACTATACGATCCTGCGCTACGCCAATGTCTATGGCCCGCGCCAGGACCCCCTGGGAGAGGCTGGCGTGGTTGCCATATGGACGAATCAGATGCTCAACGGCGAGGCCGCCGTGGTGTACGGCTCGGGAGAGCAAGAGCGTGACTTTGTGTACGTGGGCGATTTGGCCCGCGCCAACGTCCTGGCCGTCGATCAAGGCGATGGGGAGATCATCAACCTGGGGTCGGGCATCGGCACGACGATCAACCAGGTCTTTGAACAGCTCAAGGTCAGTACAGGCTATACGGGAGATGCTGTCTACGAGGACGCCAAACAGGGCGAGGTCTTTCGCATCTATATCACCAACGACCGTGCCAAGGCTGTATTGGGCTGGGAACCCACAGTGTCTCTCCAGAAGGGGTTGGATCTGACCGTGGCGCATTTTCGCAAACAGATGTAGCCGGTTGCCACACGAGTATCAAGCTGATGGCTAATAGCCTATCAGGCCCAACGCGGGGACCGAGCCCCAACGGCAATGCCCAGGCGCTCCTGGCCCAGATCGCTCGCGGCATGGCCGCGCACCAGCATGAGCAGATCGTCCACGTCGCCGAGCTACCTGGCCGCGAGGCCTCTTATGCCGAGCCCCACCCGGCCCTCCCCGCTCCGCTGGCCACGGCCATGCGCAAGCGCCGCATTACCCGCCTCTATAGCCATCAGGTTGAGGCCCTCGAGCGCGTACGACGCGGCGAAAATGTGGTGGTGGCGACGGCGACCTCCAGCGGCAAGACGCTGTGCTATAATCTGCCGGTGCTGGAGACGATCCTCGAGAACCCCGGTGCCCGCGCCCTCTACCTCTACCCCATCAATGCCCTGATCAACGATCAGTTCGAGTCGCTGGCGCATTTGAACGTAGCCCTGGGCCACCACTCGGTGAGCATGGACCGCTATACCGGCGCTGTCACATCGGCCAAGCGGCGTGAGGTTCGCGCGCGCCAGCCCAACATCCTGCTCACCAACCCCGAGATGCTGCACCTGAGCTTTTTGCAGTGGCACCATCTCTGGAGCCCCATCTGGCGCAATCTGGCCTATGTCGTCGTTGACGAGATCCATACCTACCGGGGCGTGTTTGGGGCCAATGTGGCCTATCTACTGCAGCGCCTGCTGCGCATGGCGCGCCACTATGGCGCCGATCCACGCTTTATCTGCTGCTCTGCCACCATCGCCAACCCGCAGGAGCTGGCCGAGCGGCTCACCTCGCAGCCCTTTTCCGTCGTGGCGCAGGATGGGGCAGCCAGCGGCAAAAAGCTCTTTGTGCTCTGGAACCCGCCTCTCGATCGTGAAAGCAAGGATAGCGTGCGCCGCTCCTATGCCCTCGAAGCGGTGGACCTCCTGGGTCACTGCCTGCGCGCTGATCTGAGCACCATCGTGTTCGCGCGGGCGCGCAAACTCACCGAGCAGATGACCCGCCTTGGCCAGGAAGCGCTGGCAAACGAGGCTCCATCCAGAGCCCAGAGCGCCGAATGGGCTGCCCAGATCGCCTCCTACCGGGCGGGCTATCTGGCCAAAGAGCGCGAGTCCATCGAGGCGCGCCTCAAATCAGGGGCATTGCGCGGCGTCATCGCCACCAACGCGCTGGAGCTGGGCATTGACATTGGTGGGCTCGACGCAGCCATCATCGCCGGCTATCCGGGCACCATCATGTCCACCTGGCAGCAGGCAGGCCGTGCCGGGCGGCGAGGTCGCGATGCCCTGGTGTTCTTGGTCGCTTCCCAGAATCCCCTCGACCAATACTATATGGCCCACCCGGAGCAGTTTCTTGCCGAGTCCCACGAAGAGGCCATCATCGACCTGGCCAACCCCTTTATTCGGTTCAAACACCTGCTGTGCGCCGCCAGAGAGCTGCCCTGGTCGACGCGTGAGCTCGAGCAGGCGCCTGAGGATCTGCGCCTCGCCCTGCAGCGCCTGCGATCCCTCGAGATTCTCACAGAAAACGGGTCACGTCTGACCTATCCCAAGGACCGCAGGGACGACATCCATATGCTGATGTCTCTTCGGTCGGCCGGCCAGGAGACCTATCGCATTCTGACTCAGGACCGCCAGGAGATTGGAACCATCGAGCCGCCCAATGTGTTTCGCGAGACGCACCCGGGCGCCATCTACCAGCAGGGCGATGGCGACTATCGGGTTGTCATGTTGAATCGTCAACAGCGCATTGTGATGGTACGCCCTGAATCGGCGCCCCATTATACCCGCTCTCAAAGCGGGTCCAGCCTGCGCATTGTCGAGCCGGTTGCCACGCGACCGCTGGGCGACGCCCGCTCAGGGCTGGCGGTCACCCTGGGAGCGGTCCTCGTGACCGAGACCATCCGCAGCTACCAGGAGCTGGAGATGGGGAGCAACCGTCTCGTCCGTCGCGTGAACCTCGATCAGCCTCTGTCCTTGCGTCTCAACACAACGGCGCTTTGGCTCCAGGTCCCCACCGATCTGCAGGCCACCATGGAGGGCGACTCTGTACAGGAGCGCCGGGAACGCCTGGGGCATGGACTGCACGCGGTAGAGCATCTGCTGACGGGGCTACTGCCGCTCCTGGTCATGTGCGACCGGCGCGATGTCGATGGCTATCATGATGTCACCCATCCCGACCTGCCCTGCGGGGCTGTGTTCCTCTACGATGCCTATGAGGGCGGTATCGGCCTGGTAGAAGCCGCCTACCATCGCATCGAGGAGCTGCTGGGCATGGCCTATGACACGCTGACCACCTGCCCCTGCCTGGAAGGCTGCCCGTCCTGCATCCAGTCCAGCACCTGCCGGCTGGGCAACGAGGATATGGACAAATGGGCGGCTATCCGCCTGATACGCGAGATTCGCCAGCGTATCGGAACAGTATCGAGGGCACAGGAAAGGCAGCGCCACTCCCTCGATGGATCGGCCTACTCCGAACTGAGCTACAAACGAGCCCTGGCCGAGATCGACCAGCTCACACAGCGTCACCGGCTGGAAAATCATATGCGGTCTCACGCAGACCCGCAGCCAGTGAGATCCGAGACGGCGCAGAATGGCGGTGCCCGGAACCGACCCACGCCCCCGGAACAGAGGGTTGAGAGCGGCGCCACCCGGAACCGAACCAGCCCTCGGTTCGCCAAGCCCGCATCCCCATCCCGGTGTCAGTTTCACGCCAGAGACAGGGTGCACCACGGCGTCTTTGGCCACGGCATCGTGCTTGACTCGCGTATCGTCGACCAGGTCGAGCAGGTGACCGTGCGTTTCAACCAGCGGGGCGGTGTCGTCAAGACGGTACCTGCGGCCCATGGCCTCTTGCGCAAGGTACGCTGACAGGCCGGGCTCGGCGTGCCCTACGCCGCGCCTTTTGCCGGGCCACTCTTCCCTTGACGCTGCCACGCGCCCCATGGTATATTCCCGCCACAATGAGACTGCCTGAAGGGAGGAGCCCCATGTCGGACAGCAAATACGCCATTGGCATCGATTTCGGCACCGAATCGGCCCGCGCCGTGCTGGTCAGTCTGGAGAATGGGTCCGAGGTGGCCTCGGCGGTGCACGAATATGGCGACGGCGTCATCGACGAAAAGCTGCCGGGCACCGATATCCGCCTGGAGCCCGATTGGGCGCTGCAGAACCCGGCTGATTATGTCACATCCGTCACCACCACCATCCCCCAGGTGCTGGCCCAGAGCGGCGTCGCCCCGGAGGATGTGATCGGCATCGGCATCGACTTTACCGCCTGCACGATGTTGCCCACCAAGGCCGACGGCACGCCCCTTTGCGCGCTGCCCGAGTTCCGCGACCACCCCCACGCCTGGGTCAAGCTCTGGAAGCACCACGCCGCCCAGCCCGAGGCCAACCATCTGAATCAGGTGGCCGAGGAGCGCGGCGAGCCCTGGCTCTCCCGCTATGGCGGCAAAATCTCGTCCGAGTGGTTCTTTCCCAAGGCGCTGCAAATCCTCAACGAGGCGCCGGACCTCTATGATGCCGCCGATCGGCTCATCGAGGCCGCCGACTGGATCGTCTGGCAGCTTGCCGGTGTCGAGACTCGAAATAGCTGCACGGCGGGCTACAAGGCGATCTGGAGCAAGGCCGACGGCTTTCCCAGCCCCGATTTCTTTGAGGCGCTGCATCCCCGCCTGCGCAACATCGTCCAGGAAAAGATGAGCGTCGAGATCATGCCCCTGGGCTCCAAAGCCGGCGGGCTGACGGCCGAGATGGCCGCGGCGACTGGCCTGCTGGAGAGCACCGCCGTGGCCGTGGCCAATGTGGATGCCCACGTCGCTGTGCCCGCCGCCACCGTCACGGGGCCTGGCCGCATGGTGATGATCATGGGCACCTCGATCTGCCACATGATCGTCGACGAGGAGCCTGCCATTGTGCCGGGCATGTGTGGCGTCGTCGAGGATGGCATTTTGCCGGGCTATGCCGGGTTCGAGGCGGGCCAGTCCTGCGTCGGCGATCACTTTGCCTGGTTCGTCGAGAATTGTGTGCCCGCCGACTATGCCGCCGAGGCCGAGGAGCGGGGGCTGAACCTGCACCAGCTCCTGGAGGAAAAGGCAACGAGGCTGGCCGTGGGCGAGTCGGGGCTGCTGGCCCTGGACTGGTGGAACGGCAACCGCTCGGTGCTCGTGGATGTGGATCTGACCGGCATGCTCCTGGGTGCCACGCTGGCCACCAGGCCAGAGGAGATCTATCGCGCCCTGATCGAAGCCACAGCCTATGGCACCCGTGTTATCATCGAGGCCTTTGAGGAGAGTGGCGTATCGGTGAACGAGCTGGTGGGCGCCGGCGGCCTCCCCGAGCGCAACGCGCTATTGATGCAGATCTATGCTGACGTCACCGGCCGCGAGATCAAGGTGGTGGGCACATCACAGGCGGGGGCCGTGGGCTCGGCCATGCACGGGGCCGTGGCGGCGGGCGCCGACGCGGGCGGCTTTGACACCATCGATGAGGCCGCCGAGCGCATGGCCCATCTCAAAGACGTCGTCTATCGGCCCATCGAGGCCAACACCAGCGCCTATGACCGGATCTATCGCGAATATGTGACGTTGCATGACTATTTTGGCCGCGGCGAGAACGATGTAATGAAGCGGCTCAAGGCCATGCGCGCCGCGGTAATCGGCGCGGGGCTGGACGGGACCATTAGCGTAGAGCCCCGCGGCTAGAGCAGGTCCTCGGGGTCCACGTCGATACGCCAGGGCGACGGTAGCGACAGGTCACGCAGCAACGCCACCGGGTCGCGTCCCCGCACCAGGATCTGCCAGCGAAAGCGATCGCGCAGACGCTCGTAAAAGCAGGGGGCGGGCCCGATCAGGTCGGTATCAGGCAGCCCAAGGCGGGCGATACGGTCCCGCAGGTAAGCATGCATGGTCTCAGCATCATGCTGCACCTGGCGCGGGTTGCGTCCCATGCACAGCAGGCGCACCAACCGGCTGAGCGGCGGGTACCAGTGCTCGCGGCGAAAGGCAATCTCGGCGCGGTAAAAGGCGTCACAGTCATGGGCGCTGGCCGCCTGGATGGCCGGATGCTCGGGCATGTACGTCTGAATGATCACACGTCCGCCCAGGATGCTGCGCCCCGCCCGCCCCGCCACCTGGGTCAGCAATTGAAAGGTGCGCTCGCTGGCCCGCAGATCGGGCAGGTTGAGCAGCGTATCGGCCGTCACCACGCCCACCAGCGTCACCCGCGGTAAATCCAGCCCCTTGGCCACCATCTGCGTCCCAATCAGGACGTCCGCCTCGCCCCGCACAAAGCTATCCAGAATGCGCTCGTGGGCGTTCCTGGCCCGCGTCGCATCATAGTCCCAACGGACCGGCCTCGCCTCGGGGAACAGCTCTTGTACCAGGCCTTGGACGCGCTGGGTCCCAATGCCCATGTAGCGGATGCGGCGGCTCAGACATTCGGGGCACTGCTGCAGGGGCGGCTCTCGCAGGTTACAGTGATGGCAGAGCAACTCCTCGCGATCCTTGTGATACGTAAGCGGAACCTCACAGCGGGGGCAGGCGGCGACATAGCCACAATCGCGGCACAGGATGAACGAGGCCGCACCGCGCCGGTTGACGAACAGGATCGCCTGCTGTCCCGCCTTGAGCGTCTCTGCCAGAGTCTGATGCAGCGCTCGGCTAAAGAGGCTCGCGTTCCCGGCACGCAGCTCGGCCCGCAGATCTACCACCTCCACCGGCGGCAGATCGCCATACAGCGCATCGGGGGCCTCGGGTGCGGCGTGCCGAAAGGCGTTCCCTAGCCCGTCGAGTTGGGCAGCCTGCTCCTCCAGCACCAGGCGATGTCCCATCACGCGCTGAGGCAACGACAGCCGCGCGATCTGGCCACGCTCGGCCAGGTAGGCCGTCTCCAGCGAGGGCGTGGCCGTGCCCAGAATGACGGTCGCGCCGGTCAGAGCCGCCAGCCGCAGCGCCACCTGGCGCGTATGATAGCGCGGCGCGCGTTCCTGCTTGTAGGTCCACTCGTGTTCTTCATCCAGTACGATCAGGCCCAGATCTTGCACCGGGCTAAAGATCGCCGACCGCGACCCCACCACGAGACGCAGTTCGCCCGAGCGAACACGCCGCCACTGGTCATAGCGCTCGTCGGGCTTGAGCTGGCTATGCATGACGGCGATGGTGCTGGGATGCCGCGCGCCAAAGCGCCGCACGGTCTGGGGCGTCAGGGCGATCTCGGGCACCAGAACGATGGCCCCGCGCCCCTGGGCCAGCACACGCCGCACCGCCCGCAAATAGATCTCGGTCTTGCCGCTGCCGGTCACGCCCTGGAGCAGAAACACGCGCCCCCTGGCATTCTCCAGGCTGGCCTGGATACGCTGCCAGATCGCCTCCTGGTCCGACGTGAGCCTGGGCGGGGCCACGGGCACAAACGCCCGCCCCTCCAGCGGATCGCGCCAGACCTGCCGCTCGACCGTCTCGACAACGCCCCGCTCGATCAGGGCGCGAATCGAGGGCAGAGACGTGCCCGTCTGCCGTTGCACGGCCAGACGCATCATCCATCCGTCGGCGTCACCCTGAAAGCGTGCCCAGGAACGCAAATAGTCCACCACATCGCGCTGCCGGGGCGCCTCATCGCCGGGCAGCTCTACCGCGGGCGATCTGCCTTTCG
>SLPC01000071.1 GCA_007132185.1 Anaerolineae bacterium | reverse complement strand
TTTGCCATCTCCGATGCGACTCTCGGCCTAGCTTGGTGCGCCGTTCTAGCGCACAGAAATGAGGCAAACGCCCATGATCCTCCTCGTCGTCTGGGACGGCCTCCGGCCCGACCTCGTCTCTGTCGAACATACGCCCTTTCTCGCCCGCATGGCCGCCCGGGGTGTAACCTGCCGCGCCAGCCATGCCGTCTGGCCCAGCGCCACCCGCATCAACGCGGGATCGCTCAGTACCGGCAGCTACCCCGCCAAACATGGCCTGGTGGACAACGATCTCTATGTACCGGCGCTCGATGCGGTACACCCCATCTCCTGCGCCGACTCGCGCGCCCTCCAGCAGATGGCCGACCGAGAAGCTGGTCCGCTGCTCACGGCGCCCACGCTGGGAGAGATTCTGGCAGCGGCTGGACGCAGCATGGTCTCGGGCGGGTCGGGTTCGCCCGGCACCACCTATCTGACGAACCCAACCGTGAGCGGGCCTATCGTGAACTGGGCGGTGGCCTGGCCTGAAATGCTGCAGGAATCGCTCGTGGGCCGCTATAGCGGCATGCTGGACGATGCAAGCTCGTCGGTGGAGCGCAACCGGTTTGTCATTGGCGCCCTGCGCGACATCATGATCCCCGCCCATCAGCCCGACATGGTCACGCTCTGGCTCACCGAGCCCGATCACGCCCAGCACTTTTATGGTCTGCTCTCGGACGAGGCGTGCGAGATGTTGCGCCATGTGGATGCCGAGATAGAGGCCCTGTACACGCACCTAGCCGCCACCGAACAGGACCTGACCTGTCTTATGCTGTCCGACCACGGCTTTGATACCATAGGACAGCAGGCGGATGTCAAAACAGAGCTGATCGCCGCCGGACTCAAGGCAGGGCCCGACTCTGACGACATCATGTGTGCGGGCTGCAGCCTCTATGTGAGAGAACGCTCACCCGAACTGGTATCCCGAGTTGCCGAGTGGCTGTTGGCGCAGCCCTGGATCGGGTCGGTATTCGTGGCGGACGATCTGGCGGACACCTGCCTCGGGGCGCTGCCGCAGAGCGCCGTCGGAGGCGGCCATCGGCGGTCGGGCGAGATCATGTACTCTTACCGTTGGACCGACGAGCCCAGCCAAGAGGGCGTGCCCGGGACCGTCTACGGATGGAAGGGCCTGGCGGCCACCCACGGCTCCACCAGCCCCTACACCCTGCACAACACGCTGATCGCCTGGGGCGCCGGTATCAAGCAAGAGGTTGTGTCTGACGTGCCTTGCGGCATCGTGGACGTGGCTCCCACCGTGCTGCACTTGCTCGGCATTCCGGCCCCGGCGTCGATGGACGGGCGCGTGCTACATGAGATCCTCGAAGGTGGCCCCAACCCCCAGAGCATCCCCGTCTCCCACACGACGCGCAGAGCCGAGGGCACGTCAGTGCCGCAAGGCGCCCAGGTCGCCCACTATAGCGTCGTAGGCGAGCACCGATATCTCGATTACGTGAGCAGAGCCTAGCCCCGCGCCCGGATAAACTCGGGCTGGGCCACCTGCATGGCAAAGGGCACCTTGCCCTGGCAGATAGCCTCCAGGTCGTCAGCCACGAGGCGCCCGATATTGAGCAGGGCCTCGCCGATGGCGCCCGCCCGATGTGACGTGAGCACGGCGTGCTGCGCCTGGCGGATCGGATGATCCTGCGGCAGCGGCTCTTGCGGGTAGATGTCGATAGCGGCGCGAAAGCGGCCCGCCAGCAGCAGCTCGGTGAGGGCGTCGAAATCCACCAGGTGCGCACGGCTGAGCAGCACGAGCACGGCGTCGGGCCGGATCAGGCCCAACTTTTCGGCATCGAGTAGCGCGCGGTTGGACGCGCTCGGCACGGCAAGCACAAAGATCACCTGCGTGGTGGCCAGCAGCGTATCCAGGTCCACCGGCGTCACGCCCTGCTGCCGCAGATAGGTGTCGGTGAGCCAGGGATCATGGGCCTGGATCTGGCAGCCAAAGGGCGCCAGCAGCGGCTGCAGGACCCGGGCCAACCCGCCCAAGCCAATGAACCCTACCTGCTTGCCATACAGCGTGAACGGGGTGCCGATCTCGGTCTCGAACTCGGTGTGGCTCCAGTTGGGGTCATGGGTGCGAAAGGCGCGATCGGTCCATGCGATCTGGCGAGCCGCGGCTATGGCGAGGCCCAGCCCCATCTCGGCGACGGCAGGCCCAAAGGCGGGCGCACAACTGAGCACGCGAATGCCCCGCGCAAGACAGGCGTCATAGTCCAGCGCCTGGGGCGAGGGAAACCCGCCCCCTACCTCCATGATGGCGCGCAGCCTGGGGAACCGGCCCACGTCCCCATGGCGCCAGGAGCCGCTGATAATGACCGCCACCTCATCGCGCACGGCATCGATCTCGGCCTCGGGCATCGGCTCGTCCCGCGCCCAGACGATCTCGGCGATAGTGCGCATCCGCGCCAGATCGTGATCCGTTAGAATGTTGGCCATGGCGCGGAACGCCGGGTCGAGAATGACGATTTCCTTCATGGAACCTCCCATCATGCCACTCGAGGCAAAGGAGGAGACGCCTCCATCCAGGCGCCCCCCATCAAAAAGACCGCGGCCAGCTGTCACGCCAGCGCCAGCCTCTCAGCTCTCGGCCAAAAAGCCGCGCACGGCGTCCATAAAGGCCTCGAACTGCTCCCGCCGGATGTTGTGCCCCGCACCGGGTATGTGAACCACACGCACATTCGAGTTGATGCGGGCCGCTTCCGCCGCATTCTCGGGCGTCACAATCGAGCCCTTTTCGTTATCAGCGGTGATCAGTAACAGGGGGCACTGGATCCTGGCAAAGACCTCCCGCCAGGGCGGCCGCGGGCGGGCCCGCACGCCCATAGCCTGGGGACGCATTTGCAGCTTGGCAGCGGCCCAGGGGCCAAACTCTATCTCGTCCCAGGTGGGCGACTGCTCACGACCTATGGCCATGATCTCTTCCAGGGACTTGGTCTGCATCTCATTCGCCCAGACCGCCAAGTTGCTGCGCCGGGGTGCATCGTCGGTCGATGTGGAGATCTGATAGGCGCCGGCATCCTCCAGAATAGCGCGGCTCACCAGCTCGGGATAGTTGGCAGCCAAATTCAGGGTCGTGGCGCCGCCCATCGAGTGCCCCATCACCACAGGCTGTCCCAACTCGAGTGCTTGGATCAGATCGGCCACGTCAGCGGCCATCGTCTGGGGGCCATAGTCGCCCTCGGGCGCCTCGGATAGGCCATGCCCCCGGGCATCGATCATGATCACGTCATTGTCAACCTCGAGCTCGCGTGCCACGCGAGTCCAGCACAGGCCATTGTCAGAGAAACCATGGCACAGCACGAGAGGGGGCTTGTCGCCGCCCGTACGATAATAGTGCATGCGCATCCCATTGGTGGTTACGTCGCCCTGCATCCAGTCGGACATGGCAGGCTCCTTTGTCTGGCGGCTTGTAGTTTGCCGGCTAAAGATTCTACGGGCCGATAATAGCATTCGGCGCGGGTGACGTCAAACCGGGTGCGTCGTATTTGTGCGTTGCTGAACGCTCTAGCGCTTGCGCAACGCTGAAGCATTGTCTATACTCGCTTCAGTTTGTGCCTGTGGCGGGCTGTGCGCCACTTTGGTCGTGCCTTGTCACGGGTCATTCTCGGGTCGGTAGAGTGGATAGGGTTTGCTTTTCGTCTCACAGAAAGGAAAGATCATGTCTAGGGTACACACCAAACCGATGAAGCGTCTTTTGGTCCTGTTCGCCCTGTTTGCCCTGCTACTCTCCATGGTACCGATGCACCTGGGGGCGGAGAGCGGCAACGATGTCCCCCGTGTCACCGAGCGCCCGACCTTTCAGGATTTGGGGCGCGATCTGCAACCGGTGCCGGAAGAGATTCAGGCGCTGTTTGCCGATGGCATGACGGCAGAAGAGTTTGTCGCGCTCACGGGACAGGTTCCCCATGCGCTCCAGGATTTCGTCGATCATGACATCCTGGTGATCATCGAGCTGGAACAGGAGCCGGCCGCCGTCCTGTATGCCGAGTTACAGGCTGCTCCCGGCGTCATGTCCGCTGAGGAAATCACGGGCGCCGTGCAGAATCGTGCCGCCCAGTTGGACGCCGCCCAGGATGCGGTGATGCAGGCGGCCATAGCGGCCAACCTGGTCACACAGGAGATCTCGCGCTATGCGCACGTCTATAACGGCATCCAGGCCCTGGTGCCCGCCAATCGCATCGCCGAGCTGGCGGCGCTGCCGGGCGTCCAGGCGGTCCACCGCGCGCCCATCCACGAGCCTGCCCTGGGCGCCAGCGTGCCCCTCATCAATGCCCCCGACCTGTGGCAGATGGATCTGGAGGGCGAAGGCATCGTCATTGCCATCATCGACACCGGCATTGACTATACCCACGCCGCTCTGGGTGGCAGTGGGGATCCGCAGGAATTTGCCGACATGGATCCCAATGTGATCGATCCTGCTCTCTTTCCCACCGTCAAGGTGATCGGGGGCTATGACTTTGCTGGCACCCTGTACCATGCTGGCTGCCCGCCGGCGGACGAGGCCGCGGGCATCTGCACGCGTATCCCCGATCCCAACCCCAACCCCATTGATGAGCACGGCCACGGCACCCATGTGGCCTCGGTGGCCGCGGGGATCATGGCAGACGATGTCATGCCCGGCACCGCACCCGCCGCCCAGTTGATGGCCCTCAAGGTGTTTGGCCAGTCCGGCAGCACCGCACTGACCATGGATGCCCTCGAGTGGGCCACCATCAGCTATATGCTTACTGGCTATCCTCAGGTCATCAATATGTCGTTGGGCGCCAACTTTGGCACCGACGATCCCACGGATCCCAGCGTGAACGCATCCAATAACGCCGCAGTGACCGGCATCGTCGTTGTGGCGTCGGCGGGCAATGCCGGCAACAACAACTACATCACAGGCTCGCCTGCCACCGCCAGCAAGGTGCTCTCCGTGGCGGCGACCACCACGGGCTTTGTCACCGGTCCTACAGTCAATGTGATCAACACGCCCCCCGTCACTCAGACCAACATCATCTACCAGCCATCCAGCTTTGATGAAGGCACAGGACGCTACACGGAGGCCGTAACGGCGACCCTGAGCTATGTGGACAACCTGGACGGGGCAGACAGCAACCTCTGCGACATCAGCGAGGTCGCGGAAAACGCCCTGCAGGGCCAGATCGCCTTGATCAGTCGCGGCGTATGTGCCTTTAGCATCAAGGTCAACAATGCCGCTGATCTGGGCGCTGTTGGTGCATTGATCTATAACAACGTTGCCGGCATCATCGTGATGGCTGGCGATCCGGTAACCATCCCTGCGGCTTCACTCCAGCAGCAAGATGGGTGGAACCTGATACCGGCCCATGGCGAGACCGTCGTCGTGAGCGCAGAGGATGACGTTACGACAATCCCCGACCCCTTTACGCCGGCGGATCAGATCGCGATCTTTAGTTCGCGTGGTCCGCGCGGCTATGACTCGGCGCTCAAGCCCGAGGTAGCCGCACCAGGCGTTGCCATCTTTGCCGCACAGATGGGGACCGGCACGGGCGGCACCAGCATGAGCGGCACCTCCATGTCAGCGCCTCATGTGGCGGGCGTGGCGGCGCTCCTCAGGCAGGCGCACCCCGACTGGACCCCCGCCGAGATCAAGGCCGCTATTATGAACACAGCGGTCCCGCTGTCAGACGACACAGTCCTGCCGCGTGCGGGCACAGGCCGCG
>SLPC01000245.1 GCA_007132185.1 Anaerolineae bacterium | reverse complement strand
GAGATCAATAACAGGGGCTTTGACCTGTTCGCGGTCGAGCCCAATGGTGACGGCTGGCTTCGGATCAACGAATCGCTCATCGCACCGCAGGGGTTGGGCATCGAACCACAAGAGTACTACTATCAGGTGGAGCGGTCCGGTCTTGCGATAGGGTCGGGCTTTTATCTCCGTGCCTATGATGCAGATGGAACACATCAGGACTTTGGCCCGGTGCAGGCCATCTACAGCGCATCCACTCCAGCTCCCATCGCGCCCGCACCGCCAACCGTGCCCGTCGACAGACCGATCATCGAGCCACGTACGGATCCGGTGCCGCTGCCAGAGCCGATAGAGCGTGATCAGCCGGCCATAACGCCTGCGCTCCCGATCAAAGAGCCAGGACCGCCCTTGCCTGGTCCGATAGTGCCTCGTATCGAGGACAACCTTCGGCCGGTCCCGATCGGGAGAAGCCTGTTCTAGTACGACATCTACCCCCCTTTTCGTGCGCCGTCTCGCCAAACGAGACGGCGCACGTTTCTTGTCTTCTCCCTCCTCCATTCATAGCGCTCGACGGCTCGGACTCACATATAAAAGCGCCGCAAAAGGCTTGACATTACGCATTATGCCCGCTACGATGGAGATGTGGCTTTACGTTCTATTTACGCTAATCCGGTACTGCTGGTGCAATAGTGCGCCTGTAAATGGGCAAAGATGAAAGAGAACAATGCGAACCGCTTGATCTTACGAGGAGTGCGCATCGCTCTTGCGCTGATGATCTTGCTACCGGCTCTGCTCGTGGGCGGGACCATGTCCGTTCTCGCCTTGGCTCCTGTACAAACGGTCCACCTGGAGGGCGGGCACACTGTGTCCTTTTATGGCGACAAGTATAACCCGTTCCTGAATCAGACCACCTACTTTTATGCGGTCACATCAGGAGGGCTCGAGCCACGCCAACCCGAGTTGAGTCACATAACTCTGGAGCTTGTTTGCCCACCGCAGGGCGAAGGCTCCTTTGTCATTCTGGATGCAGGCACCTGGGACTATCCTGACAGGGAGGCTCTCAATTCGGGTGAGGGACATCCGGAGCCATCCGAGTTTCCTGCCATGCCTTTTAGAGAGCCGACTACCGGGCTCATAGGGATCAAGTTCGACCAGGACCTCCTGGCGGGCGAGACGTTGTTCTTCTACCTCACACTCGAGGGTGCTTTCCCCCCAGGGCCGGTACGGTTCGTTATCAAGGCCGGGCAGACATTCCCGACGGCCTTTATCCTGGGTCCAGGCTGTACCGTGCCCGGCGCCGTGACTGTGTCGTCCTTTGAGGTCCACCGCGAGGATGATACTCTGCGCTTCAAGTGGACCACAGAGACTGAGATCAATAACAGGGGCTTTGACCTGTTCGCGGTCGAGCCCAATGGTGACGGCTGGCTTCGGATCAACGAATCGCTCATCGCACCGCAGGGGTTGGGCATCGAGCCACAAGAGTACTACTACCAGATGGAGCGGCCCGGTCTTGCAATAGGGTCGAGTTTTTATCTTCGTGCCTATGATGCAGATGGAACACACCAGGACTTTGGCCCGGTGCAGGCCATCTGCAGCGCTCCGATCTCACAGCCCATAGTACCTGCGCCGCCCACTGAGCGACCCATAATGGAGCCGCGTTCCAAGCCCGTACCGTTGCCATCGTCCAGCGAAGGCGAATCAACGACAGAACCTCCTGCGCTCCCTATCGTGGAGCCGGAGAGACGCATCGTACCCGGCCCAGTCATTCCTCGGCTCGACCGGGACCTGAGGCCGGACCCCATCATGGGGCGCCAACTTTAAAGCGACATCTACCCCCCATCGTGCGCCGCCTCTGTCTCCGGGGCGGCGCACGATTTCCGTAACATGGTATCACATCTCAACTCCTGAACGCTGACAGCACGGTGACTCGGCGGGGTTAGAGGCTGGCCCGCAAGCTCAGAGTAGCCAGCCATCGCCCCCTTTAGCGGGGAACCATTATGCCAGAACGGCTGCCGCGACAATTGCCCGACAGAACTGCCTGTGGTATAACATGGGTTGTTCGCGCCCTAGGACAGAAGGAGTCGCGCCTCAAGATGGATACAGAAGAACGCAACTGGCTTCAGCGCAACTTGCGCTCGTTCAACGGTAGTTCGCATCCCGAGCTCGCCAAGGATATCACATCCTATCTGCAGGTCCCCCTATACGGGCACACCACCTCTCGCTTTAGCAATGATAACCTGTACGTGCAGCTTTTGGAAAGCGTGCGTGGCAAGGACGTGGTCATCATCCAGTCTTTTTCGCCGCCCAGCGTCAGCGATAGCGTATTCGAGTTGCTGATGATGCTCAATGCTGCCGCAAGCGCGTCGGCTCGTTCGATCCATGCCGTGATCCCCTATTTTTCTTATGCCCGCTCGGACAAAAAGGACGAGCCGCGGATCTCGATCACGGGACGCCTGATGGCGGACCTGATTGCCACCGCTGGGGCCACTCACGTGATGACGATGACGCTGCATTCACCCCAAGTACACGGTTTTTTCAGTGTACCGACGGACCATCTGACGGCGCGCCCCATCTTTGTGCAACATTTTCGCCAGCATGATCTGAGCAACTCGGTGGTCGTTTCGCCAGACATTGGCCATGCCAAGCGTGCCACGTCCCTGGCCCGTGCTCTGGGCATCGGCGTTGCCGCGGGCGACAAGATGCGTGTCTCGGACACCGAGGTGGTGATGGGTGGCATCATCGGCGATATCCGCGGCAAGGATATCATTGTCTTTGATGATGAGATCGCCACCGGCGGCTCCATCCTCGCCCTGGTGCAAGAGCTTCGCAAGCACGACGTGCGTAACATCACGCTGGCATGCACCCACGGCGTCTTTTCGGGCCCGGCCATCGAGATCATGGGCGGGCTGGACGACGTGCAAGAGATTGTGACCACCAATACCGTCCCGATTCCAGAGCACAAGCGCCTGCCCAATATGACGGTGCTCTCCGTGGGCAGCATCTTTGGCGAAGCCATCCGCTGCAACCTGATGGGGCGCTCGGTCGGGCCTCTCTTTGCCTACTGGCACGACCGCTGAGAGAGCACCGCAAGCTCGAGACGCTCAATTGCATCAAGTGCGAATGCCCCTATAATGGCTCTCTGCGCTGTAAATCAGCAAGGAGAGCCATAGATGCAGGATGCATTGATGCAAGTTGCCTTGATCGGATTGCCCCTTTCGGGCAAGACGACGTTATGTAATGCCATGACAGCGGGGCACGCGGAAAAGCCCGGCCAACGCGCAGGACGTGGCGAGGTCCGGAGCGCCGTGGTAAACGTCCCTGATCCGCGGGTTGCTGTCCTGGCCGATCTGTTCAACCCTCGTAAGATCACCTATGCCCAGGTGCGTTTTGACGATGTCAGCGGTGTGAGTCGCGGCAGCGCCGAGGCCAGCAGCTTTGACACGCGCCTGCTCGACGCCATGGGCCGCGCCGATGCCTTGCTCCAGATCATCCGTGCCTTTGATGACGACCGGGTGCCTCACCCCGAGCTGACCATCGATCCTGCCCGCGATGTCGAGATCGTCACCCTCGAGCTGATTGTTAGCGACCTGGCCACGGTAGAGCGGCGGCTGGAGCGTATCGCCAACGGCCTGCGCAAGACCCATGGCGACCAGCGGGCCAAGTTGCTTGCTGAAGAGAGCCTGATGCGGCGGCTGGCCGACGATCTGAGCCAGGGGATCGCCATCCGAGATATGGGTCTCACGCCTGCCGAGCAGCTTGCCATTCGGGGGTTTCAGTTCCTGACCGCCAAGCCGACCCTTGTAGTCCTGAACCTGGGCGAGGACGTCGAGCCACAGACTCCGGCCGAGTGGGCGGCCCAGCAGCAAAAAGCCCTGGTGCTTGGGATCCGTGGCATGCTGGAGATGGAGATCGCCCAGCTCCCTACCGAGGAGCGCGCCCTCTACTTGGAAAGCTATGGCATCGCCGAGCCAAGCCTGAACGTCCTGGTACGCGAATGCTATCGCCTGCTGGGGCTCATGTCCTTTTTCACCGTGGGAGAGGACGAGGTGCGAGCCTGGACGGTGCAGCAGGGCGCCACCGCCGTCGAGGCCGCGGGCGCCATCCACACCGACCTGGCACGGGGGTTCATCCGGGCCGAGGTGATCGGCTATGAGGAGATGATCGCCTGCGGCAGCCTGGGCGAGGCCCGTCGCCAGGGCAAGCTCCGCCTGGAGGGCAAAGACTATGTCGTACAGGACGGCGACATCCTGAACATCCGCTTTAACGTGTAGCTCAGCTCTCCAAGGGTACAAGGCCCGTGGCCGCCTTGATCAGGCCCCAGGCCGCCTCTTTGGACTCGGCCTCGGCAAAGATGCGCAACAGTGGCTCGGTGCCCGAAAAGCGCAAGAGCACCCAGCGATCCTCAGCCAGCCGAAACTTGTGCCCATCGCTGTGATCGATCTCGAGTACGGGGTGCTCCCCCAGATGCGTAGGCTGCGCCTCGCGCAGCAGACGGGGAAAGAGGGCCTTCATCTCGGGGGTTGCGGGCAGGTTCCTCTCCACCATATAGAGCCACCCGATCTGCTCCTGCAAGCGGGCACGCAGCACCGAGATCGGCTCGGCCGTCTTGGCCACCATCTCAACAACCAGAGCCGCGGCGAGGATGCCGTCCTTGCCCAGCACATGGCCACGTATGGTCAGGCCACCGCTGCTCTCGCCACCCAGCACCGCATCGTGGGCCTGCATGGCCGCGACCACATGCTTGAACCCCACCGGCACCTCGATAGACTCTTGTTCCATCAGGGCCGCCAGCCTGTCCAGCATGTGGGTGGTAGCCAGGTTGCGTACGACCGGCCCCTGCTCGCCACGCACCTCGTGCAGATACCAATACACCAGCACCAGCAGATCGTTGATGGGCAAGAACTCGCCTTTTTCGTCTACAATGGCGATGCGGTCGGCGTCGCCGTCCATGGCGAGCCCCAGGTCATAGCGCCCCTCTTTCATGTGATGGATCAACAGGCCCAGGGCCTCGATATTGGGAGCGGGCGAATAGCCGCCAAAGAGAGGATCGCGACGATCACGGATGGCATCCACGCGGCAGCGCGCTTCGGTGAGAATGATGTTGATGGCCCGCTCCGCCACCCCGTGCATCGGATCTACCAGCACGCGCAGATCGGCCCGACGGATGGCCGCCATATCTATCTGAGACTCGATGGCATCCACATAGACGTTGGTGAGATCGCGGCGCTCGATCAGGCCCGCCTCAACGCCCAGCTCCTCCTCCACCTTGATGATGTCGTCGGCGGACAGGCGATTAGCCTCGGCCTCGATCTCGCTCGTCTCCTGATCCAGCAGTAGCGCTCCCTCCCGGTCGAACAGCTTGAGCCCGTTCCACTCGGGGGGGTTGTGACTGGCGGTAATCGCCATGCCATAGGCCGCCGGCGTCACAGCCGTGGCATAGGTAATGAGGGGCGTTGGTGCGGCATCCTCTAGCAGAATCACGCGCACATCATTGCCCGCAAGCACCTCGGCCGCCGCTACCGCCGCCGCATCGGACAAAAAGCGGTGATCATAGCCGATGAGGACGCCCTGATCCTCTTGGTCGGAGCGCACCAGCCGGTTGGCAACGGCTTGGGCCAGGCGTCGGACGTTGTACAGCGTAAAGCCCTCGCCAATGACCGCCCGCCAGCCCCCAGTGCCAAAGCTGATGACATTCTCCTGTTCCAGGAGATGTGGGCGCAGGCGCCGCTTTTGCAGAATCAACTCGGCCGCCTCCAGGTCCGCCGCGGTATTGATCCCCTGCACCTCGTCCTGATCGGCGGTGCGATAGCAGTCCACCGTGCCGCCCTGCTGGCGAATTTCGGCCACCGCAGCCGTGAGCAGGTTGGCCCTGGGCTCGTGCTCTCTGGCCAGCTCCTCTAGCGCCGCGAACAGCGGTTGGGCGCGCGCCACATAAGCGCCCAGGTTCAGCTCGTCGATCGCCCGCTCGGTGGGGGTTGCGGCGGCCTCCTCGACGACGGCCAGCACCTTGCCTTCCCCGTTGCGCACGACGCGCCCATAGGGCAGCTTGGTGTCGGTGATACAGGAAAAGAGGGTCAGATCGGCGCCCTTGAGGCCATGACGCATGAGCAAGCCACGCATCGAAGAAAGGCGAAAAAGAGGAGTATCGCCATACAGGATCAACAGGTGCCCCTGGTAGTCGGCCATCTCCGGCGCGGCCTGCAGCACGGCATGGCCAGTGCCCAGCGCCTCGTGTTGCACAATACTGTGATAGTCTGAGCCAACATGATGCGCCACGGGGCCATCGGGATCATCCACGATGACATAGATATTCTCGGTGTCCGTCAATGACCGCGCCAGAGAAAGAACATAGTCGATGATCGCGCGGCCACTCAACTCTTGGAGCGCACGGGGCGTTGGGCTATCGTCGCCTCTCTCGCCATCAGAGGCCGCGAGGATCAGCACCCGTAACGGCAGATCAGCTGTGTCCGCATGCGTCATGATCGCCCCCTTGCCGAGATGCTCTGGCCAGGCCGCTGGTTCAGCGTACAGCTATTATCGTAGTATCTCAATGGCGGCTGTCAAGGCGCACACCGCGGGTCAGCTTGTGCTTGCCGCCCAATGATCGTTATGCTAGACTGGCCGCATCCAGGCACCAAGCCCAAGCGTGACGGGAGGCAAACACAATGGCCCAGATGATGGCCTCTGTATGGACAGGCACCGAGCAGGTCGAGCTGCGTCAAGTCGATCGACCCGAGCCCGGGCCCGATGAGATTCTGATCAAGGTGGCGTATGCCGGCATCTGCGGCACGGATCTGATGATCTTTTTGGGCCAGCACCCTCGCGCCCAGGCCCCTTTGATCATGAGCCACGAGTTTGTGGGCACGGTAGCAGGGGAAGGTGCGCCCGATCTGGTCCCGGGCACACCTGTGGCCATCAACCCGCTGTTGAGCTGTGGCGTCTGCCCGGCCTGCCGGCGGGGCATCTCGTACGTGTGCGAGAACCTGGGATTGGTGGGCATCGATCGCGATGGCGGTTTCTCCGAATATGCTGTTGTGCCCAAGCACACGGTGCGCCCTCTGCCTCGCTCGCTGCCTCTCTCTCGGGCAGCCCTCATCGAGCCGCTGGCGGTGGCTGTGCATGCCGTGTGCGTCTCCAATCTCAAAGTGGGCGATGTGACCGCGGTGCTGGGGGCAGGCCCGGTAGGCCTCCTGACGGCCCAAATGGCGCGGCTCTCGGGCGCCCACGTACACCTGTCCGAGATCAGCCCGCGCCGCCTCAGCATTGCCCGTCGATTGGGCTTTGACGTGATTGACGCCCGCAGCGCCAATCCGGTCGAGGTCGTGATGAAGGCCACAGCCGGTGAGGGAGTCCCGGTCGTGTTCGAGACCGCCGGCGCGCAGGCGACGGTCGGCCAGGCGGGGCAGATTGCCTCGATCTTGGGGCAGATCCTCCAGGTGGGGATGCCCAAGACGCCGCCCCAGATCGACCTGACTCCGCTGCTCTTTCGCGAGATCAGCATCCGGCCCATTCGCGTCTATCGCGAACAGGATTTCAACCTGGCTATCCGCCTGGCGGCTACCGACACCCTGCAACTCGAAGAGCCGGTGACCCATATTCTGCCGCTGCAGGAGTTGGAAAAGGGCATGCACCTGGCCCACGAGGCCACCGATGCCTGCAAGATACTATTCTCACCAGGAGCCTAGACTCGCATGAGCGACAACAGCGCGAATCACAGAAAGCAAGCCCTATACAAGAGCCTGGAGGAACTCACCTCCCTGGATGGTGTCTCTGGTTTCGAGCAAGACGTGGTGGCACACCTGCGCGAGGCCTTGGCCGATTGCGCCGATGAGGTTACGGTCGACAGCATGGGCAACCTGTATGCCCGCCGCCATGGACGCGGGACTGGACCGCACCTGATGCTAGAAGCCCACTCGGACGAGATCGGCGGCGTGGTCAAGAGCATCGATCCACAGGGCTTTGTGCGTTTCCAGCCCCTGGGCGGAGTGTCTGCTGCTATGCTCGTGGGCCGTCGCGTCCGCGTAAAGGGGCACCTGGGTATCGTCGGCGTCAAGTCAGGACATCTGCAAACGCCCGAAGAGCGCAAGAGCGTGCTGGAGATAGAGGCCCTGTACATCGACATGGGCGTCTCCTCAGCCGACGAGGCGCGCGCCCTGGGCATCGATATCGGCGACCCCATCGCCTACCATAGCCCGCTGATGCGCCTGGGGGGTGGCGACCGCGTCACGGGCAAGGCCATCGACAATCGGATCGGCTGCGCGATCCTGCTGGAGCTGTTTCGTGAGTTGGCCGACACGACGCCCGCCGGCCCTGTGACCGCCGTGATCGCCGTACAGGAAGAGATCGGCCTGCGGGGGGCCCGGGTGGCTGCCTATACCGCCCAACCCGACTATGCCGTCGTGGTGGATACCTTTATGGCGGGCGATACGCCCGATGTAGACTATTTCAAGGAGATGCCGGCGGCCATCGGCCAGGGCCCTGTGCTGCTGCTGACCAACAGTGCCCACATAGGCCATCCCGCCGTGAACCGCTTTGTCCGCGAGGCCGCCCGCACGGCGAACGTGCCGTTACAGCTCGCTACGGTGGGCCAGGGCATGGCCGCCACCGATGCGGGCGCCATCTACCTGGCTCGCCGAGGCGTGCCCACGGCTGGAATCGGGCTGGCCCGACGTTACTCCCACACGCCCCTGTGCGTGTTGGACCTGAACGATGCGGCAGGCACCCAGCGCCTGCTGCGTGCCTTGATTGATGATATGGGCAATCACACCGATCTGGGGTTCCTAACCCAGTAGGAAAGACGGCATCTGATGCGTAGGCGCATGCGAAAGCATCAAGAGCATGGCTCTGCATTGACCGATATGCTGCTCGGCCTGAGCCTTACCATGGCCCTGGTACTCATGCTCGGCGGCCTGACCGTGCTGGGCTATGGCCGCCAGTACGCCAATCGCATCCTGCCCGGCATCACCATCCAGGGTGTGCCTGTGGGCGGCCTGCTCCGTGACGAGGCCCTGGATCGCCTCGAGCAGGCTTTGGTAGTCGACGAGCTACCCTATCTGACTTTGCGCGGCCCCGAGGGCGAGTGGATCTACTCCACCGCGCATCTGGGGGGATATCTGGACTTGGAGCCCGCCGTGCAGGAAGCTTGGAAACTGGGCCGCAGCGGTCTCTTTCGTCATGAGATGCTCACCCGTGCACGCCTGATTTGGGTGGGCTACAATATCGTACCCGAATTCTATCTCGAGCCGGGGCTATCGCTGACGCCGCTACGGCAGATCGCCCGCCAGGCAGGCCGCCCCCCGCAACAGGCCCAGGTGTGGGTCGCAGGGATGCAGGTGCTCAGCGATGCCCCCCAGGTGGGGCGCGACCTGGATATCCCCGCCAGCCAGGCTACCATTGTCGAGGCAGTGCGCGCTGCCCTGGGCAAGTCGAGTTGGAGTGCGGAACCGGTGTGGCTGCGCACGCGCCACAACCGCCCCCCCACGACCAGCTATTTCCCCGTAGAGACGATCCCCGTGGATCTGGTCTTTCGCGAGGTAGAGCCGCCCCTGGCCGAGATCTCGGATGCGCGGCAGCGTGCCGAGACGATTCTCAGCGCGCCGGTGACCCTGTCATACCAACGTCCCGCCTTTGGCCAGGGCCCCGCGGCCACCGAGCTCCACACCTGGAGCATTGATCGCGCCCAGCTCAGCACCTGGCTGATCATCAGCCGTCCCGCTGACGAGGCCCCCGGCGCCCCCCGCGTCGAGCTGGATCTGGGCGCCATACGCGCCTTTGTCGAGGAACTGGCGCAAGAGATCGAACGACCCGCACGCCAGGGCCGCTATGGCTATGATCCGGACTCGGCCACCCTGAGCGTGATCGCCATGGAGCAGTATGGCGTCGAGCTGCATATCGAGGCCGCCGTTGGGGCCCTGGTCTCGGCGATTCTTGACCCTGTGGATCGTGACGCGACGCTGCCCGTGCGAGCGATCCCGCCCGCGGTGACAAAAGAGCAGCTCGAGGCGATGCTTCCGCTCGATCTGGTGGGCGTTGGCGAGACCGACTTTGCAGGCTCGACAGAGGCCCGTCTGCACAATATCGTCGTTGCCACCAATATGTTCGAGGGCCTGGTGGTGGCCCCCCAGGCGCGCTTTTCCATGGTGGAGCATCTGGGCCTGGTGACCCTCGCCAATGACTATACCGAGTCGTGGGTGATCTATGGCGACCAGACGCTGATGGGCCCGGGCGGCGGCGTGTGTCAGGTAGCCACTACCCTCTTTCGGGCGGCCTTTTGGGGCGGTTATCCCATCATAGAGCGCACGCCCCATGCTTACCGCGTGTCCTGGTACGAGCCGCCGGTGGGTCTCGATGCTGCCGTGTTCACCCCCTGGGTGGACGTCAAGTTCGAGAATGACCTGGATACACCGCTCCTGATCCTGACCGAGGTGGATCGCGCCAACTCCAAGCACTATTTCCGCTTTTACGGGCGCTCTATCGGCCGCACGGTGCGTATCGAGGGGCCCACCCTCGGGCCGACCGTTCCCCCCGGCCCAGCGGTGACGGAGACCGATGCAACGTTGGCCCCCGGACAGCGGGTGCTCGTGGAAAGCGCCAAGGATGGCGTCCAGGTGACGGTGTACCGCATCATCGAGATCGATGGCCGTCAGGTGGCCATGGAGCGTTTTCTGAGCGACTATCAGCCCTGGCCGGCCCGCTACCGCGAGGGCCCCACGCCCGGGGGCGAGGCAGCCTCGGGCGGCGGCGGGTAGAGAGCGAGATAGGGTATGGTACTGCAACTGGGGCTGGTCGGGCTTCCTAACGTGGGCAAGTCCACCCTGTTCAACGCCCTGACGCAGGCGGGCGCCACGGTCGCCAACTATCCCTTTACCACCATCGACCCCAATGTCGGCGTCGTGCCGGTGCCCGACCCCCGCCTCGAACGCATCGCCGAGATCGTCCGCCCACAGCAGATCGTGCCCGCCACCCTGCGCGTGGTAGATATCGCCGGCCTGGTCAAGGGCGCCAGCCATGGCGAGGGCCTGGGCAATCAGTTTCTATCGCATATTCGCGCCGTGGACGCTGTCGCCATGGTGGTGCGCTGCTTTGCCGATGAGAACGTGGCCCACGTGACGCCCACCCTGGACCCCATCGAGGACATTGAAACGGTACAGCTCGAGCTGATTCTCTCCGACCTCGAGCTGGTAGAGCGCCAACTCGAGCGCGTCAGGGGCCGCGCCAAGGCCAACCCCCGGGAGTTTGCCGGCGAGCTCCAGGCCCTCGAATCGGTGGCCGAGCGGCTGCGGGGCGGAGTGGTTCTGCGACGAGCGGACCTAGGCGACGCCGAGCGCGACGCCATCGGGCCGGTGGATCTGCTCACCGTCAAGCCGCTTGTCTATGTCGCCAATGTGAACGAGGACGACCTGCCCCAAGGCGGCCCGTTGGCGCAACGTGTGCGCGAGTACGCAGAGGGACAAAACGAGGCCACGGTGGTCCTGTGCGCTGCGCTAGATGCCGAGTTGGCCTCCTGGGAGCCAGACGACGCCCGTGCCTATGCCGAGGAACTGGGCATCGAGAGCTCGGGGCTGGAGCGGTTCATCGAGGTGGGATATGCTTTGCTCGACTATATCACCTTTTTTACCACCACAGGAGCAAAAGAGGTGCGCGCCTGGAATCTGCTCCGTGGGCAGACGGCGCTGGAAGCTGCCGGGCGCATCCACACCGACATGGAGCGCGGCTTTATCCGGGCCGAGGTGGTCAGCTATGAGGCGCTGGACCGCGCCGGTTCTATTGCCCAAGCCCGTGAGCTGGGGGCCCTGCGCCTCGAGGGACGCGATTACGTCGTGCAGGATGGGGATGTGCTGCACATCCGTTTCAACGTCTAGCAGCCGGGGCTATTCCGCACGCCACAGAAAAGAGATGGCCTCTGCTTCTGGACTGAGGGGCACCAGGTTCTGCCGATCCGTGCCGTCGACGATCCGCACGCTCCACCGGTACCAGCCATCTTCCCCAATCGAGACCGAATGTCGCTGGGCGCCCGTCACCGTGCGGGCCTCCGGATCGTTGCCGGCCGGCCACAGAATGACCTCATAGAGCTCGCTCACTGCCAGCTCGCCCTCCCACTCCCAGAACAAGGTGATCTCCTCCCCCTCCAACCGCGCGCCGGTGTAGGGGCTCACCAGCGTTGGCGGGTCGTAGGGCAGATCCACGACGATGATGATCTCCTCCTCCGGCGCATCCACCTCGAGAGTTGGTGTCGGCGTGGAGGGCGGAAAGAACATCATGAGCAGATAATCCTGCAGCTCGTCTGTATCCAGATGGGCGCCGGTGGTCCACAGAGTGACCACGACGGCCAATAAGGTGACCAACAGGGCCGCCCAAATCGGCGACCACCCTCGTTTGCGGCGGCGCTGGCTCTCCTGCTCAGCCTCGGGGGGCGGCTTGCTGCTGGACATCTCGGGCACCGGAGAGAACTGGCCCTGCTGCATAATAATGATGGGCACCGAACCAGGGACGCGCGGGAGCCGCCCGATCAGTGTGGCCGCACGCGAGGCCGAGCCGGATAGACGCACGACACGCCGGATGCCCCCGGCCCCCACCCGCGCCGCCACCGATTGCACGGTGAACATCAGCATATCGCCACTCACCAGACGCCATTGAGCGCTATAGATGGGGGGAATGCGTGGCGATACGTCTCGCCGGTTCATGGCCACACGAAAGCCCCGCTGAGAGGCCTGGGCGTTGAACAGATCGCGTACCACGCCATAGCGCATCAGGCGCACGACCGCCTGGTCGGTGCCCACCATATTGAGCTCCAAGCCCCGGAGGACTACCGCCAGCGGACACTGCTCGGCCAGGGTTGGCTGGTCACGATAGGCCTGCGAAAGGATATGGACCAGCGTGGGGATCGGGTCATAGGATCGGCTCTCGTAGAACTCGCGGCACAGCCGGGCCAGGGCATCGCGATCTGCCTCTTTTGTCGCCAGCAGGATCAGGCGTCCCTTGCGCTGCAGCAACAGAGGGTCCAAACCCTCATAGAGCGCCTCGGCCGAGAGCTCGAACGCCCCGCTTGAATACCCGAGATGATTGCCTGCGTTGCTCACGTATCTGACGCCTCCACGAGAACTGTGCTAGGGTGCGGCCAGTGCATCTACAGCAATGCGATACATACCAGCGCGGGTGGCCACCCAGATGCCCCCACGTCCATCATACAATATGCGTTGCGCGCCCGGCACATCCAGATACGACCATCGGGTCTCTTCGGGTTCACGCCGCGATAGGCCCGCGTGGGTCGCCATCCACAAATCACCGAGCGGCCCCACCGAGACATCGAGCATGTCCATGGAGCGCAGGCCGCCGCCGGTGCTCTCGACTGTAAACCGCGTCCAGCGTCCATCGTTACGGCGCCGGGCCAGGCCGCGGGCTGTAGCCATCCAGAGGGTGTCGTCCACATCCAGAGCCACAGCGCGGACATCCTTGCTGAGCAGGCCATCGTCGGCGGTGTGCAGCATCCGTGTCCCATTCGCATCGACCTGGGCCAACCCCTCGGCCGTGGCCAACCAGATGGTTCCCAGGCTATCCACCACCAGATTGCCCGGCAACACGCCGGTCCATATCAGCATATCGACCAGTGCCTCTGCTTCGCCGGCCTCGGGGCCGATGCTATCAGGGCCGATGGAATCGGGGCCGATGGAATCGGCTTGCATCAGCACGCCCTCGGCAGTGACGAAATAGGCCATGCCCTCCTGCGCCAGCCAGACCGCAAGTACCGCCCCCTGCTCATAGACCCACTCGAACTCTCCCTCACCTATAAAGCGCCCAAGCCCATCCGACGTGGCGGCCCACAGAGTGCCGTCGGAGCAGGTGCCCAGCCAGGTGACGCCCAGATCGCTCAGCAGGTCGGTCTCACCCTGAGCATCGATCCACGACACACCCCGCGGCGTGCCCACATAGATGATGCCCTCGGCATCCATGGCCAGCCCGGTGATCTGGTTGTCCGGCAGAGGCGAGGGGATCACCCACGGCCCATGTATCTCCTCGGTCTCCAGATCGAGCCAGTAGAGCCCCTGATCGCTGCCCAGCCAGATCTGTCCCTGATCATCCCGCGCAAAGGACAGGACGCGCAGATCACCCAGCTCGTAGCTGTGAAAGCGTCGGTAGGGGGCACGATAGCTCAGCAAGCCCTGTCCGGCCACCCACAGAGAGCCATCGGTTGTGAGCTCTAACGCATACACCTGAGCCGGGATGGCGGGGTTGATCTCGGGCAGATGCCCCTCCCAGCGATCCACCGCCAGATTGTACCGGATCAGCCCGCCGCCTTCCTGGTTGGCAAAGCCAATCCACACCGCGCCCTCATCGTCCACCACCACACCGGTCACATCGGCAGCGCCCGTCACCTCGGAGAAAAAGGTGTGGTCGTCCCACCAGAGCTCGCCCTCCTCGGCGGTGCTGACGCCCTGCCCCACAGCCCACACGCGGCCCTCCGGCGAGACCCCCACCCAATGGCTCTTGGCGGTCACGCCGCTATCCTGCCCATAGACCCGCCAGCGGTTCCCGTCATAGGCCTGCACGGTGCCATCGCCCCGGGGCAGCCAGACCCAGTTGCTTTCCCCTCGGGTGACCCACATGCGAGGGTGCGTGCGAGATGCGCCCAGCAGAACCCCATGGTTGGCCTCGACCGCCTGGCGACGCGTGTCATAGTGCTGCCACTCGTCGCCCTGGCGCACCGTCCAGCCATCCACGTCGGCATAGCCCAGCCAGAGCCGTCCCTCGCCGTCCAATGCCAGGGTCGCTACCGCTTGCGATGGCAACCCATCACGCACCGTATAGAGCCGATAGTCATTCTCGTCGACCCACCGCACCAACCCCCCATAGGTTGCCGCCCAGAGGCCATGGCCATCATACAGCAGATCGTGGATATTGTTGGGGTTGGACCAATACTGCACGGCATCGCCGGTCAGATCGAGTCGATTGACCATGATCCCTTCGTCAGACTCGGATGCCTGGTCGCGAGGTGCCGGCGTGGGTGTTACCATCGAGACGCTACGGACCAATGGCGTGTCAGTGGGTAAAACAGCAGCCGCTTCGGAGGCAGGATCAGGCGGCACCCAAAAAGCCCCGAGCGGAGCGCAACCCGCCAAGAGAATCATAGGGGCTAAAAGGGCGATGATGAGCCGGGCAGACCTGGGAATCATTATGCCAATCACGGGCGCATGATACCTGAGAAGGGGCCTGGATGCAACTCACCAGGCCGATGATATCTGGCACTTGTGCCCTGGTGTGGGCCTGATATACTGCATATACATTCACGAGATATGGTGACTGTCGCCGATGTCTTTACACATGAGGAGGGACCTCACATGCCGTTTACCTTGCCAATTGGCGCCAAGGCGCCTGACTTTTCACTGCCCGCCACGGATGGTAACACCTACAGCCTGTCGGACTTTGACGACGCCGAAACCCTGGTGATCTTTTTCACCTGCAATCACTGCCCCTTTGTGCTGGGCTCTGATGAAGTCACCCGCGCCACGGCAGAAAAGTACGCCGACAAGGGCGTCCAGTTTGTGGGCATCAACTCGAACTGGGTTGGCGTCCACCCTGAGGATAGCTGGGACCACATGGTCGAGCGCATGGAGGAGCAGCAGTTCCCGTGGGTTTATCTGCATGACGAGTCGCAGGAGGTCGCTCTGGCCTATGGCGCCCTGCGCACGCCGCACTTTTACGTCTTTGACAGCGATCGCAGGCTGGTCTACACAGGGCGCGGCATAGACAGCCCGGAGGATGCCAGCAAGTCGACGGTCAACGATCTAGACAATGCTCTGGCCGAGCACACGGCCGGCAAGACGGTGAGCACGCCCCTGACTAACCCCATCGGCTGCAACGTCAAGTGGGCCAACAGGGAAGAGCACTGGATGCCCGACGAGGCCGTCAACCTGGTCTAGTTTATCCAGCGTGATCAAAAGCCAGATGGCTGTGGCTCTGCGACAGGAGAACCACGGCCGTTTGCTTTTACACATAAACAACCGTGAGGCGGTTTATGGATGACACCCATGCCAGGGAAATCACCCGCGTATCGCGCCCCCGTATCGCAGCCGCTGCCACCTATAACCGCCTGGCGCGATGGTATGACCTGCTCACGATACCAGAGCGGCCGATCAAGCGCCGTGCCGTGGCGATGCTGGCCCCGCAGGCTGGCGAGCGAATCCTGGTTATTGGGAGCGGCACGGGACAGGAGTTGGCCGCCATTGCCCGCACCGGCGCGTACGCAATAGGTATCGATATCGCCCTAGCCATGTGCCGTCGCACCAGAGCGCGCCTCAGGAAGGAGGAGCTTGAACAGGCTGCTCCACTCTGTGCCGATGCCCTGCGCCTCCCCTTGCAGGACGCCACCCATGACGCCGCCCTGGCGGTGTTCACCCTGGAACTGTTCGACACCCCCGAGATGCCGCTGGTGCTGCGCCAGATCGCTCAGGCCATGCGACCCGGCGGCCGGCTGATGGTGGCCTGCCTGTCGCGCCGCAGGGTGAATATACTGGTGCGCCTCTATGAGTGGCTGCACACGCGCTGGCCCGGCCACCTGGATTGCCGCCCCATCCTGGCGGCGCCGCTGCTGGAGGCAGAGGGCTGGGACGTGCTGGAGAGACAGGCTGCCAGCCTCTGTGGCCTGCCCGTCGATCTGGTACTGGCCACGCGCCCGGAGCCTACAGAAAGCAAGGCCTAGTTCACCGCCAGTACGGTGCGCGGGTTGTCGATCAACAGCTTGTTCAAGATAGCCTCGGTGACGCCCGCTGCTCGCAGCCTGGGTACGAACTCGTCCAGAAGCCGGGTCATGGGCTGCACGGTGCCCCCGCCTGGCTCGCCCACATGGTACCATCCCGCATCCTGCGAGAGCAGCAGTTGGCCCTCCAAGCCGCGCTCCAGCATCTCGAGCACCAGGCTTTCCTGCCACTCGAACGGGCCCCAACCGATGCCATCGTATTCGAGCCAGACGCCGCGCCGCAACAACGCGTCGTGGGCAGCCCAGGCCGTGCTCGGATCAGCATCATCCTCGGCCCCGACTTGATCGGCATGAGCCACCAGATAACGCCGGGGGTCCATGCCCTCGGCCTCGATCAAGTCGAGGCTCTCATGGGCGGCGGCCGCGTGTCCCGTGTGGCACATGACGCTCAGCCCCGTGGCTAGGTGGGTGATGGCGGCGGCCCGCACAACGGTCTGCTGGATGGGCAGCAGGGGCCCCGGGTTTACGGCAATCTTGATGAACCCGGGGCGCACGCCGGTCTCGTCGATTCCCTGCTCCCACTCGGCGATCCAGCGCTCGGCCAGCGCTGCCGGCTCGAGCTCAAAGGCCCACGCAGGCAAATAGGGCTCCTTGTAGAGACCAGTGTTGGTCACGATGTGCAACCCGGTGGCCCGGCCAAGACGCTGAAGCAGCACCGGATCGCGCCCCAGATAGTTGGGCGTGCACTCGACCAGGCAGGTGACACCCTGGGCCGCGATGGCATTCAGGTGGGGCTGCATCGTGCGCACCACCTCATCCTGATCCCAGCGATGTGGCCCCGTCTGATCCGCTCCGACAAAGTCCACCATCACATGCTCGTGGATCAGTGTCAGCCCCAGATCCACGGCATCGATCGGTCCCAACACGGTCTGCACCTGGGCCATGGCAGCGCTCCTTTCGATGCATACCAGGCAATCCTGGGCACCCGCTAGCCTTGGATTACCCTCCGGCCAGCAACTCGAAACGGCCCGTCAGGTAAGGCGCCCCACCTTTGGCAATCGGCTGGCCGCCGCCCACGGACAGGGTAAAGGTCCCCGACTCGAGCAGGGGCTCGCCTTGGTCATCATAGACCAGCATCTCTTGGCGGCCCAGGGTGAACCCCACCTGCCGCGCCTCACCCGGAGCCAGATGGATGCGCTCGAACGCCACCAGTTGCCGGATGGGGGTCACATGCTCGGTGGCATCGTCGCTCAGGTAGAGCTGCACCACCTCATCGCCTGCGCGCTCGCCCGCATTCTCCACCCGAACAGTGATGTTCACCGTCTGGCCAGGCCGCACCCGGGGCGTCACCCGCAGGTCGCTATAGCGAAACGTCGTATAGCTCAGACCATAGCCAAAGGGATAGAGGGGCTCGCCGTCGAAATAGCGGTAGGTAAAGCCCTGCATGTCGTACTGCTCAAAGGGCGGGAGCTGGTCCACGCCTGTGTAGAACGTCACCGGCAGCCGCCCGCCGGGGTTATAATCGCCAAAGAGGGCCTCGGCGATGGCGGTGCCCCCCTCCTCGCCCGGATACCAGGCCTCGAGGATGGCGTGGGCATGCTCGGCCGCCCAGTTCACAGCCAGTGCGCTGCCGTTCAGCAGCACCACCACCAGGGGCTTGTTTGCCTCTGCCAGGGCCTGCAGGAGCTCCTCCTGAACGGCGGGCAGGTCGATCTCGACCCGATCGGCCCAGGGCTTGTTGGGGTTCTCTTCTCCCTCGACCCGCTGCGAGATCCCCAGCACCGCGATGACGACGTCCGCCTCACGGGCAATGGATAGCGCCTCATCGAACCCGCCGCGATCAGGCTCCAGCAGATCACAGCCCTGGGCATAGTGCACCGTCGCGCCGCGTGCGCCGGCGGCCACTCGAATCCCCTCCAGCGGCGTCACCGAGCGGGAGGGCGTCCCATTATAGTTGCCCAGGAGCACTTCCAAGTCATCGGCATTCGGACCTACCACGGCGATGCTGCTGACCTCAGCCAGGGGCAGCGTGCCATCGTTCTTGAGCAGCACCAACGACTGGCGGGCCACCTCCAGAGCTAACTGGCGGTGCTCCTCGCTATCATTGACCCGGTAAGGAATGCGGGCGTAGGACACCCGCTCCGGCGGATCGAACATCCCCAAGCGAAAGCGTGTGCGGAACAGGCGCTCGACGGCCACATCGATGTCTGCCTCGGTGATCAACCCCTGCTCAAAGGCGCCCAGCAAATAGACGTAGGTCTCACCGCAGTTGAGGTCGCAGCCCGCCTTGACCGCCAGTGCCGCAGCCTCTTCCGGGGTATCCACCACCTTGTGGTGCGCAAAAATGTCGCGGATGGCCCAGCAGTCCGAGACCACATGGCCATCGAATTCCCACTCGCCCCGCAGGATTTCGCCCAGCAGCGTGTCGCTGGCGCAGCAGGGCTCGCCGTTGGTCCTGTTATAGGCGCCCATCACCGCTTCTACGTTGGCCTCGCGCACCAGCGCCTCAAAGGCCGGCAGGTAGGTCTGGCGCAGATCGCGGGGGCTGGCCTGGGCGTCGAAATGGTGCCGATCGGCCTCGGGGCCGCTATGCACCGCATAGTGCTTGGCCGTGGCCGCCACCTTGAGGTAGCGCGAATGGTCGCCCTGCAGCCCCCTGACCATGGCCACCCCGATGCGAGCCGTCAGGAACGGGTCCT
>SLPC01000124.1 GCA_007132185.1 Anaerolineae bacterium | reverse complement strand
TGGCTTGATCGATACATTCGACAATGCGCGCAAGTATAGCGCGGACTATGGGCGCCTGCAACCAAGTGCCCGACCAGGCACGGCTATGAGCCCAATCGCTGTTCGTTACGGTGCATAGCCGCACCATGGCCCAAGATCCTTGTCCCTCTGGCCGGTTTCTGGTACGATAGCTGGCAAGCACTTGAAAGGCATAGAACATGGGGATCGGGCACATCCTCCGGAGCTTGCTTCGGAGGCCGAATACAGAGGCGCGCGCCGCCACGCGCCGCTTTATGCAGGTTGGACGCGCCGCCGGCCTGTCCTGGAGGGAGCGCCTCCACGGCTATGTCTATGCTCGTTGGCCCTATGCGTACATCGGATCGGCCATCGGTGAGAGGCCCGAGTTCAAGCGCCTGCGCCCCCTCATGGCCCCCTTTTTAGCGTTGGCACTCTTTCCCAAGCGCTGGGGGCGGAGCTATCACGGCAAAGTGCTGCCGACCGATCAGGCCACACGGCTGGTTCAGGTCCGGGAGCCGATCGAGCTTACCTTGTCGGAGCAGGTGATCCCCTTTGAGACGGCGCGTGACCTGGTACTGGCCGACCCGGACCATATCGTGGCGCTAGATTGCCCCTGTCGTGTGGCCCGTCGCAACCCATGCCTGCCCCTGGATGTCTGCCTCATTGTGGGAGAGCCCTTTGCCAGCTTTGTGCTGGCCCACCACCCCGAGGCGGCGCGGACGCTTTCGCCGCAGGAGGCGGTCGACATTATCACTGCAGAGGCTGATCGTGGCCACGTTCATCATGCCTTTTTCAAAGAGGCCATGTTGGGTCGCTTTTATGCCATCTGCAACTGCTGTTCCTGTTGCTGCGGCGCCATGTCGGCCCACCGCAATGGCGTCCCCATGCTCATCTCCTCCGGCTATGTCGCCGATCTGGATATCGAGGCCTGCCAGACCTGTGGCCAGTGCGTCGAGCGTTGCCCCTTTGGCGCCTTGACGCTCGACCGGTATTTCGTGCGGGTTGACAGCGATGCCTGCATGGGATGCGGCATTTGCGTGCGACTCTGCCCACAGCAGGCCCTGTTCCTGATGCGTCATCCTCACAAGCCCGAGCCCCTCGTGTTGTCTGATTTGCTGCCGCCGGAGATGGCTCCTCTGCTCCAACCCACAGACCCGGAAGAAAATGGAGGCGTAGCGTGAACGAGTTCGGAACCAAAGCCTATTCCAAGATCATGCGCTGGCTGGGGCGCTTTTTTGTCGCTCTGCTTTTCGGGATCTTTTTGGCCGTCTGGTTCTTCTTGTTACGCCAGTGGGACGAACTGGACGTAACGCGGGTCTACATCTACTTTTTCTTTTTTCTCTTTTATCTCAACATCGAGTTTGGTACGTTCCGCGGCCCCGATGAGGCCGCCTATTCCGATTATCTGTGGGTGCGCTATCTCCTAACATACTCGTGGTGGTTCCTGATGCTCGGCGGTCTGCTCGAGCATGCCCTCACGCAAAGAGCCCTCCCGATGTTGCCTGAGATCGGCATGGCCCTTGCGGCATTGGGCGTTGCTCTGGGCTTTTGGGCCCGGCGCACCATGCGGCGCGAGCTCTCGCTTCGAGTCGAGACCTGGGACAAGATGCGCATTGTGAATACGGGACCTTATGCCCATATTCGGCATCCTTCGTATCTGGCCAACATGCTCCTCGTGGTTGGCATGCCTCTCATTGTCAGTGCGATGGTCTCGATGGTCTTTACAGCGATCCTGGTCTTTTTATTCATCCGCCGCCTGCTCTGGGAAGAGCGCGTTCTGGTCGAGAGGCTACCGGAGTATGCCGACTATATGCAGCAAACTGATCGCCTGATCCCAGGTGTATGGTAAAAGGGGTTGTCGGTGAACCAAAGAGATGCTCTTCAGGTCATCGCAGAGCGGCGCAGCATCCGTCGCTTTCAGGATCGGCCCATTCCCAAGAGATTGCTCGAGGAGGTACTGGCCTACACGGTGATGGCCCCCTCGGCCAAGAATGCCCAGCCGTGGCGCATGGTGGTGTTGGAAGGAGACGAGGCTAGCCAACTGGCACGCATGATGCAGCAGCGAGCTGATGAGCTGGCCGAGGCAGGCGCCGATAGTGGCAGCCTGGCTTGGACTGCCCGAGTGGTTGCTCAGGCGCCGGTCACCATCGTACTCTTTAATGCCGCGCCTCCGACCGAGATGCCGGCTCGCTTCCACGATGATTATCATTGGGTGATGTTGCAATCCACCGGTGGTGCGATCCAGACCATGCTGCTGGCTGCTCAGGCGCTGGGGCTCGGCAGTCTCTGGATCTGCGACATCCTCTACATCGACGACCAGGTGCGCCAGTGGCTGGGCCATCCAGAGGATGCCCTGGTGGCGGCGGTGAGCCTGGGCTATGCCGATGAGGCCCCCGAGGCTCGACCGCGGAGACCCTGGCAGGAGGTTACCGAGTGGGGCAGGGATTCCTCATAGCCGCGCGACCAGTCACCACGATACGGACAAGAGCTTCCAGACTCCGACTGTGCAGCAAACACGCTGCCAACCCTCAGGCTGATGTGGGATGATAAAATCTCCTATTGTGCGAGCAGAAGAGGTCACCCCCGCCTGGTTAACAGCCGTGCTCTATGAGCAAGAGGTGCTCCACCAGGGTGCTGTTATTCAGGTGACCGCCAGCCAACCCTACACTGGGTTTGCCTCTCGCACCTGGCGCTTGCAGCCTGTCTATTCCAGCGACGCCTCAACAGATGTGCCCAGGATGCTCTTTCTCAAGTGCTCGCGGGCAGATCTGGTTCCCGGCGAGAGAGATACAAACAAGGTACGCCGGGAGATCGACTACTATCAGAGACTGGCGCCGCTGATGTCGAACGTCCCATCCGTGCCCTGCTATGCTGCGAGCTATGACGCGCACAGTGAAACGTCTCACCTGTTACTGCTCGACGTCAGCGAGACTCACACTACCTGCTCGGGCGCCGGTCATCCCACGAATCCACAGAACGCCGTCCGAGTCCTCGCGCGCCTGCATGCTTTTTGGTGGGATAGTCCCCTCTTGGAGAGTCATGTCGGTGGACTGCCGACACGGGAGCGGCTGGAGAGGAACTGGACGGATGGCGCCCGGCGCACAGAGGCATTCGTCGAGATGCTTGGAGACCGGCTATGCCGGCGGTGGCGTGACACCTATGCCCGTGTGCTGCGGTCATTGCCCCACCTTTACCGCCGCCACCTGTCGGGACAGGACCTGACCCTTGTGCACGGAGATGCGCACCTGAGCAATTTCCTGTTCCCCCGGACAGAGAACGTTGGCGAAACCTTCCTTGTAGACTGGCAGTTCTGGCACGCCACTCTCGGCAGCACGGATCTTGCGTTCATGATAGCGGCCAAGTGGGAGCCCGAGATTCGGCGCCATCGGGAAAGGCCGCTTCTCCGGCTCTACTATGACACGCTGCTGGAACAGGGCGTGAGCGGCTACTCGTGGGACCAGTGTTGGGACGACTATCGACTCTCGGTGATACTGGTCAGTATCTTTATCCCCGTCTGGCAGTGGTCCCTATTCGGCTGGCGGGCCGATCTCAGAGCCGTACAGCGGGGCATGAGAGCGCTGGATGAGCTGGGGTGCGCAGAGCTTCTCGATGCCTGACGCATCGCCCAGCTATGCTCGCCAGATGCACGAGGCAGCAGCACATGACAGACGCCAGCCGGTGGCAGATGCCCTCTGCTCACAGAGTATTCGCCGGAGGCTGACATGGAAGCGTTGTTCTCGGCTCAAGCATCCCCTTTGCGCGCCACCACCTCACGCACCGCTTGCACGATGTGCCCTGCCGAGAGACCGTAACGCTCCAGCAGGTCCAGATAGGGCCCCGATTGGGCGAACGTCTCATCGATGCCGATACGACGCATGGGCACGGGTCCATGTTCAATCAGCAGCTCGGCGACGGCACTGCCCAGCCCACCCACGAGGATATTGTCCTCGGCTGTGACGATGGCGCCCGTCTCCCGGGCTGCCACCAAAATGGCCTCCTCATCCAGCGGCTTGAGGGTGTGGCAATCGATCACGCGCACATCCAGGCCCTCGGCGGCAGCTGACTCGGCCGCCAGCAGCGCCTGAGCCACCATGTCACGGTTGGCGATGATGGTGGCGTCATCCCCCTCACGGATCGTGACCGCGCGCCCGATGGCAAAGGGGTAGCTCTCGTCATACAGAAAGGGCACCGGCTCTTTTGTCATACTGATATAGACGGGGCCCTGCCACTCTGCGGCCGCCTGCACCGCCCGGCGCGTGGTCAGCTCATCCGCTGGCGCGATCACTGTCATGCCGGGCATGGCCCGCATGAGGGTCAGGTCCTCCTGCCCCTGGTGCGTGGCGCCATCCTCGGCGGGTGTGATGCCGGCATGGCTGCAGGCGATCTTGACATTGGCATGAGTGTAACACACGCTGTTGCGGATCATGTCCAGGCCGCGCAGGGTGGCAAAGATCGCGTAGGTAGACACAAAGGGGATCAACCCGGCGTGAGCCATGCCGGCCGCCGCCGCGATCGTGTTCTGCTCGGCAATGCCCAGGTTGAACTCGCGCTCGGGGAAACGCTGCCCAAAGGTGAAGGTCCCCATCCCCTTGGAGACATCGGCATTGAGCATCACGACGTTATCGAGCTGCTCGCCCAACACCAGCATCTCGTCGGCATAGCTAAAGCGTGTGGATCGCTTCTCCCCGTCGCGAAAGAGCGTGCCCGCGCGCAAGAGCTCGGGCACCTCGGGTCGCAGATAGCGGTAGCGACTAGTCGACATCAGCGACCTCCAATCCCGCGGCGGCGCAGATCTCTTGCAAGGCTTGGGCCGTCTGGTCGGCATCCGGGGCATTACCATGCCAGAAGGGGTTGTCTTCCATAAAGCTGACACCTTTGCCCTTGACCGTGTTGGCGATGATGATCACCGGCTGCGGCTCGGCCTCACGACTGGCTTCCAGCGCGTCCACCACCTGCGCCATTTCATGACCATCGATCTCCATCACGTGCCACCCAAAGCTCTTCCACTTGGCCGCCAAAGGTTCGATGGGCATGATGTTGTCGATCAAGTCGTCGTTCTGGATGCGGTTGCGATCCAGGATCACCGTGAGGTTGTCCAGGCGCAGGTTGGGAGCCGCCATGGCCGCCTCCCAGATGGAGCCTTCCTGCGTTTCTCCATCACCGATCATGACCCACACCCGATAGTTTAGCCCGCGCACCCGGGCCGCCAGCGCCATGCCCAGCCCCGCCGACAGTCCGTGACCCAGAGATCCAGCGGTCATCTCGACGCCGGGGGTCTTGACCATATCGGGGTGCCCTTGCAGTAGGCTGTCGAGGCAGCGCAGGGTGTCGAGGCACTCGCGGCCAAGATAGCCACGCCGAATCAGCGCCGCATACCAAACAGGACAGGCATGTCCCTTGGAGAGGATGAACCGGTCGCGCTCGGGCCAATCAGGGCGCGCAGGATCAATGCGCATGACTTGAAAGTAGAGCGCTGTCACCAGGTCGGCAGCCGACAGTGAGCCACCGGGGTGCCCCATCCTGGCGATGTGGATCATGCGGACCAGATCGCAGCGTATCTGGGCAGCTATGGTCTCGAGCTCTCGAATATCAGCCGCCACCGGCGGGCTTGTGTGCATGGTTACCCCCAAGTGGTAAACGCAGGGTGCCAACGCATGGCGTCAACACACAGGCGCGATGACTCGTACCGGCGTCTTTTGCCTGGTCTTTGACTGCGCTCTACAGCAGTGACTGAAATAGTTGTGTGAAAGTGGTAGCCGGGTTGCCCTCGTCGATGAACGCCTGAATCTGCTCCATCCCGATGCGGGCCACCAGTTGCTCAGCCATCTTGACAATGGCGATGGTGGCAGTCATGCTCTCGATGGGCGTGCTCTGGCGCGAGTTGACGTCATAGGCCACCCAACCGTCCCAGTCGATGCGGTCCATGTAGTAGATGGTCTCGAGCAGGTCCCAGAAGCTGACCGTGCCGGGGATCATGTCCCAGTCCCAGTCGCGGGCGTTGTCGTTAAAGTGCACATAAAAGAGGCGCCCTGCCTGCGATGCCAGCGCCAGGGCCTCGGCGGGCGTCTCTCGGGCAATCAGGGCGTGTCCCACGTCCATGGTGACGCCTACGTTGGGCAGGCCAAGGCGCTCGCAGAGATACAGCGACCGGCCCATGTCGGCCAGCACGCAATAGTTGCGGGACTCGTTTAGCTTGTACTCGAGGCTGATGCGGATATCGTCGCGGTGGCGTGCGGCCTCGGCAATGCACTCTTCCAGCCACCCCCACTGCTGCATATAATCGGCCTGGAAATGATAATTGTGCCCATCAATCAGCGGGCAGCAGGTGATCAGGTCGGTATCGAATGCCGCTGCCAGATCCATCGTAGTCTTGAGATTGGCCACAGCCTTGGCCCGCACCTCGGGCCTCGGCGAGGTAAAGGAGCCCTCCTGCCAGACCTTTTCCGTCTTGACATTCAGGTTCACGGCGGATACGGCCAAGCCGCTATCCTTTACTTGTTGCACCATGGCCTGCGGGTCATCGCCGAAATCCTGGGGATAGACGATCTCGATTCCGTCGGCGCCAGCCACCTGCTTGACAGCCTCCAGCCGCTCGGCCAGAGAGCGAGCCGGGTAGTATTCATGAAAGCGATCAGCGTGGCGCCCCATAAGGCCCACCATCACAGCATGTTTCATCTTGAGCATAGTACAGCACCTCATCCTGATTAGCGCGAGCGACTAGAGCAGTTGCCAAAGGGGTTGGGTCTCGCTACAATGCATATGGTAGCCGAATCAAGCCACATTGGCAACAAACAGCGCCGCCAGAGAGGGTGAGCGCTGCCCTAAAGGAGTCGATAGTGAGCAAAATCGTTATGTGCCTCGCTCTGTTCGCGGCCCTTTTGCTTGTGGGGTGTGGACCCGCAGCCGCGCCAACGCCGACACCCACCCCCACAGTGGTTCCTGGCACACCCGTACCATCGCCTACACCCGAACCCAGCCCGACCGAGCCCCCGCCTACCCCCGAGCCAACGCCGACACCGGAGGACTATCCGGCACCTCCTGTGCAACCGACTCCTGAGGACTACCCGGTTCCTCCCGTGCAACCGACGCCCGAGGGTTATCCTTATCCCGAGCCAGCGGTGACGCCCCAGGATCCGTATCCCGAGCCGGAGGCCGCCGATACGACCGATTGGGACCAGACTCGGTGGGTCTTTGATGGCGAGATTTCAGAGGGCGAGTATACCGATAGCGTCGCCATTGGCGATATTATGGTCTACTGGGCGCACGACGGCAAGTATATCTATCTGGCCGCCGAGGCCGAGACCCCTGGCTGGCTCTCCATCGGCATCGATCCCGAGCGAGGTATGCAGGGCGCCGACTATATACTCGCCATCCACGACGGCGAACCCCAGATCTGGGATGCCTACGGCGTGGGTACTCGCGGGGCCACCCACCCGCCCGACACTGAACTGGGCGGCACATTCGATTTTATCGAGTGGGCGGTAGCGCGAGAGGGAGAATGGCTTCGATTCGAAGTGCTGCGGCTTTTGGATACGGGCGATGAATATGACAAGGCGATGGAGCCAGGCGAGACTTATGTCATCCTGGCCGCCGTGGGCGTCGAGCCCGAGTTCAACGCGCCACACTTTTTCCGGAGCCACGGCGAGATGACACTGGAGTAGCCCCATGACGACGGCTGGAGTGAGGCGGGATACGCCCCGCGATCCGCTGGTACAGGCCGGCGACATGATAGAGCGCCTCGGACGCTGGCCGTTATTTCGCGATGTGGACCAAGAGGCGCTGGCCGATCTGGTGCAGCACGTTATCATACGGGATCATCCTGCCGGCCAGATCGTCTTTGTGGCAGGCGAACCCTCCCATTACCTCTACTGGGTGGATAGCGGCTTTGCAGCCTTGCGCCAGATCTCGCCCGAGGGACGAGAGCTCATCCTGGAATATGTTGGCCCGGGGCGCAGCCTGAATCTGGCCGCTACCATTGATGGTGGTCCTCAGGTGACCACAGCCGAGGGCCTGACCGACCTCTCGCTACTGGCCATTGAGCGCACGGCTCTGCTGGGGCTGTTGGATGAACACTCCGATCTGACTCTCGCTCTGGCGCGGCGTCTCGCCCAAGAGGCCCGTCACTTGAGCGAGACGGTGCGGGGCCTGGCGCTGGATACCGTCCGCATGCGGTTGGCCACCTTTTTGCTGGAGCACGCAGAAGAGACGCCACCCCAGGAGCGCTGGACCCAGGAGCGTATCGCAGCCCATATCGGCACGGTGCGGGATGTGGTAGGACGCAGTTTGAGAGATTTTGTCCAGGAGGGTCTTGTGCGGCGGGAGCAGGGACAGCTCGTGATCGTTGACCGACAGGGACTGGAACGCGAGACGGGAGGGACCATTGGTTGAGATTGCCCGGGTATGGGGTCGTCCTATGCTGCAGGTAGAGCTCTGCACAGGATGTGGTTTATGTACAGAGGCCTGCCCGTGCGGCGCAGCTCGGCTCGACGGGGACAGGCCGATCTTTGCGTGCGAGCGCTGCTGCACCGGCCAGGCCAACTGCGCCGCCTGCCGTGGTGGGTTCTACCCCTGCCAGCTCGTCTGTGAATCGGACGCCATTCAGATCAGTTTTGCCATCCAGCACGGCTCGGACAAGGAGTAGGGTCATGGAATACAAGCAACTGGGTGCTGCGGGCGTCAAGGTCAGTCGTATCTGCCTTGGTACGATGACCTTTGGCCGCGAAGCAGACGAGGAGATGTCCCACAAGATTCTGGATCGCTTTGTCGAGCTGGGCGGCAACCTGATCGACACAGCCGACGTGTACTCGACAGGGGTCTCCGAGCGCATCGTGGGGCGCTGGCTGGCCAAGCGCGAAAACCGCGATGACGTCGTGCTGGCCACCAAGGTGTTTGGCGAGATGGGAAGCGGTCCCAACGACGGCGGGCTTTCTCGTCTTCACATCATGCAGGCGGTCGAGAAGAGCCTGCGCCGCTTGCAGACCGATGTCATTGATCTCTACCAGTTGCACAGGTGGGATCCCGAGGTGCCCCCTGAGGAGACGTTGAGTGCGCTCGATGACCTGGTTCGGCAGGGCAAGATACGCTACATCGGATGCTCGAATCTCGCGGCCTGGCAGCTTTACGAGTTGCTGCACATGGCCGAGCTCAATGGCCTGACGCGCCCTGTCAGCGTGCAGCCAGTCTACAATGCCCTAAACCGCGGTATCGAGCTCGAGCTGCTCCCTCTGTGCGCCGATCAAGGCCTGGGCGTGATCAACTACAACCCATTGGCCGGGGGCATGCTCACGGGCAAGTATCGTCGAGGCGAGTCGATGCCCACGGGGGCCCGTCTGGAGGCGTTCAAAGGCTACTATGAGCGCTATTACACCGAGCAGGCGCTCGATATCGTAGAGGCCTTTGTGCAGGCCGCCCAGGAGCGAGAAGTGACGCCTGCCCAGCTGGCCGTAGCCTGGGTGCTGGGCGATCCCCGCATTACTTGCCCTATTGTGGGAGCTCGTAACCTGGAGCAATTTGATGACACGGTGCAGGGCGTAGAACACCAGCTGACGCCAGAAGAGCGCGCCGAGATTCCTGCCATGCCGCCCGGTGCCTGGGTGGGCGATGATCCGGTCTACGGATAGTGTCGGGGATGTTGGTGTGCCGATGCGGGTCGATCCGCCACTACAAGAAGCTCTTGGCCGCCGTGGAGATCTGATTTGAGACCACCAAATATAGGCCTGCCAATGACGGTAGTCGCAGTCAGTGGGCGTGAGCAGTGGGCACTCTCGCCCACCTATGTGCGTGCTGTGCAGGCCGCGGGTGGCATACCGGTACTGATTCCCCTGCTGAGCAAAGCTAAAGGTCTCTGGTCCTTCTATGAGGGTCTGGACGGGCTCGTCCTCTGTGGTGGCGGCGATATTGCGCCCGAGATCTATGGCGCCAGGGATGTGGGGCACTGCCTACATATCGTGCCCGAGCGCGATGCGGTGGAACTGGCCCTCACCCGCAGGGCCCTGGCTGACGGGCTCCCCCTGCTGGGCATTTGCCGGGGGATCCAGGTCCTCAACGTGGCTGCGGGCGGCACCCTGATTCAGGACATTGCGTCAGGATGGCCCAACCCTCTGCCCCACGCTACATCATCTGCGCTGCCCCGCGATCATCTAGCCCATCGCGCGCTCTTGGAGCCTGACAGCCTGGTGAGCCGTCTCTATAGCGATCGATCCTCAGGAGAGCATGCCCTGCACGAGGTCTGGGTGAATAGCAGTCACCACCAGGCCATTGACCGCCTGGGCTCTGGGCTCCGTGTCACAGCCCGTTCAGAAGATGGCATCGTCGAAGCCGTGGAAGGGAACGATAAAAGCCGCTGGGTCGTTGGCGTGCAATGGCATCCTGAGGAGCTCCAAAACGGAACCGACGGCCTGCATCGAGCGCTGTTTGTCAACCTGGTGCGCCACGCCGCAGGCGTGGGGGAGAACTGATTTGGTATCCAACCCGTCAACGGGTCCCATAGGTGTTTTTGACTCGGGTGTGGGGGGACTGTCGGTCTTGCGCGCCTTATGGCAGCATCTGCCCAACGAGCGGTTTTACTATGTGGCCGATAGTCTGCACTGCCCCTATGGGGACCACAGCCCTGAGGAAATCCAGACCCTGTCCCTGGGCATCGCCGACCACTTGTATGAGATGGGTGCCAAAGCCATTGTGGTGGCATGCAATACGGCCTCGGCGGGGGCACTGACCGCTTTGCGCGCGCATCTCGTGGACATACCGGTCGTCGGCATGGTGCCGGCCCTCAAGGCAGCCGCGGGCCTTTCGCGGCGGGCAACGGTGGGTGTGCTGGCCACCCAGGCCACCATCGCGGGCCACCTCTACCGTGAGGTCCATGAGCGGTTCGCGTCCGACGTTCGGGTCATCGCCCAGGCCTGCCCCGGCCTGGTCGAGCAGATCGAGGCCGGCCAGATCAACTCGCCGGACACCGAGGCGCTGCTGATAGAGTGCCTTGCCCCCATCATTGCGGCGAGAGCTGATGTATTGGTGCTGGGGTGTACTCACTATCCCTTTGTGATTCCGATGCTGCGCAGAATCCTGGGGCCCGAGGTGCTCTTGCTCGAGCCCAGCGACGCGGTGGCTCGCCAGGCGGGCCGCGTTCTGGTGGCCCGTGGCCTGGAGGCCGATCCATCCTCGGGTTCGGCGGTCAGCACGTTGTATGGCACCACGGGTGATCCGGCTGCGTTTCAGCATGCGCTCCACCGCCTGCTGGGCATAGACGGGGCCGCCATTGGGCTCACATGGAAGCAAGGACGGCTGCTGCAGGCCGAGCCCCATCCAAGCTACTAGCTCTTTGAGCACATTGTCCTCCTGATTTGTTGGATCTAGAGCCCTTCTGCGTATAATTCTGTCGTCAACCATGCATTCGGCCAATCGGCATCTGTGACGCTACGGGTCCCTGTGCTCTGAGAGGAGAAACCTGCGTATGGCAACCTGGCACACGCTACGGATCGAGGACACATTACGCGAGCTGGACACCATCCCCCAGGGGCTGAGCAGTGAGGAGGCCGCTCGCCGGCTGGAGCGATATGGTCCCAACCAACTTGAGGAGCGTCCACCGCGTAACCCGATCCTCGTGTTTCTGGGGCAGTTCACCGAGATCATGGTCATTGTGCTGCTGGTAGCAGCGGCGATCTCCCTCGCCCTCGCCATCTTTGGCCACGAAGGCGACTATCTGGATGCGATCATGATCATGATCATTGTCATCGTCAACGCCATTCTGGGCTTTGTCCAGGAGTATCGGGCCGAACGGGCGATGGCCGCCCTCAGACAGATGGCTGTCTCCATGGTGCGTGTGCGTCGAGATGGGCAGATCCGCGAGATCCCATCCACGGAACTGGTGCCGGGCGACGTATTCATGATGGATGCCGGCCTGCGCATCGCTGCTGATGGCCGGATCATCGAATCGGCCAATCTCCGCGTCGAGGAGGCCGCCCTTACCGGAGAATCGGTGCCGGTGGAAAAGACCGAGGACCCCATCAGCGACGAGAACGCCCCTGTTGGGGACCGGCTCAGCATGGTCTTTATGGGCACCACTGCGGTCTATGGCCGTGGCACCGCCGTCGTCACCGGCACGGGCATGGACACCGAGTTGGGACACATCGCCCACCTCTTGCAGGAGGTATCAGAGCAGAGCACGCCGTTGCAGCGGCGCATGGCGGACCTGGGCAAGTGGCTGGCCATCGGAGCTCTGGTCATCGTCATCATCGTGTTCGCCGTCGGCATCTGGCGCGGCGAGCCGGTCCAGCTCATGTTCCTCACCGCCGTGAGCCTGGCCGTGGCTGCTGTGCCCGAGGGCTTGCCCGCCGTTGTCACCATCTCGCTGGCCCTGGGCGCCCAACGCATGGTGAGACGCCGCGCTCTGATCCGCAGGCTCCCGGCCGTCGAGACGCTGGGCTCGGTGACGGTGATTTGCTCTGACAAAACGGGCACGCTTACCGAGAACCGCATGACCGTCACAGCCCTCGATGTAGCGGGCTCGTCGATCGACCTGACGGTGAGCCTGGAACAGTCCAGTGCGTTGGTCCGCGCCCAAGATGCCCCGCTGGCCTCGACAGACCCCGGCGTGACTCTATTGCTGGCTGGCGGCGCCCTCAGCAATGACGCGGTGTTGGAGCCCAACCCCAACGGCAAAGAGGGCTATTATGCCGTGGGCGACCCCACAGAAGGCGCTCTGGTGGTGGCGGCGGCCCGCATGGGCCTCTGGAAGGAGCAGCTGGAGGCGTGCATGCCGCGCGTTCGGGAGGTTCCCTTTACGTCGGAGCGCAAGCGCATGACATCGATTCATCGCATGCCCGAATCCACCCAGAACCAGAATGGCCTCGTTGTGCGCCAACTGCTCGAGTACCTGCCCGAGGCCCAGTTCATGGCCTTTTCCAAGGGCGCGGTGGATGCGCTCCTGAACGTCTCGGATCGTGTGTGGGACAATGGACAGATCAAGCCGATGGATAACAGCTGGCGAGAGCGCATCCAGGCAGCCAATGACAGGTTGGCGGGCAATGGGATGCGTGTGCTGGGAACCGCCATCCGACCCCTGGGGGCGTTGCCTGAGAAGGTCGACGAAGATACCGTCGAGCAGCAGCTCATCTTTGTTGGCATGACGGGTATGATCGACCCGGCGCGGCGCGAGGTGCGTCAGGCCGTCGCCGCGTGCCGCACGGCCGGCATCCGGCCCGTGATGATCACCGGTGATCACCCCCTCACGGCCCTTTACATCGCTCGTGACCTCGGGATCGTAGCCAAAGAGGAGGCCCACCCCCGGGTGCTTACGGGCATCGATCTGGAGCGCATGTCGGTGCAAGAGCTGGAAGAGGTCGTCGAGGAGGTAGCCGTCTATGCCCGGGTGAGTCCCGAGCACAAGTTCAACATCGTGGAAGCGCTCAAGGACAAGGGCCAGTTTGTCGCCATGACTGGTGATGGCGTCAACGACGCCCCGGCCCTCAAGCGCGCCGACATTGGCGTGGCCATGGGCATCACTGGCACCGACGTGAGCAAAGAAGCCTCGGACATGGTGCTGCTGGACGACAACTTTGCCACCATCATCGCGGCCATCGAAGAGGGGCGCACGATCTATGAGAACATTCGCAAGTTCGTCAAGTACACCATCTCCTGCAATGTGGGCGAGATCCTGCTCATGCTGGTGGCACCACTCCTGGGTTTGCCTCTTCCGCTGACGCCCCTGCAGATCCTGTGGACAAACCTGGTGACCGACGGCCTGCCCGGCCTGGCGCTGAGTGCGGAGACTGCGGCTCCCGACATCATGGAGCAGCCACCCAACCCGCCCCATGAGAGCGTTCTGGCCCGAGGCATGGGACGGTTCATTCTCTGGGTCGGCATACTGCTTGGATCCATATGCGTCATCACCCAGTGGGTGGGGGCACGCGTCCTCGTCGGCCTGGATCTTTCCGTATTACAAACGATGGTCTTTACCACCCTGGTGCTTTCGCAAATGGGTAACGCCCTGGCCGTGCGCTCGGATCATATCTCGGTCTTCAAGCTGGGCTTTTTCTCCAACAAGCCGCTTTTGGGGGCGGTACTGCTGACCTTTATCCTGCAGGGCATCGTGATCTATGTGCCGTTCATGCAGCGCATCTTTGACACGGCGCCGCTTACTCTAACCCAGTTTCTGATTAGCCTGGCCCTCAGCTCGATCGTGTTCATCGCGGTAGAGCTGTCCAAGTGGAGACGGAACCCGCGCGGAAAGGACCCGCTCAAAGAATCCCGAGAGAAGACATCCGTTGCTCAAATCAAGGAGATCTCGCTTGCCCAGGACTGAACTCGGCCTACTCCGGACCGACGAGCTCGTTACTCTACTGGCCCTCTGTCGCGAGCTCGCATGCGCTGCCAGGACCGCGGATCTGGCATGGATCCAGAGTCGGACTTTCGGCGACCCTACCGTCACCCCAGACCTGATGCTAGCAGCCTACCAAGATCGCATCCTGGTGGGCTTTTTTATCGGGTGCGTGCGTGGAGACCTGGGCGTAATCAAGGCGCTTGGCGTGCGTGAAGGCTATCGCCGCCAGGGCATCGCGACCCGTCTGTTGGACGAGATGGAGGCGCGCCTGGCCCAACGCGGGGTCACGAGCGCCTATGCCGGAGGAGTCGGCCCCAACTTTTTCAGGCCGGGGGTCAGTCTGCGTCACACGCCTGCCATCGCACTGCTCATGCGGCGCGGGTATACGACGGGTCGTGAGGCGCGGGTGGATATGCAGGCCGACTTGGCAGAAACGGCGCTGGACACAAAACCCGCCATTGCGCGGCTGGCCGCCGAGGGCATCCAGATTCGACGCGCCGAACCCGACGAGATCGAGACGGTGGCCCGCTTCACGCTCGAACATTTCGACGCGGCCTGGGTATCTGAGGTCATTGATGGTGCCAGCAGCAGCGATCCTCCGGCGCTGTTCATAGCCTACGAGGGCGACCGCCTCGTGGCCTTTGCTACCCACGATGCCATTGGCCCGGCATACTTTGGCCCTACAGGCACCCTGCCCGCCTACCGGGAGCGGGGCATTGGTGGCGTTTTGCTCAGGCTCTGTCTGCAGAACATTCGCGCTGCCGGGCATGCGGTGGCACACATCGCCTGGGCTGGCCCCGTGGACTATTACGCCCGCGTGGCCGGCGCCCGCATCACCGACGCCTACTGGTGCTTTGAGAAGGCGCTCTAGAACGCCTCCTTACTCGCCCGCCTCGGGCGCTGCCCCATCCAGCTCCCGCTCCCACACCCGCAGACCATAGCGGCTTAGATAGACCGGGATATTCTGAAAGAGCGGGTTCGTCTCCTTGATCTCGCGCAGCATCTCCCGCTTGCGGCTCATAGAGGACCCGCATAGCAGCGTGATCGAGCCTCCCTCGCCGCCCGCGCCATTCACCTTCCAGCCCAACGCGCCGTGGGCTTGGGCGATCTCGATGATCTGCTCCGCCTCGGCGCTCACCAGCTCCCGATGCAGCCCCCGCTGGGCCTCGGTATTGCGAAACATCGACTGGCCCAGGGCGCTAAAGTCGCCCTCGTAGATGGCATCGCGCGAGGCCTTGGCTTCCTTGCGCAACAGCTCCAGTTGGGGGTTGTCGGGGCCAGCGTCCTCCAGCCCATGGATCACCATCTCGTGCACGGCAGAAGAGCTATGGGAGCGCCCCAGGAATACGAGACAGAGCCGTCGCTCCAGCTCCCACCACACCGGATTGGGCACCATAATCTGGGACACGGCGGCATAGGGGTACTGGAACATCTCGATATAGTTCACGCCGCCATAGGCGGCACAGAGCTGATCCTGGATTCCGCTCTGTTGATGCAGCATATCCGTCTCGATCCGATGGGCGGCATAGGCCACCTCCAGCGGGGTGAGCCTGCCAGGTGTGAGTTGGTCCAGCGCCCCGATGAGGGCCACCGTCACCGAGGCCGAGGTGCCGGTGGAGCACCCTGCGGGCGCCTCCGAGTAGATCGAGATCTGTACCGAAAGGTCCTCGGGCACGCCCATATAGTCAATGGCTGCCTCCAGCAATGGATGCTGGATCCACTCATGGCGTTCATTGCGCGGTAACACGGCGTACCGATCGCCATAGTTCTCGGCGTTCAGGATGATCCGGTTGCGGTCACCATCCTGTTGTCGGACCTCGATCTGCACTTCGACATAGGGGTAGACGCCGATGTTAAAAATGCTGCCACGCTCGGCAAACCAGGTGTCGGTCCACCCGCCATTGTCACATACGCGAATGGGCGCCACGCTGTTGATGATACAGGGGGGTTGAAGCATCACTCTCTCCCGCTCTTGCGCTTGAACAACAGGCGATCTGGACGTATTCTATGCACTGTAACGTCTGGTGTCTAGTGCCGCAGGCCCGCTGACCTGAAAGGAGATCGGATGAAGACCGATGCCGCTTTACTGCAGGAGATAGACGGTCTCACGCTAGAGCCGGGGAGCGTCGCGTTCTGGTGGTTGGGCCAGCTCGGCTATGTGGTCAAGATCCGGAAGACCCTCTTCTACTTTGATCCCTTTTTGGCGCCGTCGCCCCACCGCACGGTACCGCCCCTGCTCGATCCCGACGAGATCACCCACGCAGACTGGGTGTTTGGCAGCCATGACCACGGCGATCACATCGACCCATACGCCACGCCCCGCATCGCCGAGGCGTCCCCCCAGGCGCGGTTCGTATGCTCGCAGGCCGCAGCCTGGCATGTGCGGGAGCTAGGCGTGCCCAAAGAGCGCATCGTGGCCCTCGATGATGGCCGCACCGTGCGCGAGGGCGACCTCACCATCACGGCCATTCCCGCCGCCCACGAGTTCCTGGACCGAGACACGGAACTGGGCTATCCCTATCTGGGTTACATCATCGAGATGGATGGCGTCTGCGTATACCATGCCGGCGACACCTGCCGCTATGAGGGCCAGCTGGAGCGGTTAGCACGCTGGTCACTGGATGTGGCCTTTATGCCCATCAACGGGCGTGACGCCGAGCGGCTGGCGCGCAACTGCATCGGCAACATGGTCTATCAGGAGGCGGTGGACCTGGCCGGCGCGCTCAAGCCGAGGCTGACGGTGCCGGGGCACTATGAGATGTTCAAGAACAACTCGGAGAATCCTCAGCTGTTTGCCGACTATATGGGCCTGAAATACCCGCACCTAGACTATTGGATCGGCCAGCATGGCACGGCCATCATCGTGCCGCCCCGGTAGCCGTGCCATGCCACATGGCACGGCACCGATTGTGCCGACCCGCCAGGTGGGAGAAAGCGGGGGATTTGCCCCGCATAAGATCGCTTTCTGGATAACCGAGCAGTCGTTGTGAACGGCAGATAAGGAGGGCAGGATGGTAGAACGTGTGGGCATGGGCGTCGTGGGCGCGGGCTCGATCGGTATCCGCGCGGCACTGATGCATCTGAGTCTGGAGGATGTGCAGGACCGGGTCTATCTGGCGGCAGTGTGCGATCCTGTGCCCGGCCGCGCCCAGGCTGCCGCCGAGCGCTATGGCGTGGCCGCATCCTACGAGAGCTATGAGGACCTGTTGGCCGACCCGGCCGTGGACGCCATCACCCTCTGCACGCCCATCGGGCTGCACTATGAGCAGGGGATGCAGGCCATCGCGGCGGGCAAGCATGTCCATTTCAACAAGACCATGACCGTCACCCGCGCTGAGGCCAATGACCTGATCACCCAGGCTGCCCAGCGCGACGTGCGCCTGGTGGCCTCGCCGGGCATGATGCTCTGGCCGCACAACCAGCGCATCCGGCGCATTGTGCTGGAAGGAAGGTTGGAGACCCTGGTGTGGGCGGCGACGGGAAGCTCTGGCGTGGCCCAATACCACTTGGACGAGGAGGTGCGCCAGGGCAATGATTTGCTCAGCAACATCGACCCCTCCTGGTACTTTCGCCGGCCCGGCGGCGGTCCCCAGCACGATGTCACCGTCTACTGCCTCCACAACCTGACAGGCATCCTCGGCCCGGCCCAACGGGTGACGGCTATGTCCGGTTTGGTCATTCCCGAGCGCGAGTTCCGTGGCAATAAGATCGCGTGCGATATGGATGACAGCACGATGTTGCTGGTGGATTTCGGGGACGCTTTCTTCTCCTTCATCTATGGCACCATCACCGGCAAGCTCACCGAGGGATTCCAGCCCAGCATCTTTGGCACCGGCGGTTCCATCGTGGGCACTCGCTTTGGCGATTTGGACCTCACCGAGCCCCATGATCTGATGCCCCACCACGTGGGCGAGCACAAGGTGCTGGGCGAGCGGCACGTATTCGAGGACATGATGCAGCTCGTCGATTGGATTCGGGAAGACAAGCCCTCGATCGCCACCGCCGAGCATGCCCGCCATGTGGTCGAGATCATTGAGGCCGGCTATGCGGCGGCAGAGACGGGCCAGACCCAGGCCCTGACGACGACATTCGAGCCGCTGCCGCTGGAGGCATGCGCAGCCCTGCCGGCGGAAGCGGGCAACTAACGACGGGCGCCGACGCCTAACCACCCAAAGGAGCAAGAGATGAAAGTTCTGATCACGGGAGCAAGCGGCCGTCTGGCCGAGTGGATCGTCAAGAGTTTACGCGATGAATTCGAGCTGGTGCTCTTTTCGCGGACGCCCCCGCCCCAAGACCGTTCCGATCTGCACTGGATTCGCGGCGACCTGAATAGCCTCGATGACTGCCGTCGTGCTGTCGAGGGTGTGCAGGCCATTCAGCACCTGGGAGCGGTACCCTGGCCCAGCGATCACCCGGCACAGCGAGCCAATCGTGAAGAGACAGGAGCCCCTGTGCCGCCATTGGATGCCACGATCCACACCAACATCATGGGTACCTATTATCTGATGCAGGCTGCTGTAGACGCGGGGGTTGAAACGGTGGTGATGGCAGGCTCGAACTGCGCCTTTGGGCATGGCTATCGCATCTCGGATCGATCCTTTCCGTTCTGCTATCTGCCGCTGGATGAAGAGCACCCCTCGGATGTAGAGGACTCGTACTCTTACTCCAAGTTAGCGGGCGAGGAGCTGCTCGCCTCGTTCACCCGCGCCTATGGCATCCGCACCTATGTCACGCGGCCGGCCGGCATCTGCCCTCCCCAACGGCTCCAGGAGATGGCCTCCGAGAGCAAGCCCGCCGCCGGCTGGACCGAGTGGCTCTGGGGCTATGTGCCCAGCGAGGACCTGGCCGCCATGCATCGCATGCTCCTGATCGGTGCCGAGGAGCTACCCAGGCACCGCGTATACGTGGCCAATGGCAAGGATACCACGGCACTGGAGCCCACGCGTGAGCTCATCGAACGCTTTCACCCCGATCTGCTCCCGATGGCAGACAAGCTGGAGGGGCACATGGCGTTCTTTTCCACAGAGCGAGCTGCACGTGAACTGGGGTGGCAATCAGAGAGAACGTGGAGGGAATATCTGTAAACGCAGGTCAAGCCTATAGCCGGACTCTGCTCTGGAGTACACTATGTAAAGTTGTTTGCTTGCAGGGCGGCTCTGGCCTCAAGAGATTGACACCTGTTATTGGCTATGCTATGATCTGGCGTCTTTTACATGGCGGCATTCTTGTCATCCTACCTGAGGGTATCGCATGACTGGGTCTATCACGCACCGCG
>SLPC01000174.1 GCA_007132185.1 Anaerolineae bacterium | reverse complement strand
GGTACATAGGGTGGGTTGGGTGGGTCAGGAAAGCTGGTGCGGATATCCATCACCATGGTGGCTGGCGTATAGCCCTGGGCAAAGGCCGTTGCGTAGGTGAACGGCTTGAAGGCAGAGCCCGGCTGGCGTGGAGACAGCGTCATGTTGATGTTGCCATCAATCTCTTCGCTGTTATAGTCGAGGCTACCGACCATGGCCACGATCTGCCCGGTCTTGCTTTCGATGACGATGACGGCGGCATTGCCGATCCGACGCTCCGGGCCGATCTCGGCCACATGTTCGCGGGCAATGCGTTCGGACTCTCGTTGGACATCGAGATCCAGGGTTGTGATCACCTGGAGCCCGCCACCATAGACGGCCTCAGCGCCGAACTGGCGCTCCAGCTGACTGCGCACGTAGAGAACCCAATGGGGCGCCTGCATCTGATGGATCGGCGGTTGCACCACGATGGGCTGCTGCTTGGCCTCCCATGCCTCCTCCGCGGTGATATGGCCCCGCAGGTACATGGTATCCAGCACGATCTCTTGGCGGCGCTTGGCCTCTTCAGGGGCCGAAATCGGGTTGAGGGCGGGCGCCTGGCCCAAAGGAACCAGCATAGCCGATTCGGCCAGGGTCAAGTCTTGTGCGCTCTTGCCGAAATAGGCATGGGCGGCCGCCTCGATCCCGACGGCAAAATGCCCGTAAAAGACATTATTGAGGTAGGCCTCCAGGATCTGATCGCGACCCTCGCGGCCCGGGTAGCGACGCATCAGCTCGGTGGTGAGGATCATCTCCTGAAGCTTGCGCAGATAACTCCGATCGGCACGCTCCTCAAGGGTCTCGAAAACCATCAGCTTGACGAGCTGCTGCGGAATGGAGCTTCCACCGCCCCGGTCATCACCGCTTAGCTCACCCACAACCGCGCGCGCCACCCCTTCGACGTTGACGCCGTAAAAGTTGGTATACAGAGTCTCGTCGTAAAAGTTCTTGTCCTCCATGGCGATGGTAGCATCAACCAGGTGCTGCGGAACGTCCTCGAGGGTCACCCAGCTATGTCGCCCTCCATCAGGGGGAAGGATCTCGTAGAGGACATGTTGGCCGGTTCGATCATAGATGCGGGTGGTCTCAGAGCCCACCACAGTACGTTCCTGGATCTCTTCGGCCGAGGGAAGCTCTTGCACATACGAAGCATAGACGGTATATAGCGTGCCGACCGTCAATGCCATGAGGACGATCATAGAGATGATGGCGCCGACGAGCAACAGAGAACCCAGGCGGAGTGCGAAAAGCACTCCACTTGGGTTCTTCTTATGATTCGTCAGACGCCGGATATGGCGACTGTTCATGACTAGTTCTCGGAAGTATCACGCATCGGTAGGCGTGACGTCGAGCTGCGTCCTCCTTTGGCTCGATACGCTGCATCCAGCGCATCCAGTTCGTCAGCAGGATCGCCGCCCAGCAGACCATCGCTCATGCCGCCCAGGATGTCACTATCCAGTGCTTCCAAGACGACCTCTTCGGACAAGGCCTCTTCTTCGGGCTCCTGCTCCATTGCTCGGCGAAAGCCGGTTCCCGCTGGAATCAGCTTGCCGATGAGGACGCTCTCCTTGAGGCCGCGCAGGTCATCGATGCGTCCTTCGACGGCGGCACTGGCCAATACACTGATCGTGTGCTGGAACGAAGCCGCCGACAAAAAGCTCTCGGTGTTGAGCGCTGCCTTGGTGATACCCAAGACGACAGGCTGGGCATCTGCGGGCTCCTTGCCCTCTTCGATCGCCTCCTGGTTTGTTTGCTCCAGGTCGAGGCGATCAGCCAACTCGCCGGGCAGGAAGCGGGTATCGCCACTGGCGGTGACCACAACGCGACGGAGCATCTGCCGGACGATGACCTCGACGTGCTTGTCATTGACAGTCACACCCTGCGAATTGTAGACCTGCTGGATCTGGACCACCAGATACTCGCGCACGGCTTCGATACCCAGGACACGCAAGAGCTCGTGCGGATTCTTGACACCCGTGGTGAGCTGTTCTCCAGCCTCGATCTCGTCGCCATCCTCTACAAGCAGACGCGTCGTCACAGGGATCTCGTACTCGTGCTGGCTCGTGTCCTCATGGATCACGACAATATTCTCATCTTCGACGCTGATCCGCCCAGAGACGGTCGCGACAATGTCTTGCCCCTCTTCGGAGGTGGCCAGGATGTCGCTCTGCTCAACCTCTTCGCCATCCATCACCAGGACCGTATAGTCCTCGGGCAGGCGATGGGGCTTGCGGGTCACCCTACCGCTAGATACAACGACCCAACGGCGATTGCCTTCGCTGCGGAGCGTTACGCGACCGCCGATATCAGAGATGACTGCCTCGCCCTTGGGGACGCGCGCCTCGAAGAGCTCTTGTACGCGTGGCAGACCCTGGGTGATATCGCCCGTCCCAGCCACACCACCGGTGTGGAAGGTGCGCAGCGTAAGCTGTGTGCCTGGCTCCCCGATGGACTGGGCGGCCACGATGCCTGCGGCAGAGCCTAGCTGTACGAGTTCATCACGGCCCAGATCGCGCCCATAGCAGCGCTGGCAGATGCCATGCCGCAACTGGCAGGTGAGGGGTGAGCGCACATATACCTGCTCGACCTCGCTCTCCTCAATGACCCTGGCCATCTCGTCATCGATATACTCACCATTCTCTAGCAGCAGCTCGTTCGTTTCGGGATGCGTCACCGGTCCGGCTACAAAGCGGCCGGCGATGCGGACGCTCATGGCCTCGTCAGCTTCTTCCGAGGACTCGGCAGTGATCCAGATGCCCTGGGTCGTTTCGCAGTCCTCGGCGTTGATGATGACGTCCTGAGCCACATCCACCAGACGACGGGTGAGGTAACCGGCATCGGCTGTACGCAGGGCTGTATCGGCCAGACCCTTGCGCGAGCCGTGGGTCGAGATAAAGTACTCGAGCGCCGTAAGTCCCTCACGGAAGTTGGACCGGATGGGCAATGTCATGATGCGCCCCGAAGGGTCTGCCATCAGACCACGCATGCCGGCCAACTGTCGGATTGGCGTCAGCCCGCCCTTGGAAGAACCCGAGTTCACCATGATGCCCAGCGAGCTATTGGGGTCCAGCTCACGGGCCACGGCGTCGGTCACGCGCTCTGTAGCGTCGGTCCACAGGTCCACGGTCTTCATATAGCGTTCGCTGTCGGTGATCAAGCCGCGGTTGTACTGCTGCTCGACCTCTTCGACCAGCGCGTTTACTTCTTCCAGAATTGCGGCCTTCTCATCCGGTACCTGGATGTCAGAGATGGCCAACGTCGTGCCTGAACGCATAGCATACTCAAAGCCAATATCCTTGATACGGTCCACTACATCGGCGGTACCTTCCAACCCCAGGGTTCTGTAGCAGTCGGCGACCACATCCCTGAGGGCGTTCTTCTCCATCTCGCGGTTGACAAAGCGTATGGACTCGGGCAATACGGCGTTGAACAGCACGCGGCCTACCGTAGTGTCGATCAGCTCCTGCTGACCATCCTTGCGATGGAGGAACTTGATGGCGGCATGGACATGCACAATGCCCAGGTTGTAGGCCATCTCGACCTCGTCGTACGAGCCAAAGACCTTGCCCTCACCCTTGACGCCTGGATGATCCATCGTGAGATAGTAGCAGCCCAGGACCATGTCCTTGGAGGGTCCCACCTCCGGCTCACCGTTGGCCGGGCGTAACAGGTTCTTGCTCGAGAGCATCAACTCGCGCGCCTCGCGCACGGCCGGCTCTGAGAGAGGCACGTGCACGGCCATCTGGTCACCATCAAAGTCTGCGTTGAACGCACTACAGACCAGTGGATGCAGATGGATGGCACTGCCCTCGACGAGCACCGCCTCAAAGGCCTGGATGCCAAGGCGGTGCAGCGTGGGTGCGCGGTTGAGCAGCACTGGTCGGGTCTGAATGACCTCTTCCAGTACCTCCCAGACCTCGGGGGTCTCGCGCTCAATCAGGCGCTTGGCTCCCTTGACGTTGATGGCGTGGTTGTACTCGACCAGCTTGTGCATTACAAACGGGCGGAACAGCTCCAGCGCCATGCGCTTGGGCAGACCGCACTGGTATAGTTTGAGCTGGGGGCCCACCACGATCACCGAGCGCCCCGAGTAGTCCACGCGCTTACCAAGCAGGTTACGGCGGAAGCGCCCCTGCTTGCCCTTGAGCATATCCGACAGCGACTTGAGCTGGCGTCGTCCGCGCAGCGAGATTGCCTTGCCCCGGCGGCTGTTGTCGATCAGCGAGTCTACCGCCTCCTGGAGCATGCGCTTTTCGTTGCGAATGATCACCTCGGGCGCCTGCAGGCTGAGCAGGTGCTTGAGGCGGTTGTTGCGATTCACCACGCGCCGGTAGAGGTCGTTCAGGTCGCTGGTGGCAAAGCGCCCACCATCGAGCTGCACCATGGGTCGCAGCGCGGGCGGGATCACGGGCAACACGTTGAGGATCATCCATTCAGGACGGTTCCCCGAGCGGCGCAGGGCTTCGACCACTTGCAGCCGGCTGACGGCCTTTTTGCGGCGCTGCTGCGAGCGCGTCGTCTTGATCTCGTCTCGCAGCTCCTCGGCCATGGTCTCCAGGTCGATCTGGCTTGCGATGTCATAGACGGCCTCGGCGCCCATGCTGGCCTTGAACACGCGCCCCCACCGGTCGGCAAGGTCGCGATATTCACCTTCGTTCAGGAGCACCTTGGTGCGGAGCCGCATTAGCTCGTCGCGATCCTCTTCAAAGCGCGTGCGAAGCTCCTCGAGCTTGGTCTCCAGATCGGACTGGAACTGCACACGACGGTCCTCTGCCTGCAGGCGCATAGCGTGTGTCTCTAGCTCGATCGGCTCGATGAGATCCTGGCTCTCCTCGTCGAATCGTTCCTGAATCCGGGTAAGCTCGTCCTCCACCACTTGGTGAAGGGTGGCCACATGCTTGCGAGTGATTTTCTCCCCTGCGGGAGCAATGATCGTCTCGTTCGGACCAAACACCAGCTCTTCTGCGGCCGGCTGGTCCATCTGGCGCTCCAGCAACTGCTGGATGCGTGTGGCCTCGCTCATTACGGCCTCGGTGGCGGCGTCCCGCTTCTGCCGGACATCGCCAAGAATCTCCTCTTCTCGTTCCTGATCCTGCTTGTCCTGGGCCGATAGCGCCGCGGTAATGGCGGCAACGCCCATGTCGGCCTCGCCGCTGATGCGCGCGGCCTCACGGTTGAACTCTTCTTCCAAGCGATGCAAAGCTCGCTCACGTGCGCTCTCGTCTACATCAGAGATGATGTACTGTGCATAATAGAGCACGCGATCAAGATTGCGTTGCGAGACGTTCAGCAGCAATCCCAGATAGCTGGGCGAGCGCCTTGTATACCAGATATGTGCAATGGGCGCGGCCAGGTCGATGTGCCCCATACGCTCGCGACGAACGCGAGAGTGGGTGACCTCAACGCCGCACTTGTCGCAGATGATACCGCGAAACCGCACTTTTTTGTACTTGCCACAATAGCACTGCCAGTCCTTGGTCGGACCGAAAATCGCCTCACAGAAGAGACCATCCTTCTCAGGGCGTAGACGCCGATAGTTGATGGTCTCTGGCTTGGTTACTTCACCATAAGACCAGGAATGGATCTGTTCAGGCGAGGCGAGGCTGATCCGCAGATTATTGATATCGTTGATCTCCAAAGTACCCTCCCTATAATGAGGTGTGCGCAAGCCTCGGGCCGTGCTCACGTTGCGTTCTATGGCGGGGAATCCCGGTCCTACTCATACAATACAGAGTGCGAAAGCCGAGATGTTGGTGTTGCGTCATACAGCCGTATGATCGACGAGGAATAGCCAAGTGACACCACTGTCCAATAACGATATAGCCACGGCACGTCATAGTACATCGAATGATACCCTTTGTCAAATCGCAGAACTGAGTGAGGCAGCATGACAGAACCGGGGCAGCGTATGGCACGTTCCTCGGCTCGTCGATACGATTCTCCGATTGTTTTCCAGTAATGTGTCTATATCATCGTGTCCGTTTGATCAGTTGCGCCCAGAGTGAGCCGCGTTCGCTCAGCAAAGCGAAACCGGTCATCGGGCACCACATGCGAGACCTTCTGGCACAGAAAGGATCCCTGCGGTGCATCTCCTTGTAGCGCGGACATGATCTCTATCGTCTGTTCTGCAGAGATCATCTCGGCGATAGTCATATGTGCCGAGAATGGATAGCGCCGCGGATCAGCTTGCGCAAAACAGGAGGCTGATTCCAGTGCCTCTCTCAGATGATCCAGTCTGTCTTGTGGATCGATCCGCAAGACCACGCCAGGATGCGGCAGATAGTGGGTGAGCGGCCCATAGTGAATGGTGAATGGCTTGATCTCCGACGCGATACCGACAAGCTCAGTCCAATGCTCTGGCGTAAGAGGTTGCGGCAGGGGTACTGTCAAGCTGATATGCGCTGGGCATTCAGAAGATTGCGCCCAGGCATAGCGAACCCGCAGTGAATCAACTAGAGACAAGGAAGGCTCGGGCGGGATAATGAGCAATACCCCATAACGATACTTTTGTTGCCAGGGTTCCCATCCACGCATGTCTATGCTGTCTGACATGATCTCGTGTGGATCCTCCTGCGGCCGATCTTGTTGAGTAATGAGCTTGCTACTATAGTCTATCAAATACGCAAGAAATGTCAACTGCTTGACATGGCAAAAACCCGTGGTTAGAATGCCGTTGCTGTTGTTCATACACAGTTGTGGAGAATGTCCTTCCATGGTCGAGTATGCGCGCAAGTGGCTCTGGCTGATGGGCGCCTTGCTGGTCCTCTCGCCGGTCCTCGGTGGCTGTCTAACACGTGTTGGCGCCACCCCTGATCGCCTGTCCTACAACCTTCCCGCTGCATTTACCATCGAGCGCGGGTCGGCTCTCCTCGATACCGGCATCGTCTACGAGGCCAGCGGGGAAGATGGTGTCTATCTGCTCATCGATGGCCAGCGCGCCCTGAAACGCAGAGGCGACTCGATTCAATGGCAAGGCTCGCCCGTGTCTGGCACCGAGATGGACCTCGATCTGCGCATCCTCTGGTATACCGATGAGCAGATGCACCTGGTAGGAAGAGCATCGATCATTGTGCTGGATGTGAATCCACAGACTGGCGTCATGGATACCACCTCCGAGTTGAGCTTTACCGGGCCCGTGGCCTATGGTATCCCCCACGGGGGGTACTTGCCAGGAACGACTCTGACCTACGAGGGGGAGACCGAGCAGGGGGCGGAGCTGGGCGGCTTGTATAACGAGTACCCCTACCGTCAGATCGGTGATTCCATTATCTGGGAGGGGCGCTTGCGTGATGGCGTCTATATGCGGGTAGAGCTGCGCACGGTGCAGTTTGGCGACAACGCTCTGCGCGTTGCAGGCATTGCCACTCTCTGGTTTGACTCTTGATTCTCGCGTACCAGAACCATTGATCGACATATTACGTCAAAATGTTGGCGCTTGCTTTGCTATTTGAAGCAAATGATCGTATAATGGTGATGATCGGAAACCAATCGAGGAGAGAGAGCGTGGACAAGCAGGAGCAGCGTGACAGGCACGGCTTTGGAGCAGAAGCATCTGTGCCCGCCGATCATCCCATGACGGAACTCTTGAATCAAGAGTTTTCGCATGTCATTCCCCGGAATGGGGAGACGCTAGAGGGAACCATCGTCGGAATCAGTGCCAACGAGATCATCGTAGATATCGGCTGCAAGTCAGAGGGCATTGTACCGGGCCGTGATCTGGAACATCTGGATGCCGACTTTCGCAAAGAGCTCTCCGTTGGAGATACCGTCTTTGTGTATGTGGTACGATCCCAGGATGCTTCTGGCAACAGCGTCCTGTCCCTGTCTCGCGCCATGGTCGAGGGCGACTGGCAGCGTGCCAATGAGATGTTTGAGGCAGAAGAGGTGTTCGAAGGGACTATCAGCAACTGCAATCGTGGCGGGCTGATCGTCCGCGTCGGACGTGTGCGGGGGTTCGTGCCCGCCTCACAGATCGCGAGCATTCGACTGCCGCGCACCGATTCGGAAGAGGAGCGCATCGAACAACTCAACCAGCTACTGGACAAGAAGCTCAAGTTCAAGATCATTGAACTGGACCGCCGACGCAATCGCCTGATTCTATCTGAGAGAGCGGCGATGCGCGAGTGGCGACAGGAGCAAAAAGAGCGCCTGCTGGATGATCTGCAGGAAGGCGAGGTACGCAAGGGTATTGTCAGTAGCCTGTGTGACTTTGGCGCTTTTGTCGATCTTGGCGGAGCTGATGGTCTCGTGCATCTGTCCGAGCTATCCTGGAGCCGCGTAAATCATCCTCGCGAGGTCCTCAAAACGGGCCAGCGTGTAGAGGTTTATGTGTTGGGGGTGGATCAAGAGCGCCGGCGCATCGCCCTGAGCATCAAGCGGCTCAAGCCCGAGCCCTGGACCACGGTCGAGGAGCGCTACGAGATTGGCCAGTTGGTCACAGCGACCATCACCAAGATCACTGACTTTGGGGCCTTTGCCCGGCTTGATGAGGAGATCGAGGGGCTGGTGCACATCTCGGAGCTTTCTGAGGATCGTATCGGCCATCCCAGCGAAATAGTGCATGAGGGTCAAGAGATCGAGCTACGCATCATTCGCATTGACGCGGCCCGCCAACGCATGGGGCTCTCCCTGAGGCGCGTCAAAGAGGATCCGTACGCTGACGATTTTGGCTGGGATGATCAGGGGCAGAGTGATCTGATAGGAGATAGCTCGGAGGAGACGGATACCGATCTGTAGTGTTCTAGTCGCGAGCAGGGAGGCACGCGTATGCTGGCGATGCCGCACGAGTGATTCCTACTCGCGTTTGATCTGGGTTTGTGATAACGCGAGGGAGCCAGTGTTGGTTATACACGGCTCCCTTTGGGTTTCCTAACCGGCTTGTGACGGATGACATAAAGCGTTTGACACATAACGCTCTTTCTGCGCGAGCTTGCCGGATGGTGTATAATATAGATAGACAGGGAATCACCCCTGGTGTGATATGCGATACAAGGCTGTCCGTTCGACCGAGTGGAAACCAACCCTAGGTGTCGAGCGTTTATAGATAATAGACGAAAGCTAGGTGGATAATGGCTAATGGATTCGATCGATTCAGTAGAGGTGCCCGACAGTCCCTGAGCCTGGCTCAGGAAGAAGCACGCCGTCTTAATCACCGGTACATTGGTACCGAGCACCTGCTACTGGGGCTCATGCGTGAGGAAAAGAGTGAGGCTGCTCACGTCCTTACCGAGCTAGGTCTGTCGATCGGCCAGTTGCGTGATGCCGTAGAGCGCATGGTAGGCACGGGTGACCGCGCACCTACCAGCCTGCAACTTGGAGATCAAACCAAGAGAGTAATACAGCTCGCCATCGACGAGTCGAAAAAGCGCGGGCATGATTCTATTGGGACAGAGCATCTGCTCATGGCCCTGGTTCGCCTGCCCGACTCGATGGCTGCCGCTGTGCTGGAAGGTCTCAGCGTGAATCTGGAGATCGTCCATCGGCGCCTGCGATATCTCATGAATGAGCGTTCCACGTCCTCGAATGCGCCAATGCCGCGCCAGCGCTCGTCGTCGAGCAAGGAAAAGTCGCTCCTGGAGCAACTGAGCACCGATTTGACGGAACTGGCAGAGGAAGGCGATTTGGACCCGGTCATCGGTCGGCAGACCGAGATCGAGCGCGTGATCCAGGTTCTGGCACGCCGCACCAAGAATAATCCTGCCCTGATCGGAGAGCCCGGTGTGGGCAAGACCGCCATCGTCGAGGGCTTGGCCCAACGCATCATCGCGGGCCGTGTGCCTCGCGACCTGCGCAACAAGCGCCTGGTGCGCTTGGACGTGGGTTCGCTGGTGGCTGGTACCATGTACCGTGGCCAGTTCGAGGAACGTCTGAAAAAGGTGATTGACGAGATCCGTTCTTCCGACACGGTGCTCTTTATTGACGAGCTGCATATGCTCGTGGGCGCTGGTTCGGCAGGCAGCTCTATGGATGCTGCCAACATACTCAAGCCGGCGCTGGCACGCGGTGAGTTGCAGTGCATCGGCGCCACCACGCTGGACGAGTATCGCAAGCATATCGAAAGTGACGCGGCGCTAGAGCGTCGTTTCCAGCCGGTCTTTGTCGAAGAGCCCAGCGAAGAGGAGACTCTCGAGATCCTCAAGGGCATCCGACAGCGCTACGAGGAGCACCACGGCCTACGCATCACCGATCAGGCTCTGGAAGCTGCTGCACGGCTGGCAACGCGTTATGTGCCGGATCGCTTTTTGCCCGATAAGGCTATCGACCTCGTAGACGAGGCGGCCTCGCGGGTGCGCGTGTTCCGTGTCTTGCACCCGGAGCAGAGCGCGGCCCAGAGGCTCGAACGTGAAGAGTCGTACGGGGGCCATAGCGAGTCTTCACCTTCATTCCTACGACCGTTGGTCGGGGGTGAAGCGGGGTTCGAGTTCGGTGCTGAGATAGATGATGAACTCGAGCCAGATCTGATCGTAACGGCCGAGGATATTGCCGAGATCGTGGCGATGTGGACGGGTGTGCCCGTCACGAGCATCGCTCAGGAAGAGTCGATGCGCCTGCTGCGCATGGAAGAGGCCCTGCACGAGCGTATCGTGGGCCAGGAGCAGGCCATCCAGACGTTGGCACGTTCGGTCCGCCGCGCGCGCGCCGGCCTCAAAGATCCGCGACGCCCCATTGGGTCGTTCATCTTTCTAGGGCCCACGGGTGTCGGCAAGACCGAGCTGTCCAAGACGCTGGCCGAGTTCATGTTTGGCAGCGAGGATGCGTTGCTCCAGTTCGACATGTCCGAGTTCATGGAGCGACACACCGTATCGCGGTTGGTGGGTGCCCCTCCAGGCTATGTAGGCTATGAGGAGGCCGGCCAGCTAACCGAGGCAATCCGACGGCGTCCGTACTCGGTGATCTGCTTTGACGAGATTGAAAAGGCCCATCCGGAGGCGTTCAACATGCTGCTCCAGATCATGGAGGAGGGCAAGTTGGCCGACGCCAAGGGGCGCAAGGTGGATTTCCGTAACGCCATCATCATTCTGACTTCGAATATTGGTAGCTCGGTCATCACTCGCGAGGCAGCGCTGGGCTTTGCCGGCGCCCGCCATGAGGAAGGCAGCGAGTCGGACTATCGTGAGATGAAGACCAAGCTCATGCGAGAGCTGCGCAAGCTCTTCCGACCCGAGTTCCTGAACCGTGTGGATGAGGTCGTGGTGTTCCACGAGCTCAAGCGTGACGACATTGAGCAGATCGTCGATATCCAGTTGCGTCGTCTGAACGAGCGCCTGGAAGAGCACGAGCTGACGTTGGATATCACCGACGCAGCGCGCGAGCTCCTGGTCAATGAGGGCTTTGATCCGCAGTTTGGTGCACGCCCGTTGCGCCGCGCCATTCAGCGCCTGATTGAAGATCCGTTGGCCGAAAAGCTGCTCAGTCTCGAGAGCGATGTCAGAAGCGTGGTGGCTGATGTCGAGGACAATGAGATTGTGTTCAAGTTCAGCCAAGAGGTAGATGAGCCCGCCACGCTCGTCTCTGAGGAAAAGCTATAGTATGGCACGACCGCGTCGGCGCTATGTCTGCCAGGAGTGCGGCGCCACACAACCGCGTTGGTCGGGCCAATGCCCTGATTGTGGAGAATGGAACACGATGGTGGAGTCACTTGTTGACTCCCCATCGCGTTCTGCTTCCAAGAGCACTCGCACCGACGAACTCGTCGCTGAAGCGCTGGCCCTCGCCGACATCGCCGGCCATGGCGAGGAACGCCTGGCTGTGCCCCTGGAGGAGATGAGTCGCGTGCTGGGCGGCGGCATCGTCCCCGGCAGTGTCGTGCTCATCAGTGGCGACCCCGGCATCGGCAAGTCCACTCTGCTACTCCAACTGGCTATATTGCTCGGCAGCTCGCAGCGCGTGCTGTATATCTCGGGCGAAGAGTCACTCCACCAGATCAAGATGCGTGCCGACCGCCTGGGCATGCATGCCCCCAACCTGTTCGTCCTATCCGAAACCAATCTGACGCAGATTCTGGGCCAGATCGACCATCTGCGCCCCAATATCGTCATCGTGGACTCGGTTCAGGCCATCTATGCTGAGGAGTTGAGCTCGTCACCCGGCAGCGTGACCCAGGTGCGCGAGTGCGCCTCGGCACTGCAGCGGCTTGCCAAGGCCCAGGGTATCTCGACCTTTCTCGTGGGTCATGTCACCAAGAGCGGCGCCATTGCGGGGCCCCGGGTGCTAGAGCACATTGTGGACACGGTGCTCTATCTCGAGGGGGAGCGATTCCACAGCTATCGCCTGCTGCGGAGCGTCAAGAATCGCTTTGGCTCCACCAACGAGGTGGGCGTCTTTGAGATGACCGAACGGGGCATGGTGGAGGTCACCAACCCCTCCCAGGTGTTCCTCGAGGAGCGTATCGAGCATGCCACCGGCTCTGCCGTGGCCGTCACCATGGAAGGCACGCGCCCGCTGCTGGTCGAGATCCAGGCGCTGGTGAGCCGTGGCGCCCCCGAGCGCCCGCGCCGCACCTGCAACGGGGTCGACCTCAACCGGGTGCTGTTGCTGATTGCGGTGCTCTCCAAGCGCGTGGGGCTATCATTGAGCGACCAGGACGTATTCGTCAATGTCGTGGGCGGCCTGCGGGTGCAAGAACCCGCCGTCGACCTTGCCATCGCCGTGGCCCTCGTTTCCAGCTATCACAATCGCCCCGTGCTGCCCGAACTGGCCATCTTTGGCGAGGTGGGATTGGCCGGCGAACTGCGCAGCGTGGGCCACAGCGAGCGCCGCCTGCGTGAAGCCGCCAAACTTGGCTTTGGCCGCATCCTCATGCCGCGTGTGCGCGGCAATGGGCAGCTACAGGGCGCCGGCGCCCAGCCGATGTACTGCCGCTCCCTCGCCCAGGCGGTGAGCCTGGCGCTCGAGTCGTCCTAGCCGCTCCGAGCGGGGCGGCAGTTGATTGCTCTCTGGGGCTCGGCCCTTTTCCCACTCTCCCTGCCCGAACACCCGCCTTGGTGCATGCGGTTGACCCCCTACCCGTTGCTCGCTACAATCCCTATCCACACCGTTATCACCTAATCAAGGAGTGAACCTATGCGCCAGGTAGAATTGGGCCAGACGGGGCTGCGCGTCTCGGATGTGGCCTTTGGCGGTATCCCCATCCAGCGGCTCACCGAGCAGGGCGCAGTCGACGTCGTGCAGCGCTGTCTCGATCTGGGCGTCACCATGCTCGATACCGCGCACGGCTATGGCACTAGCGAGGAGCGCATCGGCATCGCCATCCAGGGCCGGCGCGACGGGCTGATTCTGGCGACCAAGAGCCCCGCTCGTGAGGCCGGGCCCTTTCGCGAGCAGATGGAGCTGTCGTTCCAGCGGCTCGGCGCAGACTATATCGACCTGTTTCAGTTTCACAACATCAGCACGCCCGAGGCGCTGGAGCAGGTGTTGGCGCCCGGTGGCCCGATGGACATTGCCCGCGAGGCCAGGGATGCGGGCCGCATCGGCCATATCGGCGTTACCTCGCACAAGCTCGAGATGGCCATCGAGATGGCCGGCAGCGGGCTGTTCGAGACGATGATGTTCCCGTTCAACTATATCACCAACGAGCCTGCCGAGAAGCTAATCCCTATTTGCCGTAAGAATGGCGTCGGCTTTATCGCCATGAAGCCCATGGGCGGCGGTCTGCTCGAGGATGCCACCCTGTCATTCAAGTTCCTGCGCCAGTACGAGGGCGTCGTGCCGGTGGTAGGCATCGAGCGGATCGCCGAGATCGAGGAGATCGTCGAGATCATGGAAGGGCCCGCGGCGTTCACCGCTGCCGAGCAGGCGCGCATGGCAGAGATCACCGAATATCTGGGCACGCGTTTCTGCCGGCGGTGTGACTATTGCCAGCCCTGCCCCCAGGGTATCCAGATCTCGACGGTGATGAACATCAAGAGCTTTGGTCGGCGGATGCCACCCGAGCGTGTGTATGGCGAATGGGGGCGCAGCCTGATCGCCGAGGCCGAGACGTGCATCGTCTGTGGCGAGTGCGCCGCCCGCTGCCCCTACGGTCTGCCCGTGCCCGAGATGATCGCACAAAACGCAAGCTGGTATCACGAGCAGATGGCGGTACACGGCACACAGTGAAAGCAAGCAAACCGTTCTTGTAGAGAGGAGCGTGCCATGGGAGCTATTCTGGGGAGCGGCGATTTCCGGTATGAAGAGGATCTGGCGTGGGCCAAGCTGCCCGAGGGCGTGGCCCTGCAGGAGGTCCCCGACGTCGTTGTTGGCCCCGATGACCGGGTCTATCTGTTCACCCGGGGCGAGTACAAGATGCTGGTGTTGAACCGTGAGGGCGAGCTGCTCGCCACCTGGGGGTCTGATATCTTTGATCGGCCCCATGGCGTGTCGCTTTCGCACGACGGCACCCTCTGGTGCGTAGATGATGGCGACCACACGGTAAGGCGCTGCACGCTGGAGGGTGAGGTGCTGATGACCCTGGGTAGGCCGGGAGAGCCAGCCGAGGCGGGCAGCGGCGAGCCGTTCAACCGTCCCACCAAGGTGGCTGAGGAGCCCGGCACCCACAATCTGTACATCAGCGACGGCTATGGCAATGCCAAGGTTCACAAGTTCACCCCCGAGGGCGAGCGCCTCTTTTCCTGGGGCGACTATGGCACCGGCCCCGGCGAGTTCAACCTGGTGCACATGGTAGCGACAGACCCCGAGGGCCTGGTGTACATCGCCGACCGAGAGAACCACCGCGTACAGATCTTTGACAGTGAGGGCAACTATTTGCGGGAATGGACCCATCACCTGCATAGGCCCTGCGGCATCTATATCAGCGCCGAGCCGCTGGTCTATATCGGGCAGCTCGGGCCCACGATTCCCGTCAATCGCGACTATCCCAACCTGGGGGCGCGGATCAGCATCCATGACCTGACCGGACAGCAACTTGGTTGGGTGGGGGGCATGCACCCCGGCGAGGAGCCGGGTCAGTTCCTGGCGCCCCATGGCGTGGCTGTGGACTCGCGCGGCGACATCTATGTGGGTGAGGTGTCCTGGACCGACTATGGCCGGCATCAGGATCCGCCGCGCGAGGTGCAGAGCCTGCGCAAGCTGGTCCGGCAGAGCTAGGCTACCGCTGTCGCGATCCGTTGCCGATGGATGGCATCCGGCTCTCAGGTCAACCATAAAGCGAATCTTGACAGATCGGCTGCTTCGGACGTATAGTGAGAATATAATAGTCGCAGAGGCGAGCCCAAGAGGGCGGAGACCGTGCTAGGATACATGTGTGAACGCCCACGAATGCGAATATAGCGAGACCATCAACATGCGGTGGTCTCGCTGTGTGCATTTCTGAGGAACGGCTATGGACTACAGCGAGCCTCTGTTGGGCAAAGTGTGAAAGGAGAGGTACATAGACTCATGGTCGGTTAGTTGTTGGCGGCAACGTCTGCCGCTGGTTGTATGCACAGATGCACGGTAACCACTTGTATACCTTTGGAGTTGACACATGGACCTGAAGAAACATACCCGCAGAGACTTTATCCGCCTGACCGGCATCACGGCCGCTGGCGTGGCCATTGCGGCCTGTGCCCCCGATACACCCGCTGTGGATCCGGTGGTTGAAGATCCTGTCGTCGATGAGCCCATAGTCGATGATCCAGTCGTTGATGAGCCAGTCGATGACCCGGTCGATGACGTTCCTGTCGAGACGCCCGGCCTTTATAACGAAGCCCCCGTTCTGGCAGAAAAAGTGGCGCGTGGCGAGTTGCCGCCGGTGGACGAGCGCCTTCCCGAGGAGCCACGCGTATGCCCCATCACCGAGAGGATCGGCGATTACGGTGGCACCCTCACCGTGGGCGACATGACCACCAACCTGATGGGCGGCGATGCGAATATGGCGATGGATGAGCCCAACCTAATGCGCATCTCGCAGGACGCCACTCATGCCGTACCTCATATCCTCAAAGATGCCGTCATGAGTGATGACTTTCGCGAGATTACCTGTCACATGCGGCCCGGTATGAAGTGGTCGGATGGCGAGCCTCTGACCACCGAGGACATGCGCTACTGGTACGAGGACATGCTGCTGAACACCGACATCACGCCGGTGCCTCAGGCCCGCTTTCGTCCTGGTGGCGAGATCATGGAGCTCGATATCATCGATGACTATACCTTTACGCTCCGATTCGCCGTACCTACGCCCGCCTTTATCCTCGTTTCCATGGCGCACCGCATGGGCCTGGGCGACAACCGCCCCTTTGCCCCTGCTCACTACCTACAGCAGTTCCACCTCAAGTACAATCCAGATGCCAACGAGGTGGCCAAGGAAGCCGGCTTTGACTTTTGGTACCAGCTCCATGGCCGCGAGAACGCCCGGGCCCAAGGGGCCGGCCGTCCGCGTCTCGAAGCCTTTTTGCCTGTGCGTGATACCCCCTCCATGTCATTCCTGGAGCGCAACCCGTACTATCATGCGGTAGATCCTGAGGGCAATCAGTTGCCTTATCTCGACGCAATCAACATGGACCGCGCCGCAGATCTCTCGGTTCTGGACGCCAAGGTGGTGGGTGGGACCTATGACTTTGCGGCGTTCGAGCTGCGCATCCTGTTCTATGCCACCTATGCCGAGGGGGCAGCAGCCTCTGACGCCCGCATGATCCTCTGGGAGACCGGCAAGGGCGGCGAGGCGATCTATCATGTGAACATGAACTATGAAAATGACGAGTGGCGCGAGGTGTTCTCTGATGTGCGCTTCCGCCGCGCTCTTTCGCTGGCCGTCAACCGCGCCGATATCAATAACGTGATCTACTTTGGCAACGCCTCCGAGACGGCGTTCACCGTCGTTCCCGTATCGCGGCACTATCGGCCCGAGTTTGCTCAGGCTTATGCCGAGTACGATCCGGACCAGGCCAACGCCCTGTTGGATGAGATGGGCCTGGAGTGGAACGCGGCTGGCACGCATCGCCTCTGGCCGGTGAGCAAGCAGCCCATCGTGATTGACTGGAACCTGGTAGAGATTGAGACACCCAAAGGGCCCATCACAGAGCTCATGGCCGAGTACTGGAACGATGTCGGCATCGAGATCCAGTGGAAGTCGGTGACCCGCACCCTGATCTCTCAGAGGATTCAGGCCAACGAGGAGCCGATGTCAACCTGGCATGGCGACGAGACGATGGACACCCTGTTCCTGCGCCGTGAAAAGTGGTTTACTCCGCCAGGGTTCCAGGATGTGAGTGCCTGGGGCATTCTCTGGGGCCAGTGGTACGAAACTCTGGGCGAGACTGGTGAGGAGCCCCCCGAGGAGATCAAGGATCTCTATCGCTGGATGGACGAGTATAATAGCACCGATGATGATGAGCCGGCCCGCAAGGTGCTCGAGAGCCAGGCCCAGAATGTGTGGAACATCAACTCGGTGGGCAACGGCCCGCATCCGCTGTTCCTACGCAACAATCTCAAGAACGTCAGTGAGACAGGCGGCTTTTGGACGTGGGACACCCTGTGGACCTATCCCGAGTTTCCGGAGCAGTGGTTCCTTGAGAGCTAGTCGTTTCTGAGAGATTCAGGCTGACTCCTGGCCTGACAGCAAAGAGGCCCCGGAGGAGAGATCCTTCCTGGGCCTCTATCTCTTTTATGGGGCGTGCAGACCGAGTTCGGAATCAGTTCTCGCCTTTGAGCACATAGTAGGTGCCCCGTTTGCTGCCCACCTGCAACAGGATGCCTTTCGAGATCAGGTCGCGCAGGTCCAGGCGGAGCGTCTCAGTGGAGACGTCCGGGCAGAGGCGGTGATACTCGCGGTTGGTGATGCGTTCGTGTTCCTGCAGATGGCGCAACGCCAAAATCTGCCGTGGGTTGACGTCATCACCATATTGCAGCTCGATCTGATCGATGGTATTCAACAACGTGGCCGCAAAGCTACGCTCTCCCTCACGAAACTCGGGCGGCGGATGGTGGTCGCGCTGCATCGCCTCATAGATAATGTCGATCCCCTGGCCCAGCTCCTCGATATAACCCCAGTAGTAGAGCCCGCGCACCAGGCGTGGGTTGCGCGAGTAATGCTCCTCTAGCAGATTGTGCAGGGTGATGTGGCCGGGGAGACGCCCAGGGGAAAGGATCTCCATGCGATCATCAAAGAGGCGGATCTCGATGCGCTGTCCGCTGACGCGATAGTCGCGATGGCAGACGGCGTTCACCACGGCCTCGCGCACCGCTTCAATGGGATATTCATAGTGCTCCTGGCGGGCCAGGCCATTGGTCACTGAGCGCTGATGGATCTCGTCAAAGAGAGCCTGCCAGGCCCCTTCTACCAGGCGGGGGGCCGGGCCGACCACCTCGATGCGGCGGCTGTAACGCTCCGAGGTCAGAGCTGCCTCGCGCAGGCTGGTACCCTTGAATCGCACGATCACGACGCCGACCTGAGGAAAAAAGTAGTGCGGGTTCTTTCCAAAGAGCAGGATCCCTGCCCCCGTTGGGTTGTTGGCCGCATCGATGGCGCCCGCATCGCGCAGCAACTCTAACCGGGTAAAGGACTCGCCTCGCGGGCCGCGCTTGACGCGGTTCAGTCGGTATTCCTCGATGATATCCGGGTCCAGATCATCCAGGGTGGCGCCAGGGACTATTTCATCCTCAAAACGAGTCTCGCCAGAGGCAGAGCGGCTGGGTGTCAGCTGATCGGGGCTCAGACGCACATTCATGCGCCCGGAGCGCACATACACCTGCGAGCCCCCGATGCTCATCTGATAGGGCGTGGGGCGCACGATGATCGTGCCAATCTGGCCCTGGGGCGTATCCTCCGAGAACCACTGGGGGAGCTCAATCTCGCGAAAGGGCGGTTCAACCAGGCTCAATGCCCGTTCCAGGACTGGCTCCAGATCCTCGATGGCATTCGGATGCACGTTACCTGCCTTGTCCGAGCCCATGACGATGCTGCCTCCCGCTGCATTGGCAAAAGCTACGATGAGTACAGCCAGCGTCTCGGGGTCTGGTTCGGGCACGAATTCGAGCATCGGTCCGGGCGCCTGGTCAAGGAACCGGCCTGGGATAGACGATGGGCGTTCTCTGGTCATTGTGGTTCTCTCTTATAGGGATCGCTATATATGAGGACAAGAACGAGCCGGCATCTTTGGAGGCGTTGGTCTGGGCCCGGTTGTGTGCAACATATGATACAGAGGTTGGCTACTGGTCGCAAGCGTGCCCGACGGTACCGTTATGCAAAGCGTAGAGGGATCATGCAGCCGAGCTATACGCAGGTAGCTGACAGTGCGTCGGCCGACAGATGGCGTTGACATTTCCCCGGTTGACTTTAACGCGGGCCAAACATGGAACGGGTGCTGGCACAGGCCGGAAAAAAAAGGTCGCGCATGGTGATTCGAGTCACCACGCGCGACCTCTAGGGACAGGGGGGAATCTATGGCTAATAGATTCAGAGCGGGTGATGGGATTCGAACCCACGACATCCTGCTTGGGAAGCAGACACTCTGCCAACTGAGTTACACCCGCGAACAATTCTATTATAGACCAGCCCCGCGCCACGTCAAATCCACCCTCCAGAACGGCTCGCCCAGGCACAAGGGAACCTGCGTTGTATGCCCGAGGGCGCAATCCAGTCTGGATAATACGACGATTTTGCCAGGTGAACCCTGAGCGAAAGAGGGCGGAAAGGGCT
>SLPC01000089.1 GCA_007132185.1 Anaerolineae bacterium | reverse complement strand
TGCACCTGGGGCAGCGTCGAGCCCTGCCAGTAGCCCTCGAGCACCCGCGTAGGCGCCTCGGGGTGGGCCGAGATCTCCCAGGATTCGGCGACGGGACCCGGCGGCAGATCCCGGCCCAAGAGCGTCTCCAGGTTGCGCCCGCCCCAGAGGTAGGGGCGCAGTTGTGGCTCGAATGTCAGCGGATAGATGCGTTCGTCGTCCATAGGCTAGCGCTCCTCGGAGACGGTGATGAGCGAGCGCATATAGGCGAGCTGCTCCTGCGCCACCGCCTCATAGTCATGTTTGTACAGATCCAGCGCCAACGCGCCCTCGAACCCGATAGCGTGTAGGGCCTCGAAATAGCGCGCCAGGTCCATGTCGCCCTCGGTGGGCAGCTCGTGATCGTGGACGCCCGTGGCCATGTTCTCCACGTGGCCATGGACGATCTTGGAGCCAATGGCGTGGATGGACGCGATAGGATCGGGGTCGCAAAGGAACAGGTGGCCCAGGTCGGCGTTGGCGGCCAGATAGGGTGAGGGAAGCTCCTCGAACAGCCGCAGCAGCTCGGCGGTCGAGCCCACGATGAACCCCGGCTCGAACTCTTGGGCCAGGATCACGCCATGTTTTTCGCCCAGGTTCACCAGCTCGGCGGTACGCGAGATCATGAGGTTCCATTCGGCCTCATCGGCCGTGCGCTTGGGCGGCCCGGAAAAGATGAACAGCCCAGTGCCAAAGGCGGGGGTGACCTCGATGGCGCGGCAGGTGAGGTCGAACTCACGATCGTCGTATACATAGTCCTTGTGGTAGCCCACCGAGTGGGGCGCCAGGCCGAGGGCCGCGATGCGCTCGCGCACGGCAGCGATCATCTCGTCGGTGAGCTTGTCCGGGGCCATCTCGGCCGTCTCCAGGCAGACCTCGACGCCATCAAAGCCGAGGCGGTGAATGACGTCCAGCGCCTCCAGGGCCGGGTAATGCTCCAGCGGTTGCGTGCGCCCCGATAGCTTGATCATGTATCCTCCTTGTGTCGCATGCGGCCGCCGCGCCAGCCGCTCTGGATCGTACGATTCATGCCACCATTCTAGACGGGCGCGAGTCGGCATGCAACCCGGGAACGCAGCCAGCTTTGGGCAACGGGCGCATACATGCGCCCGTTGCCCAGGCTACCCGTGACCCGTTGTCGAACACGTGGCCTAACTGTGACCTTTGCCGCCGCTGCCCCGCAGGGTTGACGCTCTGCCTGCCAGCGGCCATAATGAGTACGGATGAGCCGTAGATGCCGTTGCGGGAGAGGAGGCCGAGCATGTTCGCAAAAGAGAGCCTGAATGGGACATGGAAGCTTAGGGGAACCGATGGGCGCCGTGGCGAGGTTGCCACCTACTGTCTCCCCGATGTGGACGAGCGCCCCTTTATCGAGGCCCAGGTGCCGGGTGAGGTGCATCTGGATCTGATGCGCGCCGGGCGTATCGAGGACCCCCGCGTGGGCGTCAACGCGCTGGCGGCCCGCTGGGTCGAGGAGCAGTTCTGGATCTATCGGCGTACGTTCACGCCCTCCTCCGAGGCGCTAGAGGCAGCCCGGGTCTGGCTCGTGTTCGAAGCACTGGATCTGGTGGCCGAAATCTATCTCAATGGTGAGCGCATCGGCGGGCATGCCAACGTATTTTATCCCTGTCGCATCGATGTCACCGAGCACCTGCAAGAGGGCGAGAACCTGCTCAGCGTCGCCATCGAGGCGGGGCTGTACGCGGCGGCGGAGCGCACGGCGGGCGACTATGACCCGCGCCACCCCGACAGCCTGCTCCACAAGCGCATGTGGCTGCGCAAGCCCCAGTTCCAGTTCGGCTGGGACTGGAACCCGCGCCTGGTCAATGTCGGGATCCCGGGGTCGGTGACGCTGGAGTGGGCCGAGACGGCGCGCATCGACCAGGTCACGGTCTATCCCGAGCTGGCAGAGGACCACAGCCACGCCACGCTTCATGTGCGCATGCACGTCGAGAACGTGTTAGATGAGGCAATAGAGGCTGTGGTGAGCGTGCAGCTGTCGGGGCCCGCGGCCCCCGAGGCGGGGGGCGCCGAGGCGGCGGCCGAGAGCGAGGTGTCAGTCACGTTGCCGCCTGGCGCCTCAACCCAGACGCTGGCCGTCGAGATCGATGAGCCCGCTCTCTGGTGGCCTCTGCCCCACGGCGATCAACCTCTTTATGATGTCGAGGCTCGGCTCGATGTGGATGGGGCCACGGTGGATAGTCAACAGTGTCGCACGGGCATTCGGTCGGTGACCATCGACCGCTCGCCCCATGACGACGGCGGCGAGCACTTTACGCTCCATGTCAATGGCGTCCCAATCTTTTGCAAGGGCGGCAATTGGGTGCCTGCCGACATGCTCATGGCCGCGGTGGACCGTGACCGCTACCAGCGTCTGATTGATGAGGCGGTACAGGCCAATTTCAACATGCTGCGCATCTGGGGTGGCGGGCTCTATGTGGATCATGACCTGCTCGAGCTGTGCGATGAGACGGGCATCATGGTATGGCACGATTTCATCTTTGCCTGCGCCCAGTATCCCTCGGGCGATCCCGAGTTTCTGCGCAGCGTGCGCGCCGAAGTAACTCATGTGGCCCGCGAGCTATCGCCGCATCCGAGCCTGGTGGTCTGGTGCGGGAACAACGAGATCGAGTGGGGTGCCTGGGATTGGATGTATGATACGGTGCGCGCGCATCCTGACTATGCCTTGTACCACATGGAGATCCCGCGCATCATGGGTAACGAGGACCCTTCACGACCCTATTGGCCCAGCTCGCCTTACTCGCCGGACAACCTGCATCCCAATGATCCTACTGCCGGCGACCAGCACCCATGGCATGTGTCGCTGGGCGAGAGCCGCGAGAACTTTTGGGCCTACCGTGATGACGTGAGCCGCTTTCCCAACGAGGGTGGCGCCCTGGGGGCCTCGTCGATTGCAACGCTGGAGCAGTTCCTGCCGGAGGATGAGCGCCGCTATTTATCGGCGAGCTGGGAGTATCACGACAATGAGCTGGCCTCGGGCCCCAACCCGCGAGGCTCTGAGGGGCCCGGGCGCAAGTCCATCAACGAGGAGTGGTTCCGCACCTGGTACGGCCTGGACCCGGCGGACCTGTCGCTCAAGGACTATGCTTTTCTCAGCGGTGTGTTACAGGCCGAAGCCCTGGTCGAGTACGTGAACAACTTTCGGCGCCGCATGTTCAGCACCGCCTCGGCGATCTTTTGGATGTACAACGACTCGTGGCCGGTGACTCACGGCTGGACCATCGTAGATTACTACCTGCGGCGCAAGCTGGCCTATCATCCTGTGCGACGCGCCTTTGACCCGATCCAGATCATTCCCTCGATCAACGGCGATCGGGTGTGCATCTATGGTGTCAACGATACGATGGAGCCTTGGGAGGGTGAACTCGTCTATGGCTATGCTTGCTTTGATGGCGGAGAGAGCCGTCGCGAGTCGAGGCGGGTGACGTTACCTCCCAATTCCAGCAGGGTCTGTTGTCGGCTGCCAGTGAGCGAGTGGGAAGCTATGAGCTATCGGCGCGCTGCTGTGTACGCCACTCTCTGGCAGGACGGGCGGTGTGTGCGGCAGAATCGATTGCTGAGGGTGCCCTACAAGAGATTTCATTGGGTAGAACCAGAGATCCGCGTGTCGCGGGAGGGGGATCGGGCCGTCTTTGCCAGTGATGTCTTTGTCTGGGCCGCCTGCATCGATCCCATTGGCGAGAGCAAGATCGCCGATGACGTGTTCGATCTACTGCCAGGTATTCCATGGAGCGTTCCCTGGCCTGAGGATCAGGAGTTGCCCACCATCACCGAGACGGGCAACCGACACTTTTTGTAGCACGGATGCAAGAACGAGGGGAGCGATCAACGGTCGCTCCCCTTCTTTGTCTCCGCAGCCCTCTTAGCTGTTCGCGAGGGCGTCCCAATCGCCGGGGCGATCGGGGTATGCCCATTCGTTGAGCATTCTCTCTGCCAGCAGCCGATCGGCGTGGTGGCCACGCCCAGAGGCCCGCAACCGTTCAGCATATGTGAGCAGCATGCCACGGGCATGGTACGGGCCGCCCTCGCGCATCACGGTCCAGAGGGGGTCTGCGGCCTCGGTAGAGGAGGCCAACATCTCGGCCTGCCACGCCTCGAGACGGGCGAGCCCCGCATTGACGATCTCGGGGCGCTCACTGGCCAGATCGTGCAGTTCGTGGGGGTCCTCGGCCAGATTGAACAGCATCACGGGCGGGAAATCCTTGAGGCCCGGATGGTAGGTGCGGATCAGGATCCAGTCGTCCCAGCGCACGGCACGCTGGCAGCTCCAGGCGCACTGGCTGACCACAAGATAGTCGCGGCCGGAGGCCACACCCTCGCGCAGGGTAGCAGCAAAGCTGCGCCCATCCCAGGCGGGTGGGGCGTCGATACCCAGCATCTCGGTCAGGGTAGGGGGCAGGTCGACATTATAATGCAATGCATTATCAACGACATCGCCCTGGTGACCGGGCCAGCGTACGATCAACGGCACGCGCGAGGTGATGTGGTCGGCAGTCTGGTGATCGCCATATACGTTCAGCTCGCCCTGATTCTCGCCATGATCCGAGGACACGATGACCACCGTCTCGTCGAGAACGCCCTGCTCCTCCAGCGCGTCCAGGATCGCACCAATGTGGTCGTCCATATAGCGGATGCCGGTGTCATAGCCGTCGATCCACTGGCGGTAATCCTCGAGAGACGCGATCTCGGCGGGCAGGCGGGGCCAGCGCTCGGTATCGTTGGGTCCAAAGCCAGCGGGGTCCTGGGCGCTGTGGGGGCCATAGCTCGCATAGTCCTGCTTGATCTTGGCCTCGGTGATCCAGTCTGGGATCGGTTCTCCCTCAAAGGGGTTGCCATAATCCGGCGGCGTGCGGAAGGGGGTGTGTGGATCCCACATGTTCACCTGCAGAAACCAGTTGTCCTCTGCGCCGTGACTGTGGATCCATTCGAGGGCCACGGGGGCGATCTCATCGGCACGCTCCAGGCCACCCTTGCCCGTGTTGTGGGCCTCGTTGAACCCACGGTAGAACCACCAGGCCGAATGCCGTTCGGCAAAGGGGCTGATGGAGACGGTATGCAGGCCCGCCTGGCGCATCATGTCCATCCAACTCGCCTGGGCGCGTGACTGGCGAAAGCCACGGGTTGGCCCTTCCAGGCACGGGTCTGCCGCAGTGCCGCCATGGCTGACCACGCCCGTGTGGATACCGAACCGCCCTGTAAAGAGGGCCGCACGCGAGGGGAGACAGGGCGCATCGGAGGCATAGTAGTTGGTGCACCGTATGCCCTCTTGCGCCAGGCGGTCGATGTGGGGCGATGTATTGCGGTGGTAGCCGTAGCATCCCAGATGATCAGGCCTCAACGTGTCACAGTCCAGATAAAGAATCCTCACCGCGCTCCTCTCAGGGTTGTGGGGAGCGACCTACCGCTCCGCTCTGGCTAGCGCTCGGCTCGAGCGCCGGTTTGCATTTCGACAAAGGTAGCGATCCGGTGGCGGCTTAGGATGCCCTCGAGCTCACCGTCGGTCTCTACTGGGAGTTGCGCCATATTATTGCCCGTCATGCGCTGCAGCGCAAGGACCAGCGGTGTATCTGGTGACACGCTTTCGATCTCATCCCGTCGCACTACGACGGCATCCAGCCTGGTATGGGCCCAGGCTTCTCGCGGCACCCGGCGTACCCGGCGCAAGCTGACCAGCCCTACAACGCGCCCACCTTCACCCACCAGATAGCCCGATGTATCGCCCATGAGCATCTCCTGGGGCAGGCGATCCAGGGTATCGTTGAGGGAGAGCATGGCCGAGTGGGGCTGCATCAGGTCGGCGACGGTGCGACCATCCAATACCTGCTCCAGGCTTGCCTTGCCATAGGCCGCGCGCGCCGACTGATGTAGTGATAGCCCCACCAGGGCCGCGATTACGCCGATGTTGAGTTCCATGCGCACGACAAGCAGCACGCCAGCACTCATGATCAGGATCCCCAGCCACTGGCCCATCCGTGCGGCCCACTGGGTGGCTCGCTTGGGGCTGTCCATCATGGCCCAAAGGGCGGCGCGCAGAATGCGTCCTCCATCGAGGGGCAGGCCGGGTAGCAGGTTGAATAATCCCAGGCCGATATTGACATGCTGCAAAACCCGAGCGGGCGCTGCCAGGAGGGGGTAGGTGGCTCGGGTCAGGGCATGCAGCAGGCCAAACAGAAGGCCAATGCCCACCGTCAGAGCGGGTCCCACCAGGGCGGTGAGTAACTCGTCGCGTGCCCGGGATGGCGCCGAGTCGACCTCGGCCAGCCCTCCAAAGAAGAGCAAGGTAACCTGCCGCACTTTTATGCCTTGGGCGCGCGAAACCAGGGCGTGGCCCAGCTCGTGGAGGAGAACTGCGACAAAAAAGAGCAGGGTGGTTACGGCACCAAGCACCCAGTAGATCGCGGAGGATGCGTCGATTACGCCCGGCAAATAGGCATCGGCCAGGATCCAGGTCATCCCGCCAAAGATAAGCAGCCAGGTCGGCGCAACGTATAAAGGAATGCCGGCGATGCGGCCTATTCGGAGCCCTTTGGCTCGCATATGAGACTTGCTCCTCAGACAAATATAGTCCTTATTGTAGATGCAGAGACGTACCTTGGCAATTGCTTGCCATAAAGATTACGCACTATCTTGACAAGCAAGATAATGTTTTGTACTATGATGTCAAACAGAAAGGAGACTCGAAATGCTGCAAGAGAATGAGTTGGCTCCGGATTTTACGCTAGAGTCGGATCAGGGGGAGCCGTTTACGCTGTCTGATCAGCGGGGAAAAAAAGTAGTGCTATACTTTTATCCCAAGGATGACACCTCTGGTTGCACCAAAGAGGCCTGTAGTTTCCGAGACAGCCATGCGCAATTCGCCATGAAGGGTGCCGTAGTGGTGGGGGTCAGTCCTGATCCGCCCGAGTCTCACACCCAATTTCGGGCCAAGTATGCCCTGCCCTTTTATCTGCTGAGCGACCCGGATCACAGCGTCGCAGAGCAGTATGGTGCCTGGGGTGAGAAGAAGGCCTCTGGCAAAACCACCGAGGGCATGTTGCGCACGACATACATCATCGATGAGGAGGGCAAGATCGCCAAAGCATTCCCCAACGTCAAGCCCGAGGAGCATGCGCAAGAGGTCCTGGCCGAACTGTAGCATTTCTTTCCATCCGAGCAAGCGAAACCGCGCGAGGGCCTCCATAGGGCCTCGCGCGGTTGTTTCATCACGGGATCAGGCGGTCAGTGCCTCGGGCTCTTCTTCACTCGGGTGGGCAAACCGCGACAGGAACACGCCGATCTCGTACAGGATGATCAGCGGAATCATCAGAATGAACATATTGATGGGGTCATGGCTGGGTGTAACGATGGCGGCCACGATAGAGCTCACCAGAATGGCCCAACGACGCGACCCCGCAAGCTGCTTGTGTGTTACGATATTGAGCTTGGCCAGGAAAAAGATCACCAGGGGCATCTGAAAGAGGATGCCCATCCAGAACATGACGAACGTCACAAAGTTCACATAGTTTTGGAGCGTCCAGCGGTTCTCCACGATCCGGACCAAAAAGCTCTGCATGAACATCACCATGCCCGGGATCATGACCCAGAGGGCAAATGCCACGCCGGTAGCAAAGCATATCGTCGCCCCAGGGATGAGGATGTTCAGGTACTTTTTCTCATGTGGCAACAGCGCCGGCAGCAAAAAGCGGATGCCCTGGTACACGATGACCGGCATAGCCAAGGTCACACCCAGGATCAGCATCACGCGCATATAGACCAGGATCGTCTCGGTGGGCGTAATAGCCTGGAGCAGGACGTCGCCGAGCGGCCTGTTGATGATCAACAGGACCGGCTCCACGAGCACCCAACTGATAGACGTCGTAATGAACAAAGCCAGCACGGCCTTGATCAGACGCGAGCGCAGCTCGAGAAGGTGCTCCATCAAGGACATTTCTTGATCCAAGTGCATTACTCTTCCTCCTTTCCGTCTTCAGCTTGGCCACTTGTGACCTCGACAGGCTCGGCCTTGTCTGTCCCGGTGGATCCGACGGATCTGGTGGATCCGTTGTCCTTTTCCGCCTCATCCGAGGCAAAGGGATCCTCCATGAACTCGGGGCCATTCAGCACCATGGGCTCGATCTCGTCATCCTCGCCGATCAGCTCTCCCACCGAGATTTCGATCGCCTCGGCATCGGGACTCAGATCCCGAGCGATCTCGGGTGTGGGCACCTCTTGGATCGGTTCAGAGTCTGGCTGAAGCTCGACGGGGGCGCCAGGGGCGGTGGGCCGCTCCTCTGTTTGCCGCTGCTGCTGTTGTTCCCGTGTCTGCTGCTGCCGCTCCTGGCGGGCCGTCTGGAAACGGGCCATGGCATCATCACCAGCACCGGGCAGGTTATAGCCGGGACGCCCACCCTGCGCCGTGGCACGACGCGCTGTGTTGGGCTGGCTCGTCTCTAACGGGTCAGACAGAGTCTCTCCCATCTCAGAGAGGGTTACCTCCACATCCTTGAACCCTTCCAGATCGCGCTGGAACTCGTTCAGTTCGCCTCGAATGTCCTGGATCTCCACATCGAATGCATCACGAAACTCGCGGGTGATACCGCTGGTTTCGGCGCGAAACTTGGCGAGCCATCGCCCCAGCTCGCCCGCGAACTCGACCATCTTCTCTGGACCAACCACGATGGTAGCCAGGACCAGAATCACAACCAGCTCGAGCATACCTATTCCAAACATTGGCTAAAAAGGCCTCCTTCCGGACAAGACGACGCTTGCCAGCGAGCCCGGAACGTGCTAACTGTCACCGGTGGCTTTTGTGGGCTTGAGGGCAATGCCATGAGCAGCCACCAGACTATTTCTCTGGTTCAGTAACGTGCCAAGGACGCCGTTGACAAAGCGTCCCGAGCTTTCACTGCCAAACAACTTGGCCAACTCGACGGCCTCGTTGATAGCAACTTTGGGAGGAGTATCGCTGCCATAGAGCAGCTCCAAGGCGGCCAGGCGCAGTATGTTGCGATCGACGGGAGCCATCTGATCCAGCGGCCAATCGGGTGCTATTTGCTGAATAATCGCATCGAGCGTATCACGGTGGGCCAGCGCCTGCTCGACTATCTGCTGGGCAAATGCCCTGCTCTGCTCGGGCATCGCGTTCTCCACGAGTCTCTCGCGTAACGTCGTCTCATAGTGGTGGCCGGTAAGATCCACCTCAAAGAGTACCTGCAACGCTACAATGCGGGCTCGTCGCCTAGGTTTCACGCTTGCTCCATACCAAAGGATGTATCAATCTTCGGTGGCAGGGCTTACGTCTGCAATGTGTACGTTGACGGCCAACACAGGCATCCCCACCATCTCCTTGATAGCCCTCGACACCTGGACCTGGATCTCACGCCCCAATTCGTACAGATTGATGTCTCTCTTGGCCAAAATATCCACGTCCACAACTACGGCGTCATCTTGAAGGGTAACACTAACACCGCCGCCGCCACCCTTGCGCCGAAAAAGGCGATCTACATCGCTGGTCAGATCATGATGCAGATCGGCCACGCCGGGCACCGACAGGATCGTCAAACGGGCGATCGTTGCCAGCACCTGAGGAGAGATCCGTAAAGTGCCTTGCTCCTCTATCAAGATACCCCTCCCTGTTCGTATAACTGCGGGCGTCACGATCGCTCATTAGCCGAAACGGGCCGCGAGGTCTCACCATCCTCGATCGGCCCGTTCACTTGGCCTCGGATTAGGCTAGCTCTCCACTCTGAGTACGGCCTTGCCTCGATACTGGCCACACGCGGAACAGACGGTGTGGGGCAGGCGCATCTCATGGCACGACGGGCACTCGACCAAGCGAACACGGGTCAGATGATGGTGTGCTCGACGGCGTCGCTTGCGCCCGTACGAGATCTTGCGTTTCGGTAGCGGTGTCATGGATACTCTTCCCTCTCTTGATTATTCTTCCGTATCGGGCTCTTCTAATAGCTGCGCCAGAGCTGCCAGCCTGGGGTCGAGCTCGCGCGTCTCACACGAGCAAGATACAAAGTTGCGGTTCTCACCGCACACGGGACAAAGGCCCGCACAATCGGGCCTGCATACAGCCGGTTTGAGAGTGTGGGCGACAGCATACTGTTTGAGCACCTCACTCAGATCGAGGGTATGGCGCTCATCAATGAGCAGTTCGGGCTCATCATCATGGTCATCGGGTAGCGGTCTACCAGAGACCACGTCAATGACCGGGTAGAACTCTTCCTCGATCTCGACGGTCACCCGGCTCTCGGTCAGCGTGAGACAGCGCGGGCACACCGTGATCAGAGAGAGCTCTGCCTCGCCTATAGCCAGCACACCCTCGGGTGTGACGATGAGCTGGATATGCCCCTGTACCGAGACAGGGCCCGGATTGTGCTCATCGATATCGTACAGCTCACCAGCCAACTCATAGCGGCGGGTTGCGCCAATACCTTCTTTTAGTAGCTGTGCAACATTAAATGCTAACATATTGTTCTTTCGAGACGTCATAATCGTAATCAATTATAGCTGTCAGCTGGCTCTATGTCAAAACTTCATGGCACGGACCGGATCGGATCATATGTCAAACACGCGGATCGACATAAGCAAGCGTTTGCAATGGCTATTATGAAAGAGACTCTGGGCGGCCGTCAATCAGTGCCCCTACCTCGATGCGCTACACAAGGCCGACCCGGGCATTGCCGTGTGTAGCCATAGCCGCATGTTCGAGCAGGATCACGCGCTGTGGTATAATGAGGTTTGATCCGACACGCGAGAAAGCTCAACATGTCTATTCTTACAGCCCACAATCTGGCCAAGTACTATGGCGGTCAGGACATATTCTCTGGTATCAGCCTGACCCTCGCCCGTGGCGACAAGGTCGCGCTGGTGGGGCCCAATGGGGTCGGTAAGACGACGCTCCTGCGCATCTTGCTGGGCCTGGACGAGGCCACCGACGGCGAGGTGCACAAGGCGCGTGGCCTGCGCATTGGCTATTTGCCTCAGCAGCCATCGCTGGACAGCCAGCGTACCCTGTACGACGAGATGCTGGCCGTCTTTGATGATCTGCGGCGGCAACAGCAGGCTCTGCTACGGCTGACCGAGGAGATGGTCGAGGCGGAGGACCCCACGGCCCTCATGGAGCGCTATGCTCTGGCGGAGGAACGCTTTGAGCAGGCGGGCGGTTATGCCTACGAGGGGCGCATCAAACGCGTGCTGGGCGGACTGGGCTTTCGGCAAGAGATGTACGCCTGGCCCATCGCCGTGCTCAGCGGTGGGCAGATCACCCGCGCCCTGCTGGCCCGACTGCTCTTGCAGGAGCCTGATCTCTTGGTGTTGGACGAGCCCACCAACTACCTGGACCTGGCGGCCCTCGAGTGGCTCGAATCCTACCTGCAGGCCTGGCCCCACAGTCTGCTGATGGTCTCTCACGACCGGCGCTTTCTCGATCGCGTGGCCAATCGTGTATGGGATCTGGATCACGGTCGCCTCGAGGTGTATCGGGGCAATTACAGCCATTATGCTGCCCAACGTGAGGCGCGCCGAGAGCGCCTGGTCAAAGAATACGAGGCGCAGCAGGAGCATATCCAGCAGACAGAAGAGTTCATTCGGCGCTACAAGGCGGGCCAGCGCAGCCGCGAGGCGGCCGGCCGGGAAAAGCGATTGAACCGTCTTGAACGCATCGAACTGCCCGGGGCCGAGCGCCAGATGCATCTGCGTTTGGATACCACTCTGCGATCCGGCGATCACGTGATCGTCAGCAAGACGGGCGTGGCTGTGGGCTTTGAGACGCGGCCTGACGAGCCCATCTCCCCAAAAGATGGAGATCCTCATCTGCTATTTCACTCGGGGCCCATTCTGGTGCTGCGCGGGCAGTGCATCGCGATGCTGGGCCCCAACGGCTCTGGCAAGACCACCTTCCTGCGTACCCTGCTGGGCGAGATGGAGCCGCTGGAGGGCGAGCTGCGCCTGGGCGCCAGCGTCAAGCCGGGCTATTTCTCCCAGACCCAACATGAACTGGACCCCCAAAAGACCGTGCTACAGCAGATCATGCAGGCGGGACGTTTCGAGATCGAGCCTGCGCGTGGCCACCTGGCCCGCTATCTATTTGTCGGGGACGATATCAGCAAGCGCATTGGCAATCTCTCGGGCGGTGAGTTGTCGCGTCTGGCCCTGGCTATCCTGGCCATCAAGGGCGCCAATTTGCTGGTGTTGGACGAGCCCACCACCCACCTGGATATCGCGTCGCAAGAGGTCTTGGAAGAGGTGCTGGGCGAGTTCCCTGGTACGGTCCTGCTCGTCTCTCACGACCGATTCCTCATCGATGCCGTAGCCACCCACATCTGGGAGGTTGGTGACGGTTCCCTGGTGCAGTTTGAGGGCAACTATAGTGCCTATCTCCAGTACAAGGCGCAGTGCGAGGCGCAGGCCCTGGCCGAGACCGAGGAGCGCTCGTGCCGGGCGACCGAAAAGCGGTCGGCTGCAACCGATCGGAACGCCGAACGGCGCCAGCAAGCTGATCTGGAGGAGGCGGAGCTGGCCATCGAAGAGCTGGAGAGCCGCCTCGCAGAGGCTGAGCACCGGATCTCGCAGGCCAGCGCAGCGCAGGAGGCCGAGCGGGTGCGTGCCCTCAGCCACGAGTACGAGACGCTGCAACAGGCGCTGGCAGAGCAACTGCAACTCTGGGAGCGGCTGGCCAGCCGCGTGCAGGGCTAGACCATGCTAGCGATCGGTCTCACGGGCAATATCGCCACAGGCAAGAGCACCGTGGCGCGCATGCTGGCCGACAAGGGCGCCTGTGTCATCGACGCCGACCGGCTGGCTCACGAGTCGATGCGGCCGGGGACCCCGGTACATCAACGTATTATTGAGCGTTTTGGGACCGGGGTATGCGATGCTAACGGCGAGATCGACCGACACGCTCTGGGCGATATCGTGTTTGATGATGCATGGGCGCTGGCCGATCTGGAGGCAATCGTGCACCCCTGCGTGGTGCGGGAGACACGCCGCCGCCTGGCGCGCTGCGAAGCGCCCGTGGCCGTCGTAGAGGCGATCAAGCTGCTGGAGGCCGAGATGCACGCCGATTGCGACGTCGTGTGGGTCGTGACGGCGCCTCGTGACGAGCAAGTGGCCCGGCTGGTGCATGAGCGGGGGATGTCGCTACAAGAGGCCGAGCGGCGCATCGATGCACAGGCGCCGCAAGAGGAAAAGGCTGCCCGCGCCGATCTTGTGATCGAGAACAGCGCGACGCTGGACGATCTGCATGGGCAGGTGCAGGCCGGATGGATCCGTTTCGTAGGTGAACAGGACGCTCAAGAGGAGACAACTGCGAAATGACGACGAGATTCATGGGTTGGATGCAGGCCCGCCCCCGTTGGACGAGTTGGGCTTTGCTGTCGGTGGGCATGGTGGTCGCTCTTTGGGTGGCTGCCTGGGACAAGGGCATCGCGACGGTCCATATGTTGGCCATGTCTGTTGCCTGTATCGTGCTGGCCGGGCTGTGCGTGCGGATCGTAGGCTGGGAATGAGGCAGAGCATGTCGTGGCATCCGGTGATCCGGCGTGGAGCTCTGCTGCTGCTCCTGTATGTGGTGGTGCTGGGGCTAGTGGCCTGCGCCATTGAGGGCAACCCCGGCTCCACGCCCGTTGCCCAACAGGAGGTCTCCTCCAACCCCCATGCCTTGCCCTCGGCGACGCCCACGCTCGACGATCCCACGTCTACCCCGGCGCCCAAGGCGACGCTCACACCGACGCTGCCGCCGACGCCTACGGCTACCATAGAGCCCATCGCCACACCGTCGCCCACGCCCTGGCCCTATGTCGTGGTTATCGATCCGGGCCACGGTGGTCGCGATCTGGGAGCGCGGCGTTTCAATGATGAGAGGCGGATGGAGTATCACGAGAGCACCGTCACTCTAGAGGTAGGGCTGTTGCTGCGGGATGAGCTGGAGAGCCGGGGCTTTCAGGTGGTGATGACCCGCGAAGGCGACTATGAGGTCGCCCCCGAGTTGCGGGATGGGGGCGGGGCGGGCGCCGCCGACTTTACCCTGATCGAATCTCAGGCCAGGGTGGACCTGGCCAATGCTGCGGGCGGTGACCTGCTGCTCTCGATCCACAAGAACGCATTCGAGTATCCGGACGGCCGGCGTGGGCTGGACGTGGGCGGTATTCAGACCTATTACTGTGCCGATCGGTCCTTTGGCGATGACAATCACCGCTTTGCCGTGCTGGTCCATCGAGCTGTGATGGAGGCGTTCCTTGACTTTGGCTACGAGATCCAGGATCGCGGCGTGCTTCAAGATACCTATCTATCGGCGCCCAACAGCCCAAGGCGGTATCTGATCCTGCTGGGGCCCGAGTCGCCGCGCATCGTGCGGCCCTCGCAGATGCCGGGGGTATTGAGCGAGCCACTCTTTATCACCCACGAGGTCGAGGGACAGATGGCGCGCGATCCCGAGGTTCTGGCGCGCCTCGCGGTAGCCTATGCCGACGCCATCGGGGCATTCTTTTTGGGGGTGGACCCGCGCGAATAGGGCGTTCGGTCAGGGCCTGGCCTCAGGCGCGCACATTGCCGCGCCGCGAGATGTCCGTGTCCAGCATGATCGTCACGGGGCCGTCATTGTGGATCTTGACGAGCATGTGCGCCCCAAAGCTGCCAGTCTCTACGTGGATATCCTGCTCGCGGATCTGCTGGCAGAAACGCTCATAGAGCGGCTCGGCCTCCCCAGGCAGTGCGGCGGCGGTAAAGCTGGGTCGGCGGCCACGGCGGGCATCACCATAGAGGGTAAACTGGGGCACCACCAGCGCCCCGCCCTGGATGTCATGCAGGGAGCGATCAAAGCGGCCTTCGTCGTCGTTGAAGATGCGCAGGTGAACGACGCGGTCCGCCAGCCAGTCGGCCTGCTCGTCGGTATCTCCGTCGCGCACGCCCAGCAGAATCACCAACCCCGCGTCGATCTGCCCGACGAGGGCGTCCTCAACCGTCACCAAAGCCTGCGTCACACGTTGTACCAGGGCCCTCATACGGATCTGCTCCTCCAAGTTGATCGTCCGCAACCTTTATGGTATCTTGATTCTAGAGTTGGTCGAGTCTCCACGCCCATTGTCCAGGGTCGCGCCATAGGCAACACTGGCAAGAGGAACGGTGTGATGATCAAGCTGATTATGTACTGGAACATTCGCGAGGGCAAAGAGCCCGAATATCTCGAGTTTCTTACCCAGGAGTTTGCCAAGACGATCATCTCCATGGGCATTCAGCCCACGGATGCGTGGTATGCTGTGTGGGGCAAGGGGCCGCAGGTTTTGGCCGGCGGCACGACGGAGGATCTGGAGAGCATGGAGCAGGCCCTGACCAGCAAAGAGTGGCGCGCGTTCCGCGAGCGCCTGGAGCAGCTCGTCACAGGCTTTGAGCACAAGGTTGTAGAGCAAGAGGGCGGGTTCCAGCTCTAGAGCGTCTTGCATCGCAGATACACAAAAGGCAGCGCCATACTATGGGCGCTGCCTCTGCTATTCGGTGCTGGCGGCCTTGCTCGTGTCAGAGCTTGGGCTGTCCTTCTTGGTCTCTTTTTTCTCTGCGGGTTCACTGCTCTCGGAGCGCGAGGTCAATGCTGTGGACTTTTTGTTGTCCGTGACATAGAATCCACTCCCCTTGAAGATGATCCCCACGGGATGAATCACCCGGCGCACGGCTCCATCGCATTCGGGGCATACGCGCACGGGCTCCTCAGAAAAGTGCTGAAAGCGTTCAAACGCGACGCCGCAATCGTTGCACTTGTATTGATACGTCGGCATCTATTCTTTCCTCCTGGATTGACGTCCTTGAGTCTGCCTCGGCGTCGAAGGTTCCTCAAGCCACCAAGATCTAATTATACGCCACTGAGCCGTCTTGGGCAAACTGCCAGCGCTTCGAGCGGTCACACCCGCGGGCGCCGCGCTTCGAGCGTCACGCCTCTCATGAACATATTCCAATCTGCTTTGGCGAAATCCCAAATATCCAAAATAGAACGAATAACCAGAAACTACTTGACAAACGACTATGCCCTGCATACAATGGATTTAGAACAAACGTTCTATTACCAGTGCAAGAGTTCTGCAGGGGGGTGTAGCCATGGATCGCATCAAGACCGCTCTCGACAAAAAACGTCAGGGAACGCACTATGCCGATCGGATGCATCGCATCCTGGGGGTCTGCCAGGACTGCGGCATCCTGTGGCACGAGGAGCGCGTGGCCTTTACCAATGGCTCCAGCGCGCTGCGGCGCGTCCATGATATCGAGCCGGTGGGTCGGGTGCTCGTAACCCCGCGCTATGAAAAGTACGGCCTGCACGTGAACACCCGCGTCTTGCCCCGGCTCAAGCGGATGGCGCCCCAGTTTGCCTATGCCCTGAACGTGCCGAGCACGGCCGTCGTTGTGGATGGCAACACGGTCTATATCCGTGTGCCGCGCAATGATGCAGAGGATGAGGGCCTGCTTACCTTTGAGGAGGCCTGGTCCATTGCCGAGGGCATCCCGGCGGGCAGCCTGCTCCTGGGGGTGGATGACGACCGGCGCCAACTGGTGCTGGAGATGATCGCGCCCACGAACGTGCATGCCGCTGTGGTGGGCATGACGGGCAGCGGCAAGTCCACCCTGCTCAAGAGCATGATCCTGTCGGCGCAGCGCATCGGCGGCAGCCAGGTGGCCCTGTTCGATCCCAGCCGCGGATTCTGGCCGCTCTCGGGGCACCCCAGCGTCTGGCGGGGCGGCCTGTTCAGCGATCCCGAGGACTGCGAGCGGGGCCTCGAGGCGTTGGCCAACCAGATCGGCCGCGACCTAGGACGGCTGACCTATGTATTCGTGGATGAGGTGCCCGACCTGATCGCCCAGCGGCCCCAGATCAAGAAGCATCTGGCTAGGCTGGCCCAGGCGGGCCGCCACGCGGGGCTGCACCTGATCATCGGGGCGCAGCACCTGCTGGCCTCGGACATTGGCTCGATGACGCTGCGCAACATCCCGGTGCGCTTGGTGGGGCGGGTGGCCGACCCCTCGGCCGCCTACCAGGCCACGGGTCGCCGAGATACGGGCGCCGAGAGCCTGCGCGGTCGCGGCGACTTTGTGGCCGTGAACGGCACCATGACGCGCCACTTTCAGGTGGCCTATCTCACCGACGCCGAGCTCGAGGAATGGGCGCGGCGCTATGCCCCTCGCGATGCCATGGTGCCCGTACGCCCCGAGGTCCGCAAGGCCGAGAGGGCGCCAGTCCATGCCCTGGGCCACAGCGTGGCTGGCGGGGGCGGCGATGGGCGGCCGCCCGACGATATCCCCCAGGAGGCGCTGCGAGAGATCAACCGCTATGTGCGCCAGCATGGGCATCGCCCCTCGCTGAACTGGGTTTATCGCATGACCAAAGAGATGCTGCCCACGGGCGGGTTCAACCGGGACAAGGCGCGCCGCGCCATTCGGCTGGCCGTGCGCGCGCCCGAGCGGGCTCAGCTGCATGAATAGCGACTGGATTATCAAGAGGGAGGCATCGATGCAGAGCGGATCGGGCAGGCTTTCGGTTCTCGTGCTGTCGCTGGCGGCGAGCGTGCTGCTCTCGCTGGGAGTGTATCAGGTGCCCCAGCCCTGGCGTGCTGTGCTGGTGATATGGCTCTTTGTCTGCGCCACGCTGGGATGGCTGGTGCTGCGGCTGGTCAGGCATCACTACGAGTACAAGGCCATGGCGCAGAAAAGCGGGAGGCGCCGAACACGTCGCGCCGCACCTCCTACGCCCCCTCCAGTGCGCTTTGAGGGTCTCGAGGTGGTTCGGTCCAACGATGCGGGTCAGCGCTACACCATTCGCTAGTATGACACACAGTCGGTTGACGGGCCCTAGCCACCGGCGCTATGATGCGGGCAGGTGGGCGTTAGGGCATCGTGGCGAAAGGAGACCGACATGGCCGAGCGACCGATCATTACCGGCATCGAGCTGACCGAGTTCGAGTTTACGCTCCAGGATTTCGGCGTGGACTATAACGGGTTCAACCTGGTGTACGAGGGGGGCAACAAGCTGACGCGCCGCAGCGCCGTGCTGCAGGTGCATACCGATCAGGGCATCACGGGCGAGTATCTCACCGGCCTGGTGCAGATGTCGACGCTGCCGATGTTTGCCAACTATCTCATCGGCCAGAACGCGCTGGAGCGGGAGCGTATCTATCAGGACACCAAGCGCGCTCTGCGGCAGGTGGCCCGCATGGGGATGGCGTGCGTTGATGTGGCGCTGTGGGACATTGCCGGCAAGTTCTACGACGCCCCCATCTATGAGCTGCTGGGCGGGCACATTCGCCCTCTCAAGAGCTATGCCAGCACCACCCACGGTGATCACAATGGCGGGCTGGACTCGCCCGAGGCCTATGCCGACTTTGCCCAGGTCTGCCTGGATAAGGGTTACCCCGCATTCAAGATTCACGGCTGGGGCGACTCGCTGGTGGACCTGGAGATCGCGAACATCCACGCCGTGGGCCAGCGTGTGGGCGACCGTATGGACTTGATGCTGGACCCGGCCTGCGAGCTGGACACCTTTGCCGATGCGGTCAAGGTGGGGCGCGCCTGCGACGACGAGCGGTTCTACTGGCTGGAGGACCCCTACAAGGACGGCGGCATCTCGCAGTTCGCTCATCGCAAGCTGCGCCAGTTGCTCCGCACGCCGATCCTGCAGACCGAGCACGTGCGCACCCTCGAGCCCCACGTGGACTTTGCCCTGGCTGATGCCACCGATTTCCTGCGGGGCGATGTGGGCTATGACGGCATCACCGGCGTGATGAAGGTGGCTCACGCCGCCGAGGGGCTGGGGCTGGATATCGAGATGCACGGACCCGGCCCGGCCCAGCGCCATGTGATGACCTCGCTGCGCAACACCAACTACTACGAGATGGGGCTGCTGAACCCCGCCAACGAGGGTACCAGCATGCCCATCTACCTCGACTATGCCGATGGGCTGGATGAGGTGGATGAAAAGGGCTGCGTCTATGCGCCCCAAGGCGCCGGGCTGGGCGTGACGCTGGATTGGGACTATATCCGGGCGCACACCACCGAGCACCTGGCCTATAGCTAGGCGGCAACAAAAAAGGGCGCGGGAATCACGCCCGCGCCCTGCTGCGTATCGTTCTAACTGGCCAGCCGCTCCCGTGCCCGCGCCAACTGGGCGACCACAGCGCTGCGGGAGGTGCCGCCCCGGGCATCGCGGGCCTCGACCGAGCCCTCATAGCTTAGGGCGTCGAACAGGTCGGCCTCGAAATGGGACCAGAGGCCCTGGTAGTCGGCCAGCGTCAGGTCGCGCAGGCCGGCGTCGCGCTCCTCGGCCAGGCGCACGGCCAGCCCCACGATGTGATGCGCCTCGCGAAAGGCGACCCCGCGCTTGACCAGGTAGTCGGCCAGGTCGGTGGCCAGCATGGCATCGTTCAGCGCCGCGAGCATCGCCTGGGGGCGCACCTCCAGGCTCTCGATCACCCCCGCCACGATGGGCAGCAGGTCGGCCAGGGTGTCCACCGTGTCGAACAGCGGCTCCTTGTCCTCCTGCAGGTCCTTGTCATAGGTCGAGGGCAGCCCCTTGACCACCACCAGCAGCCGGGTGAGGTTGCCCACCAGGCGGCCGGTCTTGCCGCGCACCAGCTCCATGCTGTCGGGGTTGCGCT
>SLPC01000154.1 GCA_007132185.1 Anaerolineae bacterium | reverse complement strand
TGCGTCACGCCTGGTTGCATGGCAAGGCATAGATCCTCTGGAGGAGATGACAATGCGAAGCAGAACCGTACATTTGTGGCGCGAAAATAGTGTGACAAAGGACGACATGACGCGGTATCGCGCCACGATTGAGGCGGCGGGCAAGAAACACGATCTCTGGTACGGATGCGCGTCCGAGTACGCCCCTTACATAACCTCGAATATGGATCCTTATCTGCTCGCATCCATCTTTCCTGCCATGCAACACGGTGATCAACTGGTTGTGCACGGGCCTGTCAGCAGTAGGCTTCTCAAGAACCTGGAGCGATTTCAGGAGATCTGGGCCTACTGGGAAAGTGATCGCTACCAAAAAGTAGAGATGTGGGCTGAGGAGGAATTGGAGCCTGCTCCTCCCGTTAATGACAGGGCTTTGGTCAGTTTTTCGGGCGGTGTGGATTCCTGTTTCACCGTGCACAGGCACCTGGAGGGCCTGTGTGGGCGCCAGACCGAAGAGATCGGGGCAGCCCTCATGATCCATGGCTTTGATATCCCCCTGGAGATGGATGATGCTTCTTCTGCCGCTGCAGAATCAGCTAAAAATCTTCTCGCTGCCCGGGGCGTGCCGCTCCTTCGATTGTCGTTCAACTGGAGACAGATCATGGATGGTCTCCAGATCTGTTGGGAGGATAGCCATGGGACAGCGCTGATCGCCTGTCTGAGTCTGTTTCAGAACGGCTTTGGCGTAGGCGTACTCGCATCGTCGCTTGAGTACGATCCTCTGATTCCCTATGGCTCTTCTCCCCTGACCGATCCGTTACTCTCAAGCGATCGGTTTCGCATCGTGCATGACGGTGCGCACTTTCCACGTCTGAAAAAGCTTCCGGCGCTGGCGACTTGGCCAAAAGCTCTCGATCATCTGCGTGTGTGTTGGGAGCATCCCGAACTGGCGGGCAACTGCTGCGAGTGCGAAAAGTGCATCCGTACTATGCTAGGTTTTCGTGCTGTGGGGATGGAGTTGCCGGCCGCCTTTCCGCGCGATATTTCGGACCAGCAAATCAGGCGTATCCCGCTACGCACTGAGACAGCGCATCACCACTTTGGCCTCGTGCGGCAAGAGGCGATTCGGGCCGGCATGGGAAACGAGTCCTGGGTGAGTGCACTTACGCTGGCTATGGAACGGTATGAGCGTGGAGAAACCCCGATCATGGCTCTGCGACGCCGCCTAAGGTTGCGCACACGCGTCAGGAGCCTGGTCGGGGCGAGTGCAACAAGTGACGAGAAGCGGATGGGTAACCAGTTGGCAAGAGTCCCCGATCGGGACTAGGGGCGACTCTGATATAGATGATCTTACATTCTCTGCTCATCAATCCAATGTCTTGCTCTTTGGCATCGTGCCGCTTGGGCACGACGGATTGCCTGGGCTGTTATCGATATATAGTTGGAGGATTTCATGATACCGGATTCAAGTATTCACCTGTGGCACGAGGGCACCGTGACGAAAAATGCCCAAGTGTTCAATCGCACTGTCATCGAGGTGACGGGCAAGAGATACAACCTCTGGTATAGCTATGCGCCAGAGTGCGCTTCCTACATATCGTCAACCATGGACCCTCAGGTGATCGCATCCATCTTTTTCGCTATGCGATACGGGAATCGCCTCATTGCGCATGGCCCCGTGAGCAAAGAGCTTCTCAAGAATCTGGATCGATTTCAGGACGTCTGGACTTTTTGGCAGGCAGATCTATATAACAAGGTCGAACTCGTCGCCGAAGAAGAACTCGAATCTGCAGCTCCTGTCAATGAGCAGGCTCTGGTCGGTTTCTCGGGCGGTGTGGACTCCTGTTTCACCGTGCACAGGCACCTGGAGGGCCTGTGTGGGCGCCAGACCGAAGAGATCGGGGCAGCCCTCATGATCCACGGCTTTGATGTCCCCCTGGAGATGGCTGATGTCTTTTCGACCGCTGCAGAATCAGCCGAGAGCCTTCTCTCTCCCCGTGGCGTGCCGCTCCTTCGGTTGGCCTCCAACTGGAGGCAGATCATGCAGGATCTCCAGATCACATGGGAGGACAGCCACGGAGCGGCGCTGATCGCCTGTCTGAGCCTGTTTCAGAACGGCTTTGGCACAGGCCTGCTGGCATCGACGCTCGAATATCATCCGCTCATTCCATGGGGATCGTCTCCGCTGACGGATCCACTGCTCTCGAGCGACCGCTTTCGTATTGTGCATGATGGCGCCGACTATCCGCGTCAAAGAAAGCTCCCCATACTGGCGACCTGGCCAAAAGCCCTTGATCATCTGCGCGTCTGTTGGGAGCATCCCGAGCTGGCGGGCAACTGCTGCGAATGCGAAAAGTGCATCCGCACCATGCTTGGGTTTCGGGTCATGGGTATGCCGTTGCCCTCTGCCTTTCCACGCGATGTCTCGGATCGGCAGATCAGACACATCGAGATAGTAAACAGCACAGCCTATCACGAGTTTAGCCTCGTGCTGCAAGAGGCGATCCGGGCCGGCATCGAGGAAGAGTCCTGGGTGCGGGCGCTCACGCAGGCCATGGAGCGGTACGGTCGTAAAGAGAGCCCCATCGTGGCCCTGCGGCGCCGCCTCAAGTTGCGCACGCGGGTCAAGAGTTTGTTGGGCATAGCACCAGCGTGAGGCGTCGAGTCGAAATGAGATTACTCGTTGATAACAGCGCCTACCATCTGGAGAACGCAGGCGACAGGGCCATGCTCCAGGCCGGTCTTGCGCGCTTCAAGGGCCTGTGGCCAGAGGCAGAGGCGTACGTCATTGCGGCGGCGCCCGAGCGGCTTGTCCGGATCTGCCCATGGGCCCATGCGGTGGCGCCTGCCGGCAAGTACGAGTTCCTGCGGGCGGGCGGTGTGCTCCTTGGTGCGCGCCGGGTCCTGCCATCCGATTCCGAGGGCGTTCTGGATCGCGCCGAGCAGCATCTGAGATCTCGCTATCCGAGCCAGGTGGCCAGACTGGTGGCCTCGTACAGGCGGCTGCGGCAAAAGCCGGCTGGTGACGACATTGTGGCCTTTGCGGGCGCGTTGATGGCGGCGGATGCCGTGGTAGCCACAGGCGGCGGCTTTATCACGGACTATTTCGAGGAGCATGGGATGTTCGTCCTGCGACTGTTGGCGCTCGCCCAGAGTATGGGCAAGCCCACGGCCATGTTCGGGCAGGGATTGGGGCCCATTGCGTCGCCGGGCCTGGCGCGGCTTGCGGCTCGGGTGCTTTCGCGGCTCGATCTGCTCACGCTTCGGGAGGGGCGGGGCGGAATCCCCCTGCTGAGAGAGCTCGGTGTCCCGCTCGACCATGTCGTTGTCACGGGCGACGACGCCATCTCCCTGGCCTGCTCTCACTCTGGGCTTGCCTCAGGTAGCGCGATCGGGCTAAATATCCGCAACGCCGACTATGCGCAGGTGGGCCCAGACAAGATGGAGGACGCGTGCCGGGCTGTCGAACAGCTCGCCGGCGCCCTGGCCACAAAGGTGGCCATCGTCGAGATCTCGGAGACCGAGGACAGCCCCGCGTCGATCAGGCGTCTGGCAGATCATGCTGAGCGCTCCAATGGATCGAGCCCCTCAGAGTTGGATCAGGTGCTTGATCGCATTGCCACCTGCCGGGTGATGGTTACGTGTAGCTATCATGCAGCGGTCTTTGCGCTGGCAATGGGCATCCCTGTGGTCGCCATGTATAGCTCTGCCTACTATGAGCACAAGCTGCATGGCGTTGCTGATCAATTTAGCGCTGGGTGCATCGTGCTTGACATGAATGCTTCCACCTTTGCTGCCGACCTAGTTGGCGCGACGCAAGAGCTATGGCACATGGACCAGACGGCCCGGGAGGCGCTGCGCCGTAGGGGGGTCGAGCAGGCAGAACTATCGGAGAACGCGTATGGGCGCTTTGGCCAGATCTGTGACCAAGTGGGGGGGCAAGCATAATGCATGGGCGGCTGTCGTGTCGGGTCATCGGTATCAAGCAATGGGGCACTCTGCTCCTTTCTATCGCCCTCTTTTTCCTTCTGGTGCCCGTGGCTCAACTCGGTACACCCTATGTAGATTGGAGCGCGCCTCAGAGGCTATCGTTGCCCCAGCAGAATGCTCTGTACCCGGCGATCCTGTCAGACGATTATGGTCATGTTCACCTGTTCTGGAGCCATGTCGTGGAAGAAGATCGGGTTGCCGAGGACGAGGCCATGCAGTTCATCACCTATACGCGCTATGATGGCGAGAGCTGGAGCCTGCCTAATGAGGTGCTCTTCTCACCCGATGATCGGGTCGCCGAGTATCCCGTTGCAGCTATGGATGACGAGCAACGGATCCATATTGCCTGGAGCGGCATATCGAACATCCTGTACAGTAATGCGCCGGCCCACGCTGCAGACTCGCCCCGCCAGTGGGCTGTACCCCGGGTCATTGGTACCGACAGTGCTCGAGCGCTTTGGAGTCTAGCCATCGAGACGGTTGGAACCGACGTGCACGTGGTCTATCTCTCCCGTGGTGCTGGGGCCCGTGTCTACCATGTGATGTCTTCCGACGGAGGGATCATGTGGTCTACGCCCAGCATGGTATCGGGCCCTTTGGCCGCCGGAGAGCAGAGTCTCTCCAATATCAAGATCGCGGCAGATCAGGCAGGTTCGCTTCACGTTGTCTGGCAAACCAACGATAAGCAAGGCTTTGGCTACGCGATCTACTATGTGCAGAGCATGGATGGTGGCGTAACCTGGAGCTCCCCCATTCAGTTTGCTCAGAGATCGGAGCCAGGTTGGGCGAACTATGCACACATATCGGCTCATGACAGAGTGTTGCGTGTGAACTATGCTTTTCCTACCGCCATAGGCCGCGCCGAAAGGTTGTCGATGGATGGCGGAGTGACCTGGAGTGAGCCACTCCGCTTCCTGATCGAGTTGGAAGGTATCAACGGCTACACGATCCCCTTGGTTGACTCGGCCGGGCGCTTTCACCTTGTTGCGAACATGCGTGCTCGCGATACGATGCTCACAGGCATCTACTGGGCCTTTGCGGATGGCGATGGCTGGAGTTACAGCCAGCCGGTCGACGTGCATAGCAGCGGGGCGCCGAGCGCTCACTATGTGGATGCGGCGATGCGCCTGGGGAATGAGATGCATGTTGTCTACAACGCACTGATTCCAGAAGAGATCTGGCATGTAAAGGGATTGATTCGAGACGCGCCTGACATCCAGCCGTTGGAGGTGGAGCCTACAATCAGCGTGCCGGCGCTGTCACAACCTGCGCAAGAGGTAACACCAGAGCCCACGCCCACACAGCGGGCGGTAACCGTCTCGGATCTGCCTCCTTCCGTGGCTGATAACCCTATTTGGCCCACCCTGATCATCTCTGGTTCGCTATCGTTGGTCCTGGTCGTATTGACAATACTGTCTGTGCGCAGAAGAGCTTAGGGCATAGTAAACGATGAGCGAGCAAAGATTCGGCGAATCGAAAGTGCATCTATCCATCATCATCCCTTGCTACAATCATGGGCACTATCTAGGGGCTGCTCTCGAAACTGTTCTGGCGCAGACATGGCCTGCGTGGGAGGCCATCGTCGTGGATGATGGTTCGACAGATAATACCCATGAGGTTGCGGCGCGGTATGCCGAGCAGGATCGGCGTGTTCGTTATATCTATCAAGAGAACGCGGGCCTGTCGGCGGCGCGCAATGCAGGCATTCGCGCGGCACACGGACGCTATCTGGCCTTCTTAGATGCAGACGATGGCTGGGAGCCCGCCTTTTTGGCAACTTGCGTCGCGGCGCTAGAGGCCGATACCGCGTTGGTTGGCGTGCACACGCGCTGGCTCTTTATGGATGAACAGGGCCGAATCCTGCACGAGCCGGGCGGCCAAGC
>SLPC01000108.1 GCA_007132185.1 Anaerolineae bacterium | reverse complement strand
GTGCATCTCGTCGGTGTGGGCTGGGTTCCCACACGAGATGCCCAACGAGCCCGCATCGGTCATGCCATAGCCAGCGGCCCAGTCCAGCCCCGCCTCGCGGAACAGAGCGGCCTTGCTGTCTGTCACCGGCTCGGACGAGAGACGCAACCCGTGCCCACTGATGTCAAGCCCCAAGTTGCGCGCGGAGAGGCAGAGCCGCGCCCCCAGGCTGACGGTGACATACAGCGTGATCCACCGTTGGTGGGCGGTCTGCTCCGCCAGCCAGCGCGCCACAGTGCCAGCCTGATCCACGGGGACGTACTCGGGATAGGGGATGCGATGCCCCATCAGGCGCGAGAGCAGCAGCGTGTTCCAGGTGATGAGAGCACTCTTGCCCGAGGTGGGGCCCAGGCCGGGCCGCGTGGGGCTGAACCAGCGCACCACCGGGGTGCCCAGCTTGAGAGCCACCAACACGGCGCGGATCATGGCCAGCGAGGGCGGCGCGGCCCGCCACATGGCGCAAGGCCGGGCGGCAAGGCCGTGGGTCTGCAGATTGACGTAACGCCCCGGCAGCTCGTGGAGCATGTCGGATAGATCGATGGCCAGATGGGTCCCGCGTGAGCGCGTGCCGCCGGTAGCGGCTCCCAGGTGGCTCAAGGTGTGTGGGTTGTCAAAGGATGCCGCACTGATGGAGAGCTCGACCGGGCCTCGTCGCAGTGTGGTCGTATGCCCCTTGAACTCGTCCAGCGTGATGTATACGCCCGCATCGTGCAGGCGATCCAGCGTACCCTCGACGCCATGGGCCGCCACCAGCGCGTCAATGTCGTCGGCATCGATGCCCGCCGCTCTCAGGAGCGCCAGATAGGGGCTGCCCGGGTGCCCGAACACCGTCCGCTGCAGCATCTGGACAAAGGCCGACTCGCGCTCCGCCAGCCAACTCCGCATCTGCTGGGGCAACCTGGTCACGTCCACAGGCGCCCGCCAATAGTGGTAGAGGCCGCGGCTGTAATGGAGAGCGCCGGACACGTCGGCTAGGAAGGACATCTGGTCTCTCTCTGCGCAACCCCCGGGCAGGCAAGTAGCTCTGAACAGCTCCCGAGCGCCCGAAACAGCCCTGGGGCGCCCGGGAACTGTCCTGCCAGGCGATTGCGCTGTTACACAAACTCGCGCACGGCATCGATGCTGGCGCCCATCGAGGCATCGGTCTCGCGCTCGACGATGATATCGAGCACGGCGGGGCGCTCAGCGGCGGCGGCGCGCTCCAGGGCGGGGCGAATATCCTCAGGGCTCATCACCCGCTCGGCATAGGCGCCAAAGCCCTCGGCGACCTTGCAGAAATCCACGCCGCGCTCGCCATAGGTCAGGTCTACACCATACTCGTACTCGTATGCATAGCGCTGGTTCTGGCGGATCAGGCTCAGGTAACCGTTGTTGACGATGACCACTATCACGGGCACGTTATAGTGGCAGGCCATGGCCAGCTCCTGGATGGTAAAGCCCACACCGCCATCGCCCACCACCGCTACCGCCGTCTGATCGGGCCGGGCGAGCTTGGCGCCGATAGCTGCCGGCAGGTCATAGCCCAGGGTCCCCGCACCACCCGATGGCAGGTAGGTGGCCGGCTCGTCGATCTGCTGGAACTGGCCCGACCAGATCTGGGTCAGGCCGCAGCCGGTGGTGAAAAAGGTGTTGGGCCCGAAAAAGGCATTCAGTTCATGGTACACGCGCTGCGGCTTGATGGGCGTCTCGTCATAGTCAGTGCGACGCGCCATCGACTCGCGCTCGTCGGGGATGCGCAGCACGCGCTGGCTGGGCGTCTGCTGCGGTACCCGGCGACGCGCCGCCAGATAGAGCGCCTCCAGGGCCAGCTTGGCGTCGGCCACGATGCCAAGCTCGGTCGGCACGATGCGCCCGATATGCTCCGGCTCCACGTTGATGTGGATGAACCTGCGGCCATTGACATAAGCCGGCAAAGCGCCGGTATGTCGGTCGTTGAAACGATTGCCGATGGCCAGCACCACGTCGGACCCCATAAAGAACTGATTGCCAAAGGGGCCGCCCACCTGAATCCCGATATGGCCCACGTGCAACGGATGCTGGGCGGGGATGCCGCCCGTTGCCATGTACGTGGTGACCACGGGCAGGGCCAGGTACTCGGCCAGGGCCACGCACTCTTCGGTGGCATGGGCCAGGAGCACGCCGCCACCCATGATCATGATGGGGTTCTCGGCGGCCAGCACCATGTCCAGGGCCTGCTCGATGAGGGCAGGCTCGGGGGGTTGCTTGACCACAGGGATCGCTGCGTCTTTGGCGGGGTCGTAGGGAATATCGGCCATCTGAACATCCAGCGGCAGGTCGATAAGCACGGGCCCCGGCCGGCCCTCGCGGGCGGTCCAGAACGCCTTGCGCATGATACTGGGAATCTGCTCTGGCTCAGTGACGCACCAGGCGGCCTTGCAGACCGGCTTGACGATATCGACAATGTTCACGGCCTGGAACGCCTCTTTATTGAGCTGGGCGCGCACGTTCTGGCCGGTGATGGCGATCAATGGGATCGAGTCGATCTGGGCGGTATAGAGGCCAGTGACAAAGTTGGTGGCGCCGGGCCCCGAGGTGCAGATGGCCAGTCCCAGCTTGGTGCAGCCTGTAGCCCGCGAGTAGCCGTCGGCGGCGTGCAAGGCGCCTTCCTCATGCCGTGCGGTATAGTGCTTGATCTTTTTGGACGTACCCAGAAACTCGTACACCGGATTGATCGCTGCTCCAGGTATGCCGAACGCAGCCTCGATACCCTCATCTTCCAGGATACGAACAATAACCTCTGCGACACGCATCGAAACTCCTTTCTGTATCGTTAGCAGCAGCTAGTACGCTGGCTACTGGATGCTGGCCTATTGGCCGTCTGCGTCTAATAGGCCTGGCGGTAGATCGCGCGCGCCGCGTCCAGCGTCACGGTGCGCGGGTTGATGCTCAACAGGCGCGTGACATCCATGGCCGCCACGGCCATCGGCTCGATGGCGCTCTCGGGCACGTCTAGGTCACGCATGCGGGACACGATGCCGATGTCGCGGCAGAGCTGCACGACAGCTTCAACGGCCTGCTCGGCAGCCTCTCTTTGGGAAAGCCCCTCGGTCTGATATCCCATTACGCGAGCGATATGGGCAAAGCGATCCAGATTGCTGATCAGATTATAGCGCATAATATAAGGCAGGAGCAGCGAGTTGGCCACCCCATGGGGTACATCGAACTCACCACCCAGGGGATAGGCCAGAGCATGGACAGCGCCGGTATTGACGGTCCCCAGGCAAAAGCCGCCCAGTGTGCTCGCCATGGCCATGCTGAAACGCGCCTCCGGATCATCGCCGCAAGCCACAGCACGCCGGAGATTGTTGCTGATCAGCTCGATGGCATGCAGCGCAAAGCCATCCACCAGCGGATGCGCGTATTTGTTCGTGTAGGCTTCGATAGCGTGGGTTAGCGCGTCGACGCCAGTATAGGCGGTGATGTGCGGCGGCAGGCCCAGCGTCAGGTCAGAGTCCACCAGGGCTACGTCGGCATACAGTCGCGGGCTGACCACGCCCTTTTTCAGATGCGCATCCTCGTCGGAGAGGATGGCGATGGGTGAGACCTCACTGCCGGTGCCCGACGTGGTCGGGATCAGGACTTTGGGCAGCGTGGGGTTGGGGATCTGGTCGACACCGATGAACTGTGCCACATCGTCGGTGTTGGTCAGGAGCGCCGAGGTGATCTTGGCGATATCCAGTGCGCTGCCGCCTCCCAGGCCGATGAGCGCCTCGCAGCTGCTGTCGCGGGCCGCCTCGAGGCAGCCATCTACAACGGCCATGCGCGGGTCCGGCTCGACGCCGTCAAAGATGGCATACGTAATGCCGGCTCCGGCTAGTACGTCCGTGACGCTGGCGCATATCCCCGCCCGCACGAGACCTGGATCTGTGACGATCAGCACACGGCCGACGTTCAGGCGCGCCAGAGCCGATGGCAACTCGGAGAGGGCACCGCGTCCAAAGATCAGGCGGCCGCTGAGCTGGAAATCGAGCATACGGATCATGTTTTCTGTCTCCTGTCTGGAACAGTGGTCGGCGCGGCACCAGTAGATGTCCCAATGCCATTGAACCTACTTTATTCAGGAATCGGATTGGTGTCCAGTGGGAGGCTCGAGCCAAAAGAGATAGAGCGCTGCGCCTGCCAGCGCCAAGAGCCAACCCGTGGCGGCCAGTATAATCACTACAGCCTCGGGCGAGCGGCCAAGCCACAAAAAGAGTCCGATCTGGAGGGGCGCGGCAGCGAGCAGCAAATAGCCAAAGGGCAGAGGCCTGGTGGCGATGAATACATTGATCCAGACCAAAACCAGGCCATAGCCCGTCATGGCCACCGCCATGCCCACCAGCCAGGTGGTGGGGGGGTCTTGTCCTGCGCCAAAGGCCAGCCGATCGATCGCTCCGCCAAGCAGGGCATAAAGGACCGTTAGGGCAGCGCCGTTGGCCAGCACAACGCCGATGGCCAGAGCGATGGGGCGTGCGGCTATCTGCCCGCCACGGTAGGCCGAGGCCACCCGAGGGAGCAGTACCACGCCGGCCACCACGGGCACAAACTGCACAATGCGCCGCAGTACGAGGGCACGAGCATAGGCCCCCGCCACATCCGAGTGCATGATACGGTTGACCCATACGACATCGAGCCCCGTAAGGGCTGTGAAGGCGGCGGCGATCATCAGAGCCACTAGCGAGAGTTGCCAACCCTGCAGCGAGATGCGCCAGGACAGGGTGCCTCGTTGGCGTAGCTCGCGGCGCGCCAGGAACACGCCCAGGGTCACCGCCAGCACCATGGAAAAGGGGATGGTCTGCGCTGCCCAGTAGGCGGCGGGGTCGCCCGCGCCTCCCGCGCCCTGTGCGCCGGCGGCCAGCCCGCCCACGCTCAAACCTGCCACCACCAGACTGAGGCGCGATACGGCATAGAGCAAGGTAATGCCGCCGTAGCTGCCAAAGCGTGTCTGCCCCTGAAAGAGCCCCAGAAGCACAGGGCGCGCCATCGCCACCGGCATCATAAAGGCGATCAGGTGCAACATGGCGACGGGCAGGAGGATTGCCCGCGAGACCGCGGGCGCAGCGAGGTAGAGCAGCAATCCGATCGCGATGCCTACGGCCACTCCTTGCCACAGATAGGTGCGCAGAATCGCGCCAGGGCTCACAGGGCCGCTGTCTATGGCTGGTGGCGCGGCAGTATAGCGGGCTACCGCCGGCTGCAGCACGCCGCTGAGGGTGATGAAAAGCATCGCAACCGCCGAGTAGCTCTGAAAGACGGCAAAAGAGCCCGGCGCGAGAGTACGCCCCACATAGATGTGAAACAAATAGTCCAGGGCGTGAGAGACGATCTCGATGCCAAACAAAAGCCCAGCCTGGCGCAGCATAGGAAAGCTGGCTGCAAGCTGGTAGAGGGCTCCAGGCGTGATACGGCGTGCATCATCTCGCATCGAGTTCATGGAAAGAGTATGCCGAGCGGGAGACAGAGTGTCAAACGAGAATGAGGAAGCTGCATAGGGCTCGGGATGACCGCGCTAACGGACTGGTATGCACCCCTCAGCAACGCGACCAGCGGACAGACGGCCATGCGGACGCTGCAGGCGCTATGCCGCGCCCAGCCGCGGGAGCACCACGAGCCCCAGGACATTCAACACCAACGCATAGATCGTCATACCCCGGTACAGCCAGCTAGGCGAACGCTCTGCTCCCAAGGCGACTAACAGCATGAGCATGGGCAAATAGTCCAGGGCAAAGCGCTGTCCACCAAACTGCACCCAGCCGTTGTTATAGTACATCAGACTCGGAATCATGCCTAGCAGGATGGAGACCCAGGCCGCTGCCAGAAGGTGCGGTTTCCAGCGAGCCCGCAAGGAAAGCACGACAAATGGGCTGGCGCTCAGTAGGGACACCCCGAACGGGTAGCGCCGCATACCGCCCATGTGCATGGGGTCTGTGAACTCGAGATGAAAGCCCTCAATGAGCAGATAGTACAAGTTCACAGGCAGGTATCGGATGCTGAAAAGGCCATATGTCTCGAACCTTGTGCGTAGAAATCCCTGAAGAGCAAGGCGTCCATAGCCCGTATCGAGAGGGTTCCCAAAGCGTAACACGTTGAGTCCCAGATAGGCAAGACCACATGCTGCTATGGGCAGTGCAAACAGCATCATGTGCCGCCACCGTGTCCCGAGCGACTCGTCTTGCGCACCGTCCCAGAGCAGTGCCGCCAGGAGCGGAGCCGCGGCGATCGTGAGCTGTCGAGTGAGCAACGCGCCCCCCAGATACAGCCCTGCAAGGGCGGCGCGTTGCTTGCCAAGGGCCTCATCCAGCGCGAGAAAGAGCATCAGGGTGGCTACAACGTGGGCTGTGAACCACACCGTGTCGCTCCAGATAAGGGCGAACCAGTAGACCGTTCCGAAGAAAAACGCCAGGAGCGTATACCTGACGGTGGTGTTGGCCAGTTGCAGTCGGGCCAGAATTCGTCGGAATAGCATAATGCTCATGCCCGTGAGAAGGATGCCCAAGATCACTGTGTTGGTTGCTTGGGCGCCGAGCACCGCCACGACAGGAACGAGTAGCAGTGCAGGGAGCGGCGGAAACGGCATATAGTAGAGCCCATCATGGATGGCCACATCGTGCAGACGATGTGGCAGGTCCAGGCGTCCCTGCAGAAAAGCCACAGCCTGTTGCACGAACATGTTGTGCTCACAGCAAGGGCCCCGGACTTGGGCGATCAGTGAGTCAATCAAGGCAGCTGTCAGAAGCACCAAGCCCAGCGCCGTGATGGCCCTTGCGAGGACATCACGGCCGCTCCTATGCGTGCTCATCGGCGCCCCTCCCCTCTGCTGTGCGCCAGACCGTATGGCCCCTGTCCTTGGCCACCTACTCGTAGGTGATATCGGCGTGGTAGCTCTGCAGCGAACGCACGCCACCGTGACCCTGGCGGCCGGCCGCGATGCCTTCGACACTGGCCAGCGCCGCCGAGAGCGTGGTGATGTATGGGACCTTGTACTGGATGGCTGCCTTGCGCAGATACGAGTCATCCTCTCGGCTGCGGTGGCCCAGCGGGGTATTCACCACAATATCGATGGTCTGATTCACGATCTCGTCCACGATGTTGGGGCGGCCTTCGGCGAGCTTGCGGATAAAGGTGGCCGGGATGTCATGCTCGGTGAAAAAGCGTTGGGTGCCCTCTGTGGCGCGAATACAAAAGCCCAGCGCCGCAAAACGCCGCCCAATCTCGAGCACCGTCTCGTTCTTTTCCGCCACGCTGATGAGCACCGTTCCCTTCAAGGGCAGTACAGGCCTGGCCGCCTCCTCCGCCTTGTAGAATGCCAACCCAAAGGAATCCGCCAGGCCCAGCACCTCCCCCGTGGAGCGCATCTCGGGGCCCAGGAGTGGATCCACCTCGGGGAACATGCCAAAGGGGAAAACCGCTTCTTTGACGCCATAGTGAGGAATCTGCATCGGCCGTAGCGCCAGGCTTTCCAGATTTTCCTCCAGCATCAGATGGGTGGCAAGGCGCGCCATGGAAAGCCCACAAACCTTGGAGACCACCGGCACGGTGCGTGAGGCCCTTGGATTGGCCTCCAGCACATAGACGGTGTCGTTCTCGATGGCCAACTGGACGTTGATCAAGCCTACCACGTCCAACTCCTGAGCGATCTTGCGGGTGTACTCGGAGATGAGCTCCAGATGCTTGGGCAAGATGTTTACCGGCGGGATCACGCAGGCCGAGTCCCCCGAGTGCACGCCGGCTAGCTCGATATGCTCCATGACGGTGGGAACAAATGCCTCGGTGCCATCGGCCAGCGCGTCAGCCTCGGCCTCGATGGCGTTCTGCAGAAAGCGATCCACGAGGATGGGGTGCTCGGGCGTAACTTGCACGGCGGTGGCGACATAGCGCCGCAGCATCTCGGCATTGTGTACCACCTCCATTCCTCGTCCGCCGAGGACAAAGGAGGGGCGCACCATGACGGGATAGCCGATCGTCTTGGCAATCTCAAGCGCCTCATCGATGGTGGTCGCCATACCCGATTCGGGCATGGGGATCTCGAGCTCCTCCATGCGCTGGCGGAACAGATCGCGATCCTCTGCCATGGCGATGGACGCGGGGCTGGTGCCCAGGATACGCACGCCCGCGGCCTCCAACTCATCGGCAATGTTCAGCGGGGTCTGGCCGCCGAACTGGACGATGATGCCCTCGGGCTGCTCCTTCTCATAAATGGCAAGCACGTCCTCGACGGTCAGCGGCTCGAAATAGAGCTTGTCCGAGGTGTCATAGTCGGTGGAGACGGTCTCGGGGTTGCAATTGACCATGATCGTCTCGACGCCCTGATCGCGCAGCGCAAAGGCAGCGTGTACACAGCAGTAGTCAAACTCGATGCCCTGGCCGATGCGGTTGGGGCCGCCGCCCAGGATCATGACTTTGCGACGCTGGTCAACCGGAGCCATGTCTGCGGCGTTATAGGTCGAGTAGTAATAAACCCCGTCGGCGGCGCTCACGGGCACGCTATGCCAGCCCTGCACGATGCCGTTGGCAATGCGCTGCTCGCGGATGGCGGCCTCAGGCACGCCCAGGATCTGCGCCAGATAGCGATCCCCAAAGCCGTCGCGCTTGGCCTGGGCCAGGAGATCCACGGGCGGTACCTGGCCCTGATACTGAAGCAACGTCTCCTCGAGCTCGACCAGCTCGCGCATCTGCTCCAGGAACCAGGTCTTGATCGCCGTCAGTTCATGCAGCGCTTTGATGCTGGCCCCCTGGCGCAACGCCTCGTACAGGATGAACTGACGCTCGCTGGACGATTCTCTCAAGAGGTCTAGCAACTCGGGCAAGGCAAGCTCGTGATAGTCATTGGCAAAGCCGAGGCCGTAACGCCCAATCTCGAGCGAGCGAATGGCTTTTTGCAGGGCTTCTTTATACGTCTTGCCGATGCTCATTACCTCGCCAACGGCGCGCATCTGGGTACCCAGCTTGTCTACAGCGCCGGGGAACTTTTCAAAGGCCCAACGCGGGAACTTGACCACGACATAATCACCCGAGGGGGTATACTTTTCGAGAGTGCCCTCTCGCCAGTAGGGGAGCTCGTCCAGGGTGAGACCGGCGGCCAGCATGGCGGACACCCGCGCGATGGGAAAGCCCGTTGCCTTGGAGGCCAGGGCCGACGAACGTGAGGTGCGAGGGTTGATCTCGATGATGACGACACGGTCGGTCTCTGGATCGTAAGCGAGCTGGACGTTGGTGCCGCCCACCACCTGGATCTCCTCGGCAATGCGGTAGGCATACCCCTGCAGCCGCTGCTGCAGCTCTTCGGAGATGGTCAACATCGGCGCGGAGCAGAACGAGTCACCGGTGTGGATGCCCATGGGGTCGATGTTCTCGATAAAGCATACGGTGATCATCTGGTTTTTGGCGTCGCGCACGATCTCGAGCTCCAGCTCTTCCCAGCCCAGGACCGATTCCTCGATGAGCACCTGACCGATCATGCTGGCTGATAGGCCGCGGGCTGCGATGGTGCGCAGCTCCTCCACATTGTAGGCCAGGCCGCCGCCCGTGCCGCCCATGGTATAGGCGGGGCGCACGACGACCGGATAGCCCAGCTCATTGGCGACCTCCTCGGCCTCCGCGATGGTATAGGCGGGAGAGCTGCGGGCCACCTCGATCCCCAGGCGATTCATCGCTTCCTTGAAGAGGATACGATCTTCACCGCGCGCGATGGCGTCGATCTGGACACCGATTATTTTGACACCGTACTCCTCGAGGATGCCAGCCTTGGTCAACTCTGAGGCCAGGTTCAGTCCCGTCTGCCCACCCAGATTGGGGAGCAGCGCATCAGGACGCTCCTTTTCGATGATCTGACGCATCCGCTCGACGTTCAGGGGCTCGATATAGGTTACATCGGCCATGCCAGGATCAGTCATGATCGTGGCGGGGTTCGAGTTGACCAGCACCACCTCATACCCGAGGTCTCGCAGGGCCCTGCATGCCTGGGTTCCCGAATAGTCAAACTCGGCGGCCTGGCCGATGACGATCGGCCCAGAACCGATGATCATCACGCGGTGAATATCGTCCCGTCGTGGCATTGTCAGCCTCCCGTCAGATAGCAAAAGATCGCGCTTGTGGCGCGATCAACGGTGATCTGACCTCGCATTTCTATGCGGGTCTGATGCATTCTACCGAGATTGGGACAGCCTGCAAATGGCAGCCCCCTGATGTGCGCCGGCCGAGTTCCGCCCAATGAGCAAACCATCTAATCAAGCTTCGGGTGGGCGTCCCAGATGCTGCAGTGCCTCAGGGTCACTCTCGGCCAGCGGCAGGCCCGCGTCTGGCATTGGCTCCTGAGCACGACGTCCTAGGAGCAACGGTACAACCATACCGAGGACCAACGCAAAAAGTATAGACGCCGGGTTCTCGCGTTGCAGAGCCTGATCGGGCCAGAGCCCATACACCGAGCCCAGCAGCAGCCCCAGAATCGTGTAGGCGGCCATAGCAGGCGCGCGCTTGAGGGCTGAATCGATCAGTTTACACGAAACGGCGATCCCCAAGACGGCGCCTGCGCCAGTTGGCACCAACACCTCCCAGCGAATGTCAAGACGGGCCATCGCCGAGAGAGCTTCAAGGATCGGCTCGTAGGTGCCGGCAAGGAGAAAGACGTACGAGCCCGAAATACCGGGGGTAACGTTAGCCGCGCCGGCCACCATGGCGGTGAGCAGTGCATAGAGCATTCCCGTAACACTCTGGGTATCGGCGGCCAGTAGCGCATGGAACCCTTGGCGCTCCAGAGCGCGGAACGCGATTACGACCACGAGCCCGATGCCGGCGGCGATCAGACGCCTGGGCGTGATGCGCATGTCATTGTGCAGGTTGCGAAGCGAGGGGATGGTGCCAAGAAGCAGCCCGATAAAGAGAAACATCATCAGGACGGGCCGCCAGTCCAGCAGCATCGACAGCACCCGAGCCAAGCCTATCATGGCGACCGCAGCGCCCAGGCCGAGGACCGCCAGGAACGTGAGATACTCGCGGCGGCGCGCTTTGTTCACGGCCAGATTGCCCACTGCATCCACAAACTGCTCATAAATGCCAAGGACGATCAGAATGGCCCCGCCCGTCATGCCTGGCACGATATTGCTCAGCCCAAAGGCCATGCCCTTGAAGGCTACAATCAGGTGATGCAACACGCCCGTTCGCCTCCTCATCCCTCGCTATACCGGTTTTGGTGAGGGAGAGGCGGAGCAGATTCTACCCTCAGCCCTGCAGAAATTGAATGACATGCTCAGCAGTATAGTCCAGACCCACCTGCTCGACAAGATCAACCACAAAGCCCATCTGCTCGCCTGAGGTGACCATGGGCGGTTCGACGCCATCGTGGCGCATCTGGCCCAACCCGATGGCGGACAGCAATCCGTTGCATAGGCAGAGCCGACCCTCTGTCTCCTCCAGGGCGCCGCCCTTGGTCAGGAAGGCTTCTGTTGGCTCGGCGGGGCAGCGGTAAGCCAGGCTGCCATCCTCACGCACATACACGGTTCTTAGATAGCCCAGATCGCAGATACGGCGCCGCTCGGTCAGCGGGCCTTGCCCGGCGGGGGCCTCTGGCAGATCGGCCAGCTTGAACGGATAGCCCGTTGGTGAGGCCCGCAGGTCGGTGATGACGCGGACGTTGCCGCCCAGGGTCTCGCGAAGGAGGGCCTGCTTGAGATGTGGCATCATCGCAGACTCACGGCAACAGGCAAAGGCCGAGCCGACTTGCACGCCCTGAGCGCCAGCCTCCAGCGACCCTCGCAGGCTCTGGGGCGTGTTGCATCCGCCTGCCAGCCAAAAGGGCTTCTCGAGCGCAACGATGCCGGGCACATTGGGAATGTCCTTGGGGCCATAGGGCGAGCCATTATGGGCTTCTGAGCGGGGGGCGCGTCGGGGCGGGGCATTATGGCCGCCAGCCGTGTGGTCCTCTACAATAAAGCCATCCACAACGCCGGTGGCGCGGCGCAGCATCGCCTTGGCCACCACATCCGACGAGACAATGGCGAGAAAAGCTGGCCGCGTCAGGGAGGGTACGTCGCCCTCGATCAGATCGGCAGGCACCAGTTCTTGGACATGGGTATCGCTGCCCACCACCTCCAGGCGCTTTTCCACCGGCTCCCACCGAGCCAGTCGATCCAGAATGCCCGGGATGGAGAGAGGGATGCCGCCACCCATAAGCACCGCATCCACATCAGCCAGCATAGCCCCCAGCAGAGAAGGCAACGTAGGAAGCTGTACCTTTTCCAGATAGTTGATCCCTACCGGCGCGCCATGGCCCTCCTTGGCGAGAAACACCTCGCAAAAGTTGCCTGCCACGAGCAACTCGATCTGGGCGCGAGACAGGTGCGCGGTGGGCATGGGCGCCTGCTTGAAGGCATCCGTCGGCGCCTTGCCTCCCTCGATGAAATAGGCGTCGATGAGGCGCTGCGCCATGGCACGAAAGGGAAAGTGCGCCAGAGCTCGCCGCATATCTCCCTCAGGGTCACCCAATTGCAGGCGGCGCGCAAGGACGCTATCAAGGGCCGTTCCCGAAACCACCCCCATCTGACCGGCTATACTTACAGCCCGGGCCAGGCGCCAATTGGAGACGGCGACCCCCATGCCGCCCTGGATGATCGCGGGGAATTGGTTCACTACTTGGGTACGGTCTGGCACGTTGATCATGGCATCCTTTGCATGGCTGATATCGATGGGCTCTGAACTGCGGGCGCTTGGCCATCCATGGCACTACAACCCTCAAAGGCGCCTTTGGATGCGCCCTGTTTCCGGGCAGCATAGGGACGCAGCGCTTATAGTCTCTGGCTGCGCCCCTTTTGGCTATCAGCAGTGGCGACCGAGAGCCTATTCGGTCAGCGCTTCGGCCGTCTGCACGGACAGGAACTGGGTCTCGTACAGGTGTGCGTACAAGCCATCTTGCTCGATGAGATGATCGTGATTGCCCCGCTCGACAATCTCACCATGGTCAATCACCAGGATCTCGTCGGCGCGATGTATCGTCGCAAGCCGGTGCGCAATCACCAACGAGGTACGGCCCTCCATGAGCTTGTCCATAACCTCCTGGATGAGTCCCTCTGTGCGCAGGTCCACGCTGGAGGTCGCCTCATCGAGCACCAGGATCCTGGGCTGGGCCAGGATGACCCGTGCGAGACAGATGAGCTGACGCTGACCCAGCGACAGGTTAGCGGAGCCCTCGAGAATCTCGGTCTGATACCCTTCGGGTAGCGTCATGATAAACTCGTGGGCATTGGCCGCCTTGGCTGCCTCAATGACCTCTTCCTCGGTGGCATCGGGCTTGCCAAAGCGGATGTTGTAGTCCACGGTGCCGGTAAAGAGGAACGGCTCTTGAGGCACCATACCCAACTGCTGGCGCAGCGAGTCAAGGGTAACATCGCGGATATCGATGCCATCGATCAGGATGCGACCCTCTTTGATGTCATAAAAGCGGGTCATCAGGCTAGCGATGGTGGTCTTGCCGGCGCCAGTGGGCCCCACCAGGGCGATCGTGGCGCCTGGCTCGATCACGAAGTTGACGTTCTTTAGTACGGGTGTATCGTCATTGTAATGAAAGTGCACGTTGTCGAACTCGATCCTGCCCTCGACATCCTCTAGTTCGATGGCATCCTCTTTGTCCTTGATAGAGGGATCGATGTTCAGGATACGCAACACGCGTTCGCCACCGGCCATGGCTGCCTGCCAAGTCGTAAAGACCATGCTCAGCTCAAGGACCGGCTGAAACAGTCGCGAAGTGTAGCTGAGAAAGGCCACGATGATACCCAGGGTAAGCGTGTCCTGGATGACTGCGCGACCGCCGAACCAGAGGATGATACTGGTCGTCAGCGTGCCAAACATCTCCATAGCCGGCGTAAACATCGAAGCCAAGGCCGTCGCCTTGACAAACGCATCTCGGTTCTGGCGGTTGATCTGGTCAAACTCCTGGCTCATGCGATCCTCTTCGTTAAAAGCCTGGATCACTCGCATGGCGCTGATGTCCTCCGCCAGACGCCCGATGAGCTGGCTGTTCCTCTCGCGTGTTTGGCGATAGGCTCGGCGCGCCACCCCGCTAAAGAGGTAAGTGGCTATCACCATAAGTGGTAGCACGGAAAGGCTGAGTAACGCGAGACGTACGTTCATGATGAGCATTACGATCACGACGCTTATCAGGATAAAGACGTCGCTGAACATGGTAAGAAGCCCGTTGGCCAAAAGCTCGTTTACCACACCCACATCGCTCGTGATGCTGGCAATCAGACTGCCGGTGCCAAAATTGTCAAAAAAGCTCATAGTGAGCCGCTGATAGTGATCGAACAGGTCGCCGCGCATACTCCGTAGGACGTTGTGAGCGACAGTGCCGGTCTGCAGGCGCCGGCGCCAGTCGGTGACAAAATCGAGGGTATAGGCGGTAAGGGTGGCCAACGCCATCCAACGCAAGCCTACCAGATCGCCCGTCACGATATAGTCATCGATCAGGATACGGACCAGATAGGGAGCCAGAAGAGCAAATCCTGCGCTTGCGATCATCAAGAAGAGCGACTCGATCATCCGCGCTTTATGTGGCCTCAGAAACACGAGCAGCCGGCGCATGATGCGCCAGTCAAACTCTTGGCCCTCACCTTCGCGGTAGCGACGCATATGTACATGGGCGCCTCGAAAGCCGCCTGGACTGAAATTAACACTCATGCGGTTCCCCCTATTACAGCTTGGGCCAGATCTATGTCTTCCTGGCGCAGCTGACGGTAATAGATATCGGCATAGATTCCTGATTCGCGGATCAGGTCCTGATGGCGGCCCTGGGCACACAATTCACCTTTGTCGACGACCAGGATCATGTCGGCATCGCGCACTGTCGATACGCGCTGCGCAATCACGAATGAGGTACGCCCACGCATCAGATTCTTGAGTGCCTGCTGGATCTTTTGCTCCGTTTCGGTGTCCACACTGGAGGTGGCATCGTCGAGGATCAGGATGCGAGGATCGAGCAGTAGGGCTCGTGCAATGGCGACACGCTGCCGCTGGCCACCCGAAAGGGTCGAGCCTCGCTCGCCCACTTCCGTGTCATAGCCATTCGGAAACTCCATGATAAAGTCATGGGCTGCGGCGGCCTTGGCTGCCTGTTCGATCTCTTCCTGGGTGGCTTCAGGCCGACCAAAGGCGATATTCTCACGCACAGTACTGCCAAAGAGTGTGGTCTCTTGTAGCACTATGCCGATCTGGCTTCGCAACGAGTCCAAGGTAACATCACGCACATCGACACCATCGATCTTGATGGAGCCCGAACCCACATCATAAAAGCGGGGAATCAGATTGGTGATGGTGCTCTTGCCAGAGCCGGTGGGCCCCAGCAGGGCTACTACCTGGCCGGGCTCGACCTGAAAGGAGACGTCCTTGAGCACGGGGCTCCCATCAAAGTAGCCAAATGACACATGCTCAAAGGCTACCTCGCCGCGGATCTCGCCCAGGTCTGCAGCACCGGGAACGTCGACGACGTCTGATTCGGCATCCAGCACGTCAAAAACGCGCTGGGCCGATGCGTGCGACTCGCCCAACATCGTAATGAGGAACCCGATGCGGCGCATGGGGCCAATGAGCTGGAGCATATAGCTATTGAACGCCACCAGAGCGCCCAGGGTGAGTATCCCTTGGATGACCATGGCACCACCCACCCAGAGGATCACCACGGTGCTGGCGCTGGCCAGTAGCACGATTAGGGGCATCATCCGGCTCTGGCGCCGGGTAATCCGCATGGAGACGCCAAAGATATTGTCATTTTCGTGAGCAAACCGCTCGAGCTCGGCATCTTCTTGCGCAAAACCGCGTACCACGCCGATGCCATAGAGATTCTGCTCCACCCGGGAGGTCAGGTCAGCCATGATTTCCTGCCGCGATCGCCATAGGGGATGCTGCCTCTGCACATACTTGCGCATCAAGATGGTGATCACGGGCATGGCCGCTAACGAAAGAATAGCCAAGACAGGCTGCATACTGATCAAGATCACGGTCGTACCGATAATCATGATGCCAGCATTCAGCAGGCCCAGCAGACCGCGGCCCGTTAGCCGCTGCAGGCGCTCTACATCGCTTGTGGTGCGCGACAAGAGTTCGCCCGTCTGGGCCCGATCATGATAACTAAAGGACAGTTGCTCAAGCTTGTGGTAAAAGTGATTGCGCAGGTCATAAGACACACCCTGTGACACGCGCTCTGTCATATAGCCCTCACCAAAGCGCATGATGCCCCGGAAGACTGTCAAGATGAGCAGCAAAAAGACGGACTGAGCAAGTGCATCCAGGTTAGCCTGGCCGATGCCCTGATCAACCACGCGACGGATGATCTGGGGCATGTACAGGCTGATGCCAGTGATACCAAACATACAGAGGTATGCTAGTAACTGCAAAGGCCAATAAGGCCGCATGTACTTCCATAAACGAGATAGTATGTTCATCGAAATGGTGTTACTCCAAAAGTGATTGATCCAGTTGGGCCACATCAATAATGCGTGACATGGCGTCATCCAGGGCTTGGAGATCAGTGGGGGAAAGGTTGGGAAGCTCACGGCGGAGTTGGCCAAAGACGGTCAAAGGTGCCAGAGAAGTCACCTCACGCCCATGGTCAGTGACAGTAAGTAACACCCGCCGGCTGTCCTTGGGACACCGCCTCTTGGTCAGGAGACCGTCCTGTACCATACACTCTAGCAGAGGCGACACGGTGCCGTCTCGCAGATTCAGGTAACGGCTGATCTCACTCACAGAATGCTCGCCATCCTCGTCGAGGTAGCGCATCACGCTGAGACGACGCCCGGAGATGCCATATTCCCGGCGGAGGCGGTGGCCGAGGCGATGCGAGTAACGCATCAAGCTGAGTAGTTTGCGCACAATAGACTCGGACAATGACTGCGAATCCTGCATACACCTACATCCTCGTAATCGCAAAATCGTTAGACTCCTAACGATCATAGCAGGATTCCGTCTCAAGTCAAATACCAGTCAGTGCCTTTCCCAGCCCAAACGCTAGGGCTCGGCCACACTGCCATCCAGATCTGTTTCCATGTGTCCTTCCTCCAGAAGGACAAAATCGTCCTCTCATCAAGAGAGTCCTTGTATAAAGTGCATATCAGACATTTTCTCAACCCGCTGCCTGACGGCTTTACGCACGGCTTGGTAAAGCGCCGACGACTCGGGCCCGCGCTGCGGCATATCTTGCACCAGGGCCAGCACAATCTTGGCCATATTGACTCCGGCGCGCCGCCCTTCGACCCGGGTTGCCAACCGGCATATCAGGGGCCGTAGTTCTTCTTCTTTCAGTCTATCGCATAGCGACTGCGGTATCTCCACAAACAAGATCCTTTGAGTGACGAATCATCGTCGGGTGCGTCCTTCTGCCAGAAAGACAGTATCGGGGCTTCATCAAGAATCCCCCTCGATATAATCCATGTCTGGGATCTGGGCCACCGTCTTGGCGATAGCTCGCTGCAGAGCAAGCTGACCCGACCAGGTCTCCGCCGGAGTGCCCAGATCGATCCCCTCTAGCAGCGTCGCCACGATGTCGGGCACCGTGACATCGCCCCGCGCCCCAACAGGCTGACGCGCTGCCAGCTGGCGGATCAGGGTTGCTAGACCTTCAGGCGTCAGGCTCGCCAGGGTCCTGGCGAGACGTGGGTTCATCATCGCTCTCTGTCTCCCTACTCGGCGGTACATCTGCCGGCTCGCTCCCCGGATCCGAGGGTGGGACGTTGGTGTCGCTGATCTCGGGGCTGCCAAGAACGTCACGACCTGTTACCGGGCCATCGAGATTGCGCCCACAGAAGCGGCAGATGGAGGCATTCTCCTGAACTCGCTCGTCGCAATAGGGGCACCTCCTGGTCGGCCGCCGGGTTGCCACCAAAAGAACGATGATGGCGGCGACCGCCAACAGAGAGAAGGCACACAGCACAAGTAGAATCAACGACTGCATTATAGATACCCCTCCTGTGGGTAATTACACTCATGTCCGCGTCCTGATGCCCACGGTTCCCTCGTCTTATAAGCACATGTCAGACAGAGAGCATGACCATAGGCGCGCCGCCATCTGGCTACTCCGACGGTTCTCGAACAAGCCTTCTGTTACCCCATTGTCAAGGTACCGGTCGCAACCTGGCTCTAGCTGGGTCCCGGACCCACGTCAGGGCCCGAGCCCTCCTCGTGTTCTGGCGCATCAGCCTCCGATGGCCGAAGCACAGTGGTGCTGCCCAGATCGCGACCACAATGCCGACACACGATCGCGTTTTCGCGGATTGGCTCGGCGCAGTAGGGGCAGGTTCGCCCTCCCCCCGGCCTACGCGTTACCGCCACGATCACAAGGATCGCAAGAGCCAGCAAAAGCGGGAATATGCAGAACAGGCTCAGAATCAGTACTTCGATTAATCCCATGCGTGTCATATGTACCATTACACTCCTTTGGCGAGGTGGCAATCACTCGCCCAGCATGCCTCGTACGATGATATCCACCGCGGCGTCCTCATCGAGGCCGCGGGCTAGTAATGTCTCGAGCTCTTTTTTGTCCACGGTGCCGATCGCGGCTTCGTGGGTGACCTGGGCTTGTGGATCGGTTACGCGTACCACGGGTACGGCGTTGGCTACTGCACGATCACGCACGATCTCGACGCAATCAATATGGCCTCGAGCGAGCGGCGCATTGCCTTCGGTTGTTCCGAACACATCGCTACGAGCCTGATCGCGCACGGCGATGCGCGACTTGGCCAGGCCGCGGGCGCCCTCGCCATTGAGCCGAATCGTCTCCCGCACAATGATCTCGTCATCACTCGAGCCCATGGCTTTGGCATCCAGTTCGGCCAGGCCGTTGCTCGCCACGTCCACTTCATAATCAAAGTCGACCTTGCCGGCGCGTCCACGGCTGAGGTTGAACCCAGAATAGTAGCGGCCCCAATCATCCACAACCACACGCACCTTGGGATTCACCAGGACGCCACCATGCTCGCCATGGTAGTGCGTCTCCTGATAGCGCATATGTGCGCCTGGCCCTACGTGAATGGTGCCCTCCATCAGATGCTCCACCTCAACGGCGTTGGGAAAGGTGCAGTGGGCCACAAACTCTATCGAGGCGCGCGCCCCAATCTCAAAGCTGGCCTCGATGCGCTGGGTGCCCTTTTCTGGGAGAACACCAAAGCACAGATGCACCGGCTCTGTAACCCGGGTTCCAGGAGCCACCGAGAGATGGATCCGCACGCCATCAGGCAGTTGCTCCGCCGTCATAGAGATGCCGGGTATCTCGTTGGCGCCAATCACCTCGTTGCCGCTGACCACCAGCCGAGCCACCGTGGGCGACTGCAAAAGTTCGGCGTCACCGCCAGAGGCCTCGTAGGCAGCCATGATCAGATCAAAGTCGCTCATAGGCCTCTTCACGCTCTACCAGGTCGGGGTTCTCGCAAGGATTGCAGTATTGAATATAGCGAGCACAGATGGCATCGGGCTCGCCGGTCTGTATGATGCGTCCGCCACAGATCAACGATGCCTGATCGGCCATCTCGACCACCTCGTCACTGTGGCTGATCAGGAGCACCGTCGCGCCCTCGGATGCCATGCGGTGAATCAGCCGCGCAATGTCGCTGACAGTAAAGCGGTCGATGCCCGAGTCGGGTTCATCCAAGATGGCCAGCCGGGGTCGCATGGCATAGACCGCGGCCAACTCGACGCGCTTGCGCTCGCCTCCCGATAGACCCTGATCGACATAACGCT
>SLPC01000143.1 GCA_007132185.1 Anaerolineae bacterium | reverse complement strand
GAGCGGGTGGGCAGAGGCCGTGGCCTCGCTGGCAGAGCAGCTCCAGGATGGGCCCCTGATCCTGCTCCTCGCCATCGAGGCGCGCCCTGAGGAATGCGAGCCAACCGATGTGGACCCTGATGCAGTCACTCTGAGTGGCCTCGATCTGGAGCAGACCGAAGACCTGCTGCTCATGTCCACGCGAGGCCAGATGACTTATGATCTGGACTCGATGCGGCGCATCTATGCCCTGACCGGTGGCGAGCCCTTTCTGGTACAGCTCTTTGGCCACACCCTGTTCGAGCTGCGCGCCCGCCAGGGATGGGTCAGCCTGCCCGAAGTGGACGGCATCGTAGAGACGGTCACCAAGCAGGCAGCCCCCCAGTTTTCCCAGATCTGGAGCCGATCCAGCTTGCCCGCACGCATCGTTTTGTGCGTCTTTGCCGAGGGACAGGGCAGCCATGCTATGGCATCCGCCGATGACATCCAACGCCGCTTGCTGCGCCTGCGCGTCGATGTGCCCCAGGATCACATCAAGGAGGCGCTGGCAGATCTCAAGCGCCAGGACGTTGTCGAGCGCCTAGGTGGCGGGCTATATCGTTTTCGTAGCAGCCTTTTCCTCTTGTGGTTGCGCGCCAACAAGAACACTCTCGAAACCATCCGGCGCTCCCGCGAGTACCGTCGGGCCCCACGCCCTACCACCCCCCCACTCCTGAGCCAGCGTATTGACTGGCTTGGGCTGGGCTTGTGGGTGCTCATTGCTGCCCTCGTACTGGCCATCGGCTCGGTGTGGCGCAGTCGCGAGGTGCGCATCGTGTGGACCGACCAGCCCCCCACCGCCGAGCCTCAGATGGAGGAGGCCGATACGGGACCCCAGATCATTCCCGTCCCTGAGCGTACCCTTCCATCGGGGCGAATCGCCTTTATGGGCAAGCAAGAAGAGGGACACTTTTGGGATATCTACACCATGACGGCCGATGGGCTCGATCCGGTGCGCTTGACCGATACCGAGGCCGATGACACATTGCCTGCCTGGTCGCCCGATGGCCGGCGGCTCGCCTTTGTCTCGGATCGTGACGGCAATCGAGAGATCTATCTGATGAATACCGACGGATCTGACCCGGTGAATCTTACCCAGAACCCGGCCGAGGATTGGACTCCCAATTGGTCGCCCGACGGAACAAAAATTGCCTTTGCCTCGTTCCGTGACGGCAATTGGGAGATCTATATCATGGATGCCGATGCGTCGAATCAGCACCGAGTGACCCGCAGCAACTCGGCCAACTATAGCCCGGCCTGGTCGCCCGATGGCGAGTGGATCGCCTTTGTCTCTAACCGGACGGGCAATCTCGAGATCTTTGTGATGCGGCCCGATGGCACCGACCTACGCCAGTTCACGAATGATCCGGCGACAGACCAAACGCCCACCTGGTCACACGACGGGCGTCAGTTGCTGTGGGAGAGCTATCGGTTTGGAAACATGGAGATCATGGTAGCAGATTTTGAGGGCGGCGAGCCACGCAATCTCAGCCAAGATACCTATGCAGACGATCATGGGCCCAGCATGTGCCCCTCGGGGCAGCGCATTGCCTACTTCTCCAATCGCGATCGGGGCTGGGACATCTTTACGCTGGATCTGCAAACAGGCGAGCGCACGAACCTCACTCAGAGTATCATGATCGAGCAGTACCCTGTGTGGGCGCCCTGACATCGCGGACTCTAGAGAACGAATATGATCATCTGCTGAATCACCCGCTGCGCGACCCAGATGAGCAGCAGGCCGATCATCGGCGAGAGGTCCAGGCCTCCCATACCGGGAAGCACCCGGCGGATGGGTCCCAGAATTGGCTCGGTAATACCATACAGCACCTGAACGATGGGGTTCTCTCGGCTGATGGGCAGCCACGAGATGATCACACGGGCCAAGATGGCCAGGTAGAGCACATCGGCCAGTATGCGCACAAAGTTGAACAACCACAGAATCACGTTACATCTCCCAGATCTAGCGCTCTCTGATAGGCAGCGATAACCGCTTGGGCAATGAGGGCCCGAAAGCCGCCTCTTTCCAATTCGTGCAAGGCGGCCGCGGTCGTACCGCCGGGTGAGGTGACGCGATTGCGCAGGATTGCCGGGTGCTCTCCGCTCTGTTGGGCATACACTGCCGAGCCAAGTACGGTCTGTGACGCCAGGGTCGCAGACACGTCTCGCGCCAGCCCCATCTGCACGCCGGCATCGGTGAGGGCCTCGATGAACAAGAACAGATAGGCGGGGCCCGAGCCGCTCAACGCGGTGGCCATATCCACATGGCCTTCTGTATCCGAGTACACGCCCACGCCCAGGGCCGCCACCAGTTCTCCTGCCTGGGCACGCTGTGCCTCGCTGGTCTCGGGCGTCGCAGTCCAGAGCGAGGCCCCCTGCCCAATCTGGGCCGGGGTATTGGGCATGACCCGCACCACGGCGGCAGTCCCCAACGCCTCGACGAATCGCGCCATGGGCGCTCCCGCTACGATCGAAAGCACAAGCGCGTCGGCCAGGACCTGCTCACGTAGCCCTGTCAAAACCGTGTCTAGTACCTGGGGCTTGATGGCGAACACGATTAGATCGGCGTTCTGAACCGCCTCGGCATTGGAGGCCACCATGCATAATGCCAGGGCTTCTCCCAGGGCGATTCTACGCGCTTCTACAGGCTCGCTCACCACGATCTGTTCCGGATCGACCAGCTCACGGCCCATGAGACCACGAATAATCGCCTCTGCCATTACGCCACCGCCTACAAAGGCGATGCGCACGCCGCCCAATGCTCCAGGCATCGTTTGCTCCTCCTATCCCTCGTCGCGCGGACCAAAGATGGCCCGCCCGATACGTACCAGGGTGGCTCCCTCTTGGATCGCCACCTCGAAATCGTCCGTCATACCCATAGAGAGATCGTGCCAGTCGCTATAGGCCAGATCGTGGCGCAACCGGTCACGAACCGCGCGCAGCCGCACAAACACCGGCCTCGCCTCTTCCGGGTCGGCTACAATCGGCGCCATGGTCATGACCCCGCGCACATCCAGATGCGACAGGCCCTCTAACTGCGCAAGCTCGGGGATCAGAGCGTCGACCGCCTCGGGTGTAGCTGCGTCAAAGCCATACTTGGACTCTTCGCCCGACACATTGAGCTGCAACAGAACCGGCACGACACGGTCGGCCTCTTGGGCCCCACGATCGAGCCGCCGGGCCAGACGAAGGGAATCCACCGAGTGAATCAGGTCGACCAAAGTCACCGCGCGGGACGCTTTGCGGCTCTGGAGGTGGCCGATCATGTGCCACATGGGCAAGTCCTGTCCCAGCGACTGGCGCAGGTGCGGCAGCTTGGCCTCTAGCTCTTCGATGCGATTCTCACCAAAATGACGCAGCGAACTGCCGTGGGCGGCGATCACCTCACCCAGGCTGCGGGTCTTGGTCACGGCGACCAGCGTCACCTCATCCCGGTCGCGATGCGCCTTGGCGCAGGCCCGCAGGATGCGCATCTCGACTCGATCCAGGTTGGCACGAACCCGCTCATATGCTTCGCTGGGCGCCATATTCTCTCCTTGCACAGGCTCCTGACCCCCTATTATATACGATCTGGCCGGAGACCAAGGATCACGGCAAACCGTCCGGTACGCCCCTGTTCGGCGCGATGGGAAAAGAACAGATCGGGCCGACAGGCGGTGCAAAGCCCTGCCGTCTCAATCAGATCGATCCCTACCTGCTCGAGTTGCCGGACATTGGCCGCCCATAGGTCCAGATGAGCATGCCCGTTGGCCTGGCGGCGCTTGATGAGCCCCGGTGCGTCAGGGAAGGCGGCTACGGTGGCAGTCACAACCTCAGGCCCTACTTCGTAGCAGCAGGGACCAATGGAGGGGCCGATGGCGGCCCGCAGATCCTCAACGCGGCAACCAAGGTCAGACACCATGGCTTGCGCGGTGCGGGCCGCGACTCGAGCCAAGGTCCCCTGCCAGCCAGCATGGGCCAGTCCCACCGCCTGTCGGATGGGATCGTACAGGAGCACCGGAACGCAGTCGGCATAGCGCAGCATCAGATAGAGGCCTGACGTTTCGGTGATGAGGCCATCGGTCTCGGAGATCACCCTTCCTGCATCGGACTGCTCCACCATCGCGATCTGATTGCCGTGGACCTGATGCGCCGACACGATCTGTCCCGACGGAATGCCCAGGGCCGCGGCCAGCAGCGCATGGTTGCCAGCCACCGCCTGCGGGTCATCGCCCACGGTATGGCCCAGATTCAGCCCCGCTGTGGGCAGCAAGCTTCCGCCGCCCAGGCGCGTCGACACCGCATGTACCAGCGCCGCATCCGCCAGGGCGTCAAAGCGGTATAGGGCCAGGCTCTCAGTCATGGTCAGGCTCGCCAGGAGGACAGGACTGTATGGCCGTCTCTCTGGGGTCACGCGGGGCCACAACCCTCACCCAATCCCATGGGAGGGGTTCCTCTGGTTCTCTGGCTGCCAGTTCCTCTTCCATGCTCAACCCCGCATCGGCCAGGGCTCGCTCAAAACGGCCCGGGGTCGGGTTACGCATGTTCAGGAGTGCCTCACCCACCCGCGCATCGCCGCGGGCGAGCACGCCCTGTACGTGGGCGGCGCTCACAGCCTCGGCGCGCAGTTCGACGCGCAGTCGCCGGCAACCTTCACGCAGGCGCGACATGCGCTCCTCCAGAACCGGGGCTGGCGCCATCGGCATCCGCTCCCAGGGCGTATGCGCCTTGGGCACAAAGGGGGTCAGATTCACTACCACCTGCCGCTCGAAACGCTCTCGCACCTGCCCCACAAGAGAGAGTATCTCGTCGATATCCTCATCCTCCTCCATGGGCAGGCCGATCATGAAATAGAGCTTGAGTGACGCAAACCGGCCCTTGACCAGCTCCGTGGCCTGCAGGATGTCGTCGTGAGTGATCCCCTTGCGGATGAGTTGCCGGAGCCGTTCCGAGCCCGCCTCGGGAGCCAGCGTGATAGAGCGACTGCCCGTGCGAGCCAGGGCGTCCACCAGGGCCGGCGCCAGCGGCCGTATGCGCAGAGATGACACCGACAGCTCGTACCCCATCTCCTGAAGCGTCGAGGCCAGCTCATCCACCCGTGTATAGTCCGAGGCCGCCGCCGAAACCAGCCCCACCCGCGACAGCTCTGGGGGCCCCTGCTGCACCTGCTCCAGGATGCTGTCCAGCGAACGCTCTCGGTAGGGCCGATACCAGCGACCCGCGAGGCAAAAGCGACAACCGTGGCCGCACCCCCGCGAGAGCTCGACCAGGTGCAGATCGCCGAACTCGGCCCGAGGCGCCACGATGGCCGTGCCCGTGGGGTAAGCATCCAGGTTGGCCAGGTGCTGGCGCAGTACGGGCTCCCCGCGATGGCGCTGCGGCACGTATAGTCCCGGGATGCGCGCCAGAGCGTCAAGAGTCTCTTCGCGACTGTGAATCACCATCTCCGCCAGGACCTGACCCAGGGGCTCCAGGATTGGCTCGATCTCACCGATAAGAGTGGCGTCTGCCAGCGGCGAGAGAGGCATGGGGTTGGCCGAGACGGCCGGCCCACCCAGGAGAACCAGAGGATCTCCTTCATCACGCTCCTCGGCCCGCAAGGGAATCTGGGCCCGACGTAGCATCGCGACCAGGTTGAAATAGTCCATCTCGAACGACAGGGACGCTGCGACCACAGCAGCCTCGGCGATCGATTGCTGCGACTCGAGGGTGAGCACGGGGGTATTGGCGCGCGGGCGACGGTCGAGCCAGGCAAAGGCTCGCTCGACCACCAGACCGGGGAGGGCGTTGAGATGCTGGTAGAGGCCATGGATCGCCAGGCTCGACATGCCGACGGCATAGCTGTTCGCATAGATCAGGGCGATGGGCACTCGCCCTCCCCAGTCACGCACAATCGGCCCTGTCTCGCTCGCCAGGAACTCGCGTGCTATTTCGATATCTCGCCAGGCCATGCGACAATGCTCCTTTACACGTACAGCCTGATCATAGCCCCGGGCAAAGGGTATGTCAATCGAGCAACGCCGGCCCAAGGCAAAGGGCATCTGTCGCCGACTTGGCCTCGGAAGGCGTCCCTGGGCATCTCTGCAAACGCATGCTGCCCAAGGATGGTGCTTTGGGCTCTAGGGCGTTCGACAGCGGTTAGCGTGCAAGGCCGTCTTCGCGGCCAAAGAACTCGGCTTCTAAGGCCGGGAGCGTTTCGTCGGCCTTGACGGCAGCGATGAACTCGACCAGCGTTTCAATGAGAAGCTCCCGTAGCTGGCGGCCCTTTTCCTCCGTCGCGGTGCGGGCATCGCCGGCATAGTGCTCTGGATGATTTGCGTACCAGCTCGCTCCGGACATGTTGCCGAGCAGGTGCGACAGACCTCCGAGCGGCAAGGCCGGCTCATCGGGCACCCGTTCCATGTGTACAAGCTCGGGATGGTTCGCCAACGACACGCTGGTCTCGCACTCGCAGGCATGGCCATGATAATCAGTCTCAGTGATGCTCGCCCATGCTTCTTGCCGATCAGCAGAGATTCTCTCGGCGACGTACACAGAATAGGGCTTTTCCTGCCACAGCATGGTCTGGGCCAGGAAGGGGATCAGATGGCGGTTGCCGCCGTGCCCATTGACAATGATGATCTTGCGGAAGCCATTGCGTCCGATCTCGTCCAGGACGCCCTCCAGCAAGGCAAGCAGAAGCTTGGGCTCGATGGTGATCGTGCCAGGAAAGCAGCGTGCTTCATAGATCTGCCCAAAATAAAAGGGCGGAAACACGACAGCAGGCTCCTGTTCCGCCGCCATACAGGCGATCTTGTGTACGTTCAGCGTATCAGTCCCCAGCGGCAGGTGATCCGAGTGCTTCTCGATCACACCCATTGTCAGTATGCAGACGCCAGTGTCTGTAACGGCCTGGTCAAAATCGGCCCACGTAAGCTGTTCCCACTGCATGTTGGCTCCTCCTCATTGTAGTCTGGATTCGCCCCATTCTAGTCGAGAAGCCAACGCGATGTCGAGCAAGACGAGACTTGGTCACTCTTGCGCAGTCAGCTTTGGCAGACGCGTGCTCAGCAAGACGAGGCTGGCCACCAAAAAGAGACCAGAGACCAGATACAGGAGCGGCGCCATGCCCCACCGATCATAGAGAGCGCCGGCGATGAGCGGCGCCACGGCGGCCATGGCAAACCGCGTGAACGAGAGTGCGCCCAGCGTGGTGGTGGCCATCTCATGCCCCACCAGATCCAGCGCTGTCGCCGATAGAATCGAATAGTCGCTGCGCAGTGCGACGCCCAGCAGCGCAATGATTGCGGTCAGAGCCAGACCGCGACCGAAAAAGGCTAGCCCTATGGATAGCGCCGCCGACAGAATAAAGAGCGGGACGAGGATCGCCTTGCGATTGAAACGATCCGAGAGATAGCCAAAAAAGGGGCTAACAATAATGCCGAGGGTAAAGAGCAGGCCCAGATGCAGGCCAATGGCCTGCGTATCAAACCCTAGCTCATCCGCCAAAAAGAGCGGCAGGAAGGTGGTAAAAATCTGATAGCACATGCCATGCAAGCCAAAGACCAGGTTGACACGCCACAGGGCCGGCGTACGCATCAGGGCAATCGCTTGCTGCAACTGGGCGCGTAGCCCGCCGGTGGTCGGTGCGGCTTCCTCCTGCGGGCCAACATCCCGCAGCGCCCATAGGGTAACAAGGGCCAGGATCAGTGGCATGGCCGCATACAGGCTCAGGACGCCCCGCCATGACAGGTACGCCAACACAAACCCAGTCAACACTGGCCCAAGCACGTCGCCAGCGCTACCACCGATGCCATAGATAGAGAGGGCCGTGCCCCGGCGTTCGCTATAATGATAGGAGAGGGCCGCCATGGAGGGCAGGTGCCAAACCGAAGCGGAGACGGCCACGACCATCATGGCCGCCGCGAGGAGAACATAGCTGGTAGAGAACGCCACACCGATCCAGCCCAGGGCAAAAGCGCCCAGGCAGAGGGCCATGACGCGCCCCCAGTGGCGCTTGAACCGATCGCAAGCGATGCCGCCTGGCAGGGCCGAGACACCCGAGGCGATCTCGCGAACTGACATGAGCGCACCCACCTGTAGCGCATCGATGGCCAGCGCATCCCTCAAGGTGGGCAATATCACAAGAAAGCTCTGGTGCATAAAGTGCGATACCGTATGGCTTACGGTGATGCTACCCAGAACGATGCCACGCCCCTGGGTGCGTGTGGTTGTGCCCTCTACCGACGCAGACTTGACCAATTCACTCATGCAATGCTTGCCTCAAAAATAGCCCCCTGGGGGAGCCAATGTCATCCGATCATCCTCACTATGCTCAGACGCAATCATATAGAGTGTCCCATGCAGGCACCCTCCTGTCAAATCGGATACGAAAGGCGACTAGTCCGATCGGCATGCAATGAGGGCAGCCTGACGCATGGATGCCTATGGCTACCCTCATGAACAAGCCTGGCGCCATCACCTGGCTATTGCAGCCCCAGCCGTACATACTGCTCGGGCGGCGCGTCCGACTCTTGCATGGCCCTCCGTAACAATTCAATGCATTGCGTCTCAATGGGCTGGCCGGCCAGATTGTGTTCCTGGTGTGGGTCCTCCTGCCGGTCAAAGAGCAGCGTCTCGGCGATAAGCTCAGAACGAAGCCGGTGCATCGGCAGGCGAAAGACCGGCATCTCGGTGTAGGGCAAAAAGCGTCCGGTCTCAATAGAAGCAAAAGTCGATGGAGGCCAGTAGCGGTTGAAATTGGACGGCATGGCTCCGTACTGATAGAGCGGCTCGTTGGCCTCGGTGGCCGGCGCGCGCAGATAGGTATAACGGCCATCAGTGACGCTGACCGTCGAGCCGTGCCAGCCATAGAGGGCATACTCATGGGCGGGCGCGTTGGCATCGCGCAGACAGGGCCACCACGAGACGCCATGGATCGGGTGATCCCAACCCAAGCCAAAGTACTCGAGGAGGGTGGGAGCCAGGTCAATGTTCTGGGTCACCTGTTCTCGCGCCTCGCCGCCATGCTCCCCTCCCGGCAGATGCACCAGCAGCGGGATGTGCGCCAGCTCGTCGTACGAGTGCATATAATTCTTGGCCAGCAAGCCGTGCTCGCCGAGCATATGACCGTGGTCGGTGGTCAGGATGATCAGGGTATCATCCAGACAGTCCTGACGCTCCAATTCGTCCAGCAGCATTCCAAACCAGCGATCGGTCATAGTCAGACAGGCAGCATACTGCCGACGCAGATGTTGCAGCGCCTCGGGATCCAGATCATCGGGGCCGTAGGTGGGCCAGATCAGCTCGGGGCCAACCCAATCATCATCGTACATGTCCAGATACTCTTGCGGGACATCAAAGGGTTCGTGGGGATCGAATGCCTCGACCATGAGGAACCAGTTGTCGGCCTGGCCATTGGTGCGCACCCATTCGATGGCGCCGGCAAACGTCTTTTGGCTCGGATAGTCCTCCTCGCGCTGAAACGCGGTGCGGTTGCGGGCATAGGGCACGGCCCAACGCCCCAGATGCGGCGGCTCCACGGGTGGCTCGACGGTCGAGATCCATTTGTCCGACTCTTGGCCACGGTGCAGAGCCCAGGTGTCAAAGGTGCAATGATAGTTCTCACCCCCCACCTCGAAATAGTGGTAGTGGTCGGTCTCCAGATGGGAAAAGACCCCATTCTCAGAGAGGGTGTCGGTAAAACAGACATCAAAGGGCTCTACGCCGCCCCAGCCCCGCTCGAGAAAGTTCAGCCGACCCGTGAGAATATCGCGGCGGGCGGGCATGCAAGGGGCCGACCCAATAAAGTGGCGATCAAAGCGCACCGAACGCTCAGCAAACCGCTGCATGTGGGGCGCAATGACCCAATCGGTGCCATAGACCGGCAGCAGGTGGCGGTTGAGGCTATCCATCAGGACCAATACGGCTTTCATCAGACGACTCCTTTTGACAGAATGAACCGGCCGGCATGGAGGGCTGGCTCTTTGCAGAACCAGCGGCCTCGTTTTACAATGGAGCGCATTCGACAAGCAAAGGTTGATACATGGATCTCACGGGACTGCTGGACGCCACACCGATATTGATGCTGATCGCGCTAGGTGTTGTGGTGCGTCGCATTGGGCTACTGGATCTGCGCGGGGGGCTGGTGCTCACGCGCCTGGCGTACCATGTCACTATCCCGGCAGCGATCTTTGTCTCCATCGCACGCGCCGACTTTGAGCTCTCGCTGCTCTGGATGCCGTTGCTCGGCTTTGTCATCCCAATCCTCCTGGCGACGCTCATGTATCTGACAACGCGGCGCCTCGCCCATCGCCCCAGGCAGCGCGGGCCCATGCTGGTGGGCATGGTGGTGCTGGGAGTGTTTGCCTTTCCCTTTATGGAGCTTTTTTTCGGTGCCGATGGTCTGGCCCGCATTGCGCTATACGATGTGGGCAACGCCTTTTTCGCCGGCATCGTAGCCATCTCCCTGGCGCGATACTTTGGTCGGGATAGTGGCGAGGGTAACCCCATCGTTTGGCGCAGGGTACTGGCCTCGCCCATCCTGATCGCCGCCATTGCGGGTGTGGTCTTTACCATCGCCAGGTTGCCTCTCAACGGACCGATAGCTTCGTTCATTGATCGTCTGGCGGTGGCCAATACCGCGCTCGCGATGATCGCCGTCGGAGTTTTTCTGATCCCCCAGCGCGCCTATGGGACCCTGGTGGCCCAGTTCGTCCTGATCCGTATGGTGATTGGCGGGCTGCTGGGCTGGACCATGAGCATCCTGCTTGGCCTGGATGGGCTGAGCCTCATCGCAGGGGCCGTAGGCTCGTCTCTGCCGGCAGGCACCACCGTGCTGATCTTTTCAGGAAACGAAGGCCTCGACACCGAGCTGGCCGCCTCGCTGGTTTCGGTCACCATCCTCGTAGGCGCGGTGGTCATCAATGTGTTGCCCCATATCCTGGCAGCCATCTACCTCTAGTGGCCTTTGCCTGGATGAGAGAGCCATTTCATCCGGACAAGCTTGTCCGCCCAGGCATGCTTGTCCCTCAAGGCAGGCTCACGTTACCGCGATCCAGAGCGATCTGTCAAGCGCATCGCTCCAAGGGTTATGACCATCATCCGCGCTGCATTCTTGACGTGCCCGCGTGGACGTGTTACTTTGCTATGCGGATATGTATCGATAGATTGCTGGAGGAACAGCTATGGAGTCCATACGCGAGCACTTGCAAGGAGACTGCTGGTATCACCTGGGTGCGTGCCAGGAGCCGTTCGAGAAGGCCATAGCGCAGCTCGAGGCACGTAGTGTGGCCAGCGCCATCTGGGGCCGCCATGGCGAATTGTGGAGCGACGACAAAGATGAGGCCCAAGAGATCGAGGATCGCCTTGGCTGGCTAGATCTGCCCCGCACGATGCGTTTTGATGTGCCACGTATCGAGGCGCTGGCCTATGAGCTGCAGGCGGCGGGCATCGAGCGCGTACTGCTCCTGGGCATGGGTGGTAGTAGTCTCGCCCCTGAAGTGCTCCGCAAAGTTTTTGGGGTAGCTGAGGGCTATATGGATCTGATCGTACTGGACACCACCGAACCAGATCAGATCATGCGTGTAGAAGAGACAGGTGATCTCAAGACGACGGCCCTGATCGCTGCCAGCAAATCGGGGACAACGGCCGAGACGTTGACGTTGCTCGAGTACTTTCGGGGCAAGCTAGAGGCGATCGTGGGCGAGAACTGGACAAAGCATTTCATCGTCATCACCGATCCGGACACGCCCCTCGCCGAGCGGGCAGAGCTAGAGGGCTTTCGCGCCTGCTACGCAAACCCGCCCGATGTGGGGGGACGCTACTCGGCTCTCTCTCTCTTCGGCCTGGTGCCCGCTGCCCTGAACGGCATTGACTGTGAACGACTGCTGGCTACCGGCCTGGATATGGTTATACGCTGCCGAGCCACAGTTCCCGACGACGAGAACCCTGCCGCGCAGCTGGGTGCCCTTCTCGCGTCCTGCGCAAACCAGGGTCGTGATAAACTCACATTGCTCCTGTCACCTCGCCTGGCCTCGTTTGGCTCATGGGTCGAGCAGTTGATCGCCGAGAGCACGGGCAAAGAAGGCAAAGGCATTGTACCCGTCGACGGGGAGCCCCCCCTGGAGCTCGATCGCTATGGCGACGACCGCCTATTCGTCTATGTGAGACTCGAGGGCGATGATAACGATACCATCGACGACCTGGCCACCAGACTGGCCAATGCAGGGCATCCGCTGACGGTGCTCTCTCTCGATGATCCCTATGCCCTGGGAGCCGAGTTCTTTCGTTGGGAGTTTGCCACAGCCGTGGCCGGATACCTTTTAGGGATCAACCCCTTTGACCAACCCAATGTCGAGGCGGCCAAAGAGCGCGCCCGGCAGGCCCTGGAGCGCTATGAAGAGACGGGCCACTTGGAAGAGACCGAGCCCACCATCGAGGAGGGAGGGCTGGCCCTGTATGATGATGATCCAGAGCTCGAGAGCATCGCCGAGTATCTCGGGCAGTTCCTGGGACAGGCTCGTTCCGGCGACTATGTCGCCCTCATGGCCTATATGGACCGAAACGATACCCATTCCGATGCACTGCAGCGGATCCGCCGTGTCATTGCCGAAAAGCTGGGTGTGGCCGTGACAGTGGGATTTGGGCCTCGATTCTTGCACAGTACCGGCCAGATTCACAAGGGCGGACCCAATACGGGTCTGTTCCTGCAGATCACCTGTTGCGCCGATCGAGATCTGGAGATCCCGGGCCGTGACTATGGCTTTGGCGTGCTCAGAAGCAGCCAGGCCGCCGGAGATCTGGCCGCCCTGCAAGATAGTGATCGGCGCGCTATCCGAGTGGATATCAGGGGACAGGTAGAAACTGGACTGAGTGAGTTGGAGCAGACGCTGCTCCAAGCCCTGGATTAGCACGTCAGACACGGAGCAAATAATGCGGACCCTCTATATCATGCGTCACGCCAAGTCACGTTGGAATGAGCCAGATGCGGCGGACCACGAACGCGGCCTCAAGAAGCGCGGCAAGCGTGACGCGACGATGATGGGGCACGCACTGGCGGAGCGGGCTGCGCCGCCCTATCTGATCGTCAGCTCAACGGCGCGACGGGCCAAGGCGACGGCCCGTCGCGTTGCTCGAGCATGGGGCTATGAGGGAGAGGTACGGTTAGAAGATACGCTCTATGAGCGGGGCCCGCTACAATGCATCGAGATGCTACGCGAGCTGCCTGACAGCGCGCAAAGCGTGCTCCTAATTGGCCACAATCCCACGCTGGAGAACCTCGTCTGGGCAATGGGCGGCCCTCGCCTCTCGCTGTCTACCTGCGCCACGATCTGTATGGCTGTCAACATCGAGAGCTGGTCCGACCTGGCTCTCACCTCGGAAAGCCAGGTGCGCTTTGTGCTCAAACCCAAGGACCTGCGGACAAGGGACGACACGACAGCCTGACGTCGCACGGGCTGGCCCATCTCCTTGTTAGGGTATCGGACACCAACGCACAATCGCACGCCTCGGTAGTACGTGCCGACGCTGGGCCGCCAACCGAAAAAGCCGAATTGACATGCTCTCGCCTGGTGCTACACTCGGCGCATGTACACAGAGATCATCATTCGTCCTGAGCAACCTACGGACTATACGCAGATCCGCACCATGACGGCGTCTGCATTTGCGGCTGTGTTTGGCAGTGGTGAGGACGAGGTTGCTCTGCTCGAGGCGTTGCGGGCGGCGCCCGACCACGACCCTGAACTGGCGCTGGTCGCCGTGCAAGGCGAGGTCGTGCTGGGGCACATTCTGATGAGCCCGGTGAGCATCGAGGGTGATGAGCAGGAGCAGTGGCCGGCGTTGTGCCTGGCGCCCCTGTGCGTGCGCATCGACCATCAGCGCCAGGGGATCGGCAGCGCCCTGATACGGGCGGCGCTGGAACAGGCACGGGAAAAGGGCCACACACGGGTCGTGCTGTCGGGCAGCGACGCGTACTATCCGCGATTTGGGTTTCAGGATGCCAACTTCCTAGGCATAAAAGACGAGATGGGAACGCCTTCTCCGCACTTTATGGTGCTGCCCCTGATAAAAGGGGCCCTGACCGGCGTATCCGGCGTCGTGCGGTATCCGGCGGCGTTTGACACCGTACGCGATCAAGAGGCATAGCCAACGCCCGCGAGCTGTCATCACCGATCATCTGCCGCTTGCTACAATAGGCGCCCCAGCTACATGGCGATCTCTCTTGGTGGGTGATAGCAGACAATTCGGGTACGATTTGCCCCCTTTATTCCCCACGACTATAATGCTCGCATTCTGTTTCTCACGAGACACCGTTCGCCAAGTGCGCCGATAGAGCGACAAGGAGACGATTTGTGGTCAGATTCAGGCCCTGGATGCTGGTGATTCTCGGAATGGCTATGGGGCTGGTGCTCGTGCTGATTCTGGGGTCACGACGCTATGGTGGCATAGACGGCTTTTACCTGCGGGTGCGCGCCGAGTTGCCCCTTCCCAGACAAGAGGCGTTTGTGCCCACGCCGCTTCCTACGCCCACCCGGCCCCCTACCGCCACCGTGACACCCACCGCAATCCCTGCTCCGCCAACATCGACAGCTACGCCGACGGAAACGGCAGTCCATACGCCTGAGCCGACCGAAACTCTGCCCCCCACGCCGACGCCTGCGCCCACCGAGACGCCTACGCCCACGCCGACGCCGAGCTTTGCGTCGGCAGAGCCGAGAGTCGAGTTAACGGGCCTGCGCCACGAGTGGCAGACCTGGAACAACTGCGGTCCCGCCTCGCTGGCAACCCTTATGAGCTACTATGGCTCGGGGCTGAGGCAGGCCGATGTGGCGGCGGTCATCCATCCCGACGCCGATGTCAGGCATGTGCCCTACACCCAGATCCTCAAGTTCGCCCGCTCCCAGGGATTCGAGGCGTTTGCGCGCGTGAACGGCACTGCTGAGCTGCTCAAGCTCTTTGTCAGCAACGACATGCCCGTGATGATACCGACCTGGCACGTGGATGCCAAAGGCACCGGTATGGGCCACTATCGCGTCGTCACCGGCTATGACGATGCGCTGGGTGAGTGGATCCTCTATGACTCTCTGGAGAGCCGCGGCATCAGTCGGGATGCACCCTATCGCGGCATTCGCATGTCCTACGAGCAGCTTGAGGAATACTGGCAGGTTAGGAACTACACATATCTGGTGATCGTGCCACAAGAGAGACTGCAGCTCGCTGAAGCAATCATCGGCGAGGATATGGACAATCAAGTCATGTGGAACGCCTCGCTGGAGCGCGCGCAACGCCATCTCGACACCAATCGCGACGATGCCTTTGCGTGGTTCAGCCTGGGTGGCAATCTACTTGCACATGAGCGGTACGAGGAGGCAGCCGGTGCCTTTGACGAGGCACGTATGATCGGGCTGCCCTTTCGCATGATGTGGTACCAGTCCGGCCCCTTTACCGCCTACTATGAGACGGGTCGCCTGCAAGAGGTGCTCGCTCTGGCAGACGCGACCATCGAAGTGACGGAGATGGTCGAGTCGCTCCATTACTGGCGTGGCATGGCGCTGGCGGGTCTTGGCGACACCGATGGGGCACGTCGAGCGTTCGAGCGAGCCCTCAAGCTGCGCGCCGATTTCCCCGAGGCTGTGGCGGCTCTCGACGCACTGGGAGAATAGGTCTTGAAGGGCAAGTTGCATCTGGCCCGCAACGTGATCATGGTGGGGGCATGCTTTGCCATGGCCTCACTGCTGGGCATGGTGCGCAATATCGTGATCGCGAGTCAGTTCGGCATTGGCGCCGATCTGGATGTCTACTATGCCGCCTTCAAGGTGCCCGAGCTGCTGTTTACTGTGGTGGCGGGCGGCGCGCTAGTCACAGCCTTTTTGCCCGTACTCGCCGAATATATCGCCGGCGATGACAACGACGGCGCCTGGCGCCTGGCGAGCGCCGTGACCAACATTGTCGTGTTGGTGGCGGGCGCTCTTTCAGTACTTGCGGCGCTCCTGGCGCCCTGGCTCATCAGGTGGGTGGTGGCCCCGGGCTTTGCGCCAGAGATGCAGGCCGAGACCGCGGTCTTGATGCGTATCATTCTCGTGTCAACGGTACTCTTTGCCGTCAGCTCGATTCACAACAGCGTGTTGAACGGTTTCCAGCATTTCTTGTGGCCCGCACTGGCGCCGGTGATGTACCCTATCGGCATCATCGCCGGGGCCCTGTGGTTCACACCCATGTGGGGCGTGCGGGGGCTGGCTGCAGGCGCGGTACTGGGCTCGGCGATGCACCTGGCCATCAAGATCCCGGGCCTCGTGCGCTATGGCTTTCAGTGGAAGCCAGTGCTGGACATACGCACCCAATCCATGCGACGGGTGGGTGTGCTGATGGCACCCCGGGTGCTGGACCTGGGCATCTTTCATCTGACCTTTCTCGTGACAGCGAATCTTGCCTCGCGCCTCACCGAGGGTAGCGTCAGCGCCTTGGAATGGGGCTGGAACTTTGTCCAGCTTCCCGAGACCATGATTGGCACGGCCTTTGGCCTGGTGGCATTCCCTACACTGTCCGCATTGGCCTCGCGACGCGACATCCCCGGCCTGCGCAGCACTCTGGCCGAGTCGCTGCATCACGTGCTGGCCCTCACCCTGCCCATTTCGGCAGCGATGATCCTTCTGGGCCGCCCTATCCTGGCATTGCTCTTTCAGCGAGGGGCGTTTGATGCCGCCTCAACAGAGGCCGTGCTGGCGCCGCTGCGCTTTTATGCCCTGGGCCTGGTGGGCCACTCGTGCCTCGAGCTGGCGGCCCGGGCCTTTTTCGCTCAGCAGGATGCCATCACGCCCCTCTATATTGCCGCAGCGACCGCATTCTTTCAGATTACGCTGGCCCTGCTCCTGGTGGGGCCTCTGGGGGCGGGCGGCCTGGCCCTGGCCAACTCGGTGGCGATCAGCGTCGAGGTCGCGGTGCTGCTTGCAGTCCTACGCAAGCGCTGGAACGGCGTCGGGGGCCGGAGCATGCTAGCCGTGCTGGGGCGGGTGCTACCGGCCACACTTGCGATGGGCCTGGCCCTGGGCTGGGTTGTAGCCTATGCCAACAGCGCAGATCTGAGCCCCTTGCTCACCCTGATACTGGGCGGCAGCATCAGCGTCGTCGTCTATGCAGTCGCAGGCCTACTGCTGGGGATACCTCTGCTGCGCGAGACGCTCCAGCGGGGCCGCAGCAGTCTCGGCGCGTTGGTGGCCCGCCGCCCCGCCGCCTAAGAGAGCCAAGAGCACTACCTGGTACCGTCTCTAGCGCTGGATGCTCCAGACCACCAGATCACCATTGCGCATGGCGGCCGCCATAGTCTGGCTGTCGGGCGCAAAGGCGACGTCGTACGTCCAGACGACCTCGCCCTCGTCATCCAGAACCTGTAGCGTTTCCAGCAACGACCCATCGATAGCATCCCAGAGCCAGATACCGTCCGTGGCACTGGCCGCGAGCAGCCCGCCCCCGGGCGAGTAGGCCACCGCGTTGGAGGGCGCCCGCGCCATGTCGAGCTCCTGATGAGTGGTGCCATCGGCGACATTCCACAAGCGCACGATGCGGTCAAACTCACGCTGCGCTCCGGCCACGGCCAAATAGTTGCCATCAGGCGAGAACGCCAGCCCATCGGCCCTGCAATAGCCACTGCCGGGCTCCAGCGTATCCACCAGCGTACCATTGCCGGTGCGCCACAGGTACACATACCCATCCCAGTGCCCCGCCGCCAGGAGGCTACCATCGGGCGAGTAGGCCAGGGCCGTCACATTGTCGGCGTCGGGTATCGCCCACTCGTCGATCTGCTCGCCACTGTCGACGTCCCAGATATACACGATGCCCTGGCGGTTGCCGGTAGCCACCGTCTGGCCGTCAGGCGCAAAAGCCACCCGATTGTTGTAGCCGCTCCCCAGCCGGGCAACCTCCGCGGCGTCTGCCACGCTAGAAAGTTGCGCCCCGCCGGTGGTAACGCCTGCCGCCAGCAGAGTCCCGTCAGGGGAAAAGGCAATGTCCTCCGCCACGTTACGATGCTCGATGGTGTCTACCAGCGAGCCATCACGCAGGCTCCAGAGCCGAACCTCATGAATGAGACCGGCTGCCACCAGATCGCCCTCGGGTGAGATGGCCACGCTCTGCAGGCGCTCTGGCCCACTCTGGATGCGCAGTTGCTCTGTAACTCTCTCTGTGTCGACGGGCTCAACCTGCTCCGTGGGTTCGTCCGTGGGCACCAGCGTGGCCTCTTCCTCAGGTGCTGACTGGCACGCCACCAGGATGACCAGGCTGACAAGCAACAGGCAACTGAGCAGCCCGCGGGACAGTCGCGCTACACTCATAGTTCTCCTTCTCGGTAGGGGTGACATTTGCGCGAAACGCAACTGATCATACCCACATTAGGCCCGTTGGGCAAAGCACCCATGACACGCCCTTCCAGGCATTTCATGGGTGCTCCGGTTGACTGGGCATGATTCTTGGGTTAGCGTTCTGCCACGCACGTTCGCACACAAAGGAGCCATCCCATGGACCCGTTGCCTATCTACCGCTGCCACCGTGCCCTCGGGACCCTGACCATCGACGGCGTACTGGACGAGCCCGTCTGGCGAGACGCCGAGGTCGTCGAGCTGGTCGTGGCTGACACGGGCGAGCCGCCCCGCCAGGCGACCCAGGCCCGCCTCCTCTGGGACGACGAGTATCTCTATGCCGCGTTCCAGTGCATCGACGACGACATCTGGGGCATCACCACCGAGCGCGATCAGGACATCTATAACCAGGAGGTGGTCGAGCTGTTCCTGGATGCCGATTGCGACGGCCACGGTTATGTCGAGATCGAGGTCAGTCCCCTCAACGCCGTGCTCGATCTGTTCATGCTGTGGCGCGACGACCGGCAGCGCGGCCTGTGGGACTGGGTCAGCGAGGGGCTACAGACGGCGGTGGTCGTTGATGGCGATCCCACCCAGCGCGGCACGCCCGACCGTGCCTGGACGGTGGAGCTGGCCGTGCCCATGAGCGATTTCTTTACCGCCCCCTATCTGCCGCCACAATCCGGCGATCGCTGGCGCATGAACCTGTACCGCATTGATCGGGGCATTGAGCGTGACGAATACAGCGCCTGGTCGCCGCCGGGGCGCCTCAACTTTCACACCCCGTCGCGCTTTGGGATCCTCGAGTTCACCGAGTAGCGGCCACCCGCGCCAGCGTGTCATCATAGACGGGGGCCATGGCGCCCCAATCATAGCGCGCAACATGGTCGCGCCAGGAACGGGCACGCACCGCCTCCAAATGGGCCGCCGCCCAGGCCAGGCGCTCGGTCAGCCCGGCATTCGTGTCATACAGACAGTCTGCGCGGTCGTCGGCGGGGATGAACTGGGGATAGGTGAGGCGGTCGGGTAGCAGCGGATAGCAGTCGCAATAGAGCGCCTCGACCACCGCCGCGCCAAAGAACTCGTGGATGGCGGTGCTCACCACGACATCGGCCTGCCAGAGCCAGCGGGCATACTCGGCGCGTGACTCGGCATAGCCGAACTGTACGATTCGATCCGCCAGTCGCTCCTGTGCCTCATCGAACTCGGGCGGGACGCGCACAAAGTGCTCTCCCAGCACCGCCACCCGGAAATCGATCCCCCGCTCCTGCAGAGCATACAGTGCATCAAAGAACGTACCTGGGCTCTTGTCATACTCCCACCGGTGATTCCACACGATCAGCAGCGGGCCATCTCGGGGCTCGTGGGGCCGATGGGCATCCAGGGCCCGCAGGTCCAGGCCGAGGGACAGCACGCCGCTGCGCTCGCGCAAGAGGGGGACCGTGTGCAGCTCATTAT
>SLPC01000153.1 GCA_007132185.1 Anaerolineae bacterium | reverse complement strand
GCATGGCGGTGCAGGCCTACCAGGAGCGTGGCATCCCGATCCATGCCTTTACCCTGCAGAACGAGCCGATGATGGTGCATCCCGGCTACCCTACCTGCTATTTCGACTGGGAAAAGCAGCTCGGCCTCCTGATGGAGGTGCGCCGGGAGTTTGACGAGCACAACCTCGACACCGAGATCTGGATCTTTGATCACAACTTTCGCCATACCGAGATCTTTCCAGAGCGCATCCTCCAGGACCCCCAGGGCTATGCCGCCACCGATGGCGTGGCCTTTCACGATTACGAGGGCGAGCCGTCCGAGATGGGCGCCCTGCACCGCCGCTATCCCGACAAGCCGGTCTATATGACCGAGCACTCGACCTGGGGCACGCGCGGCATGGAGCGCATCCTACAGTACCTGCGCAACGACGCACGCAGCTATAGCGCTTGGGTCACCTGCCTGAACGACGTGCAGGAGCCCAATCCCGGGCCCCATAGCTGCAGCCCAACCTTTGTCACCGTGAGCCGCCTGAACCCCAACGAGGTGTGGTACATCCCCGAGTACTGGTTGCTGGGCCAGATCACCAAGTTCATCCGGGCCGGGGCCGAACGCATCGCCTGTGACGCGGGTTCGCCCGACTCTCTCACACAGGCCGCCTTTGTCAATCCCGATGGCGAGATCGTGGTCGTTGTAGTGAACCAGACAACCGATGACCAGCCCTGTTTGCTGGCCTGGCCCGGCTGGCAGACAACTACGACGATCCCACCCAAGACGGTGGCGACCCTGACCTGGAATGACGAGGAGTAGAAAAATGACGACGAGGCACGCGCAGCAGTATGTCGCCAGCGAATGGGCGTTTGTCTCTGGCATACCTTATGAGGACCCCTTTAACGATGTGACGATCGATGTCATCGTAACCCACGAGGGTGGCGACACCTGGCGCGTGCCGACCTTTTGGGCTGGCGGCCACGAGTGGCGCGTGCGCTTTGCCCCACCCCAGCTTGGCGCCTATCGATACGAGACCGTCTGCTCTGATCCAGACAACCCCGACCTGCATGGCATGGAAGGGGAGCTGATCGCCGAGGCCAACGCCGAGAGCAACCCGCTCCTGCTGCACGGGCCGCTGCGCGTCAGCGACGACCGCACCCATCTGGTGCACGCCGACGGCGAGCCTTTTCTCTGGCTGGGCGATACCTGGTGGCTGGGACTCACCGCGCGTCTCTCCTGGCCCGACGACTTTCGGCGGCTGACCGCCGACCGAGTAGCCAAGGGGTTCTCCGTGATCCAGATCGTCGCCGGGCTCTATCCCGACATGCCCGCCTTTGACCCGCGCGGGCGCAACGAGGCGGGGCATCCCTGGGAGGCCCGCTATCAGCGCATCAACCCCGCCTACTTTGACATGACGGACCTGCGCATCCAGTGGCTGGTGCGGGAGGGGTTGGTGCCCTGCATCGTGGGCTGCTGGGGCTTTCATCTGCCTTGGCTGGGGATCGAGCGCATGCAACAGCATTGGCGCAACCTGGTGGCCCGCTATGGCGCCTACCCGGTGATCTGGTGTCTGGCCGGTGAGGGCAACATGCCCTACTATCTTTCCGAGACGCCGCGGGACGATCGCCTGCAGCTGGTGTCCGAGTGGAGCGAGCTGGCCTCTTTTCTGCGGGAGATCGACCCCTACGGCCACCCCGTCACGATCCATCCCAGCAGCGGCGCCACCAGCCGCGACCTGGTCACCGACGAGTGGATGGTGGACCTGGACATGCTCCAGACCGGCCACGGGGGCTATGACAGTATTCGCGGGACCATCGAGACGATCGAACGCGCCGTAACCGCCGAGCCGCGCATGCCGGTCATCCAGGGAGAGGTCTGCTACGAAGGCATCATGGGGGGCAGCCACGAGGACATCCAGCGGTTCATGTTCTGGAGCAACATGCTCTCTGGCGCGGTAGGCTACACCTATGGCGCCAACGGGCTGTGGCAGGCCAATATCGAGCATGACGCCTTTGGCGCCTCACCCCACGGCGCCGCCTGGGGCGACCTGCCCTGGGACCAGGCCTATCAACTGCCCGGCTCGCGGCAGATCGGCCTGGGCAAGCAATTGCTGGAGAGCTACGCCTGGCACGCGTTCGAGCCGCACCCCGAGTGGGTGACGCCCCACGCCGGGCCCGACGACTACCGGCAGCCCTATGCGGCAGGCATCCCCGGCAAGGTGCGGGTGGTCTATCTGCCCCGGCCCATCACCGCCTGGAGAGAGCCGGTGTATATCCAACTACTCGAGCCTGATGTGGCCTATACGGCGCTCTATTTTGACCCGCTGGATGGCACCGAGTACCCCTTGGGCACCATTCCTCGCAGGGAGAGCTTTCGGCTGCCGCTGCCACCGATCATGCATGATTGGGTGCTGGTGCTCGAGCGGAGCGAGTAGGTATATAGCGCGTCAGACAGGCCGATTCGCCCCGCGTCGCCGATCAGCCTGTTTGACGCACATCGTTTCCCATGCTACTATTCATGGGATAGAGAACAGACGATGAACAGGAAGAGTAGATAGCCGCGAGCTGACAGAGAAGAGGGGTCACCGGCTGCAAGCCCCTCGCAGCAGACGCTATTGAAGGTCGCCTGGGAGTCGCGCGGCTGAAAGCAGTAGGTCGCGCCGGGTGCGCCCGTTATCGCGTTCGAGTGTGCCGTGCAGCGCCCGCACGCCGGCGGCAAAGCGGAGTGGTACCGCGGAAGAGTCACCCCCTTTCGTCTCCGAGAGATTCGTCTCTTGAGAACGACGGGGGTTTTTGTTTTGCCAGAATCCCGCCAGGAGGAACGATATGTGTGACCAAGCGCCTTTGCCGGCCGAGATCGGCAGGACCTATGACCCGCAGGCCATCGAGCGCCCGCTGTATGATTGGTGGCGCGCCCGGGGCGATTTCAAGCCCGAGATCGATCCCGAGCAAGAGCCCTTTGTCATCTCGATGCCGCCGCCCAATGTCACCGGCGCCCTGCATCTGGGACATGCCATCGTGGCCGCCGTCGAGGACCACCTGATCCGCTACCACCGCATGACGGGGCGGCCTACGCTGTGGGTGCCCGGCACCGACCACGCCGGCATCGCGACCCAAAACGTGGTGGAGCGCGAGATCGGCAAAGAGGGCCTGACGCGCCACGATCTGGGCCGGGAAGAGTTCCTGAAGCGGGTCTGGCAGTGGAAAGAGATCTATCACCAGCGCATCACCGAGCAGCACTATGCCCTGGGCATCTCGTGCGACTGGGACCGGGAGCGGTTTACGATGGATGAGGGCCTCTCCGAGGCCGTGCGCGAGGCGTTCGTGCGCCTGTATGAGGAGGGACTGATCTATCGCGGCGAGTACCTGATCAACTGGTGCCCCCGCTGCGCCACCGCTCTCTCTGACCTGGAGGTGGAGCACGAGCCCACCGACGCCAGCCTCTGGCATGTGCGCTACTGGACCGAGGAGGGCGACGCCAGCATCACGGTGGCCACCACGCGTCCCGAGACGATTCTGGGCGATACGGCTGTGGCCGTGCACCCCGAGGATGAGCGCTATGCGTCGCTGATCGGCCGCACGGTACGCTTGCCGGTCATCGGGCGGCTGGTGCCCGTCATCGCCGACGAGGCGGTGGACCGCGAGTTTGGCACGGGCGCCGTCAAGATCACGCCGGCCCACGACCCGGTGGACTATGCGGTGGCCCAGCGGCACGACCTGCCGCTGATCAACATCATGCATGACGACATGACCATGAACGCCAACGCGGGGCCCTATGAGGGTCAGGACCGCTACGAGTGCCGCGAGAATCTGGTACGTGACATTCGCGAGATGGGCGATCTGGTCAAGATCGAGCCCTACCGCCACAGCCTGGGCCATTGCCAGCGTTGCGCCACCGTGGTCGAGCCGCGCATCTCGACCCAGTGGTTCGTGCGCGCCGACGTGCTGGCCAAGCCTGCCATCGAGGCCGTGCGCGAGGGCCGCGTCCGCATCGTGCCAGAGCGCTTTACTCGCATCTATTACAATTGGATGGAGAACATCCACGACTGGTGCATCTCGCGCCAGCTCTGGTGGGGACATCGCATCCCCGTCTGGTACTGCGACGACTGCGGCGAGATGATCGTGGCCCGCGAGGAGCCGACACGTTGCCCCGCCTGCACCTCGGAGAGCCTGCGGCAGGACCCCGACGTGCTGGATACCTGGTTCTCGTCGGGACTGTGGCCCTTTTCGACCCTGGGCTGGCCCGAGGAGACCGAGGACCTGGCCTATTTCTATCCCACGTCAGTGCTGGAAACCGCCTACGACATCCTCTTTTTCTGGGTGGCCCGCATGATCATGCTGGGCATCCACATGACGGGTGAGCCGCCGTTCCACACCGTGTATCTGCACGGCCTGGTGCGCAACGAAGACGGCCAAAAGATCAGCAAGTCCATGGAGGACGCCGAGCGGTACGACCCGCTCTATATCATCCAAGAGTACGGGCTGGACCCGCTGCGCTTTACGCTGCTCACCGGCTCGACACCGGGCAACGACATGAAGCTGGCCGAGAGCCGCATCGAAGCCAACCGCAACTTTGCCAACAAGATCTGGCAGGCGACCCGCTTTGTGCTGGGTAACCTGGGCGAGGACCCGGACCGGTTTGCGCCCGGCGCCGAGCCGCTGGACCCGGCCACGCTGGACGACGACGCCGACCGCTGGATCGTCAGCCGCTTTCACGCCTTGGCAGCCGAGGCCACCCGCCTGATCGAGGCCTACCAGTTGGGCGAGGCAGGGAGGCAGATCTACGATTTCTTGTGGGGCGAGTACTGCGACTGGTACATTGAGATGACCAAAGTGCGCCTGCGCGGCGAGGACCATGAGGCTGCTGACACGGCGCGGCGCGTGTTGGTGTACGTACTGGAGGGCGCCCTGCGCCTGCTGCACCCCTACATGCCCTTTGTCACCGAGGCCCTCTGGCAGTATCTCCCCCATCAGGGCGAGGCCCTGATCGTGGCGCCCTGGCCGCGGGCTGGTGCCCGCGACGAGGCCGCCCTCGAGCGCATGGAGGGCTTTATGGAGGTGGTGCGAGCCATCCGCAATGCCCGTAGCGAGTATGAGGTGGACCCGAGCCGCCGCATCGCCGCCCTGATCGCCGCCGGCCCACGGGCCCCGTTCATGGCCTCGCAGGCGAGCGCTCTGGCGACCCTGGCTCGCATCGATGAGGAACAACTGCAGATCGTAGAGACGCTGGATGCCGCGCCTGAGCAGGCGTTGGCCCTCGTGATTGCGGGGTACGAGATCTATCTGCCGCTGGCGGCCCTGGTAGATCTAGAGCGCGAGCGTGAGCGCCTGGCACAAGAGCTGACGAACGTCGAGCAGGAGACCCAGCGAGCGTCAGCCCTGCTGTCCAACGAGCGTTTTGTGGCCAATGCCCCCGCCGAGGTAGTGCAAAAGGAGCGTGACAAGCTCAGCGCCCAGGAGGAGCGCCGCGTCAAGCTGGAGGAGCGGCTGGCTGCGCTGGGCTAGTCTCGGGCTGCTCGACGCCGACCTTGAGCCGCCAAAAGACTAGCCCGCCCACGATACGCAGCACCGTTGCAATGATGAGGGCGAGCCGTATAAAGGCAAGATCGGCGATCAGCGTGCCCAGGAGAGGGGCAGAAAAGGCGGTCACATTGGCCAGCAATGTATTGGCCGCCACAAAAGAGGGCCGCTCTTCCTCGCTGGAGACCTGAAAGAGGGTGTTGGTCATGAAAATGTCCAGACCAGGGATGAACAGGCCGGCGATAATAGAAGAGGCCACCAGTTGCTGCGGGGTACGCGCCAGAGCCATGGCTATGGGATAGAACGCCACGCCCAGACACGAGAGCCAGAGCCACTGGCGTGATTTGGCCCTGGCCAACAGGCGGCTCAGAGCGATATAGCCAAAGACGCTCAAAAAGCGCTGGATGGTGAGCAGCACCCCAATCCAGGCGTCAGAGGCGCCCAGGGTGCGCACCCGATAGATCGAATAGAGAGCGATGGGCAGATGCAGGCCCATGCGAAAGACAAAAGAGGCGATGGCATAGTCACGAAAGGCGGGCGTGGCCTTGATGAGGGCCACCACCTGGCCGATGCCCACGCGAGGCCGCTCGGCCACCTGCTGGGGCGGCGTCTCGGGCAGCCGTAGCCGCGACAGGACGATCACGCTGCCCAGCCCCGCCACCAGTGCGCTGACAAAGAGAAGCTGATAGTTCAGCGGGTAGACCACCCTGTCGAGCCACTGACCTGCTAACAAACCCACCGCCGAGGCCATCAAGCCATGGACCGCCATCCGGGTGCTGAGCATGGTCGGGCGGCGTTCCGGCGTGGTCGCCCGGCCCAGAATCGTCGTCTGGGCCACATTGAGGGCCGACCCTGGGATCGCCAACAAGCCCTCGGCGAACACCAGAACAAAAGGCGCCACCGTTACCGGCAAGTATACCAGCAGGGCAAAAGAGGCGATTACGCTACGAAAGACCATGCGGGCGCCGTTGACTACCCGCACAAGGCTGCGCTGACGGCGCACGAACGCCCCCATGGGCAGGATGGCCAAGATAGTCACCAAAGCCGGTAGAGAGGCGTGCACGCCCACCAACCAGTTGGGAGCGCCCAGACGCACCAGAAACACCGCCACAAAGGATAGCGCCCCTGCCCCGGCGATGGACTGGAACAGCATCTCGATATAGAGTATCCGCTCGTTGCGCTGCTCTACCGTAAGGGGAACCCGTCCCCGGCGCGGTCCAAACAGACGACCGAATCGACGAGCCGGGCGGCGTAGCTCAACCTCTTCTATCTCTGGCTCAAGCGCAACCGAAGCCGCTTTTTCCTTCGGCTCCAAATCTTTTCCTTTGTGAGCCCTATGCACGTCGTCACGGAGGGCTACTATTTTCTAGATAATGTCTGCCGTATGTACGGTGGTGATAAGATATTCCTATCGTCTCTATCGCTACAATGCGCGCACCTGCTCCTGTACGGCGTGCCCTACCTCGCGGGTGGTGGCATTGCCGCCCAGATCGGGCGTCAGCGTGCGGCCCTCGGCGGTGACGGCATTGACAGCCCGTAGCAGCAGGTCGCCGGCATCGGCGTGGCCGAGATGGTCCAACATCATCGACGCGGCCCAGATGGCGGCGATGGGGTTGGCAATCCCCTGGCCGGCGATATCTGGCGCGGAGCCATGCACGGGCTCGAACAGCGAGGGATAGCGTTTCTCCGGGTTGATATTGCCGCTGGGGGGAATGCCCAGGCTGCCCTGCAGCGCGCCACCCAGATCGGTGAGCAGATCGCCAAACAGGTTCGAGCCCACCACCACATCCAGGCTCTCGGGCGCGGTGATCATGCGGGCCGCCAGGGCATCGGCATGATATTGGCGACAGTTGACCTGGGGATATCCCTGCTGTAGCTCGGCAAACACCTCGTCCCAGAAGACCATGCTGTATTGCAGGGCATTGGACTTGGTGGCGCTGGCCAGCTCCTGGCGCGGGCGACTGGCAGCCAGATCAAAGGCATAGCGCAGCACCCGTTCCACTCCGGCGCGGGTAAAGACACCCGTCTGGATGGCGACCTCGTTGGCGTGACCGCGGTGTACGCGGCCACCCGTCCCGGCATACTCGCCCTCGGTGTTCTCGCGGATGCAGACAAAATCAATGTCCTCGGGGCCCTTGTCGCGCAGCGGGCCGGGAATGCCCTCCAGCAACTTGACCGGGCGCAGATTGACGTACTGGTCAAAGTGCTGGCGAATCGGCAGCAACAGGCCCCACAGGGAGATATGATCGGGCACGGGCGGAAAGCCCACCGCGCCAAAGAGGATGCAGTCGTAATCGCCCAGTACCTGCAGGCCGTCGGGCGGCATCATTACGCCGTTCTCCAGATAGTAGGCGCATCCCCAGGGGAAACGATCATACGCGAGCTCCAGGCCGCCGTGCACCTCACAGACTGCATCCAGAGCCACAATCGCTTCGTCAATTGTATCCACACCGATGCCGTCCCCCGGAATCACGGCCACACGATAGCGATTCATGCCCTTCTCCTTCAACGCATCTTGATCGGCGTTGCCCAATAGCGTAGATTCTAGCCGATCGATCTGACGATGGCAAAGCGTGCATCTCGTCGTCACGAGCTTTGACCCTTGCCTGTCGCTACGCTATACTGAACCATATCCGCAGAAAAAGGAGCGCTCAATGCGCGTGCTCATCACCGGCGGTGCGGGGTTCATTGGCTCGCATCTCGCCGACCTGATACTACAACGCGGCCACACCGTGCTGGCCATGGACAATCTGGTCACCGGAAGCATGGAGAATCTGGTCCACCTGGAGGACGATTCCCGCTTCTCATTCATCCGCCACGACGTCACCGAGCCGATCCATGTGGGTGGCTCCCTGGACGCAATCCTGCATCTGGCCTCGCTGCCCAGCCCCGTCGATTATCTGCAGATGCCGATCCAGACCCTCAAGGTGGGCTCCCTGGGCGTATACCATGCCCTGGGGCTGGCGCGGGCCAAAAGCGCCCGCTTTTTGCTGGCGTCCACGTCCGAGGTATACGGCGATCCTCTGGTGCATCCCCAACCCGAGACCTACTGGGGCAATGTGAACCCTATCGGCCCACGGGGCGTCTATGACGAATCAAAACGCTTTGGCGAGGCCTTGACCATGGCCTACCATCGGACTCACGATCTGCAGACCCGCATCGCGCGCATTTTCAACACCTATGGCCCGCGCATGCGCATGCAGGATGGCCGTGTAGTGCCCAATTTCGTGGGCCAAGCGCTGCGGGGAGAGCCGCTGACCGTGTACAACGACGGCTCGCGCACCCGCAGCTTTTGCTATGTATCGGATCTAGTGGAGGGGCTCTACCGATTGCTCCTGTCCGATGAGGTGATGCCCGTCAATCTGGGCAATCCCCGTGAGATCACGATCCTGGAGCTGGCACAGTTGGTGATCCACCTGGCCGGGAGCTCGTCCGAGATCGCGCTGGTTTCGCCCAAGGGCACGCGTACTGAGGACGATCCCCAGACCCGTCAGCCCGACATCGCCAGGGCCCGGACGCTACTGGGCTGGGAGCCTGCGATTGCGCTGGAGCAGGGGCTCTTGCGCACCATCGCGTACTTTCAGAAGCGCTCTGCGAGTACAGTCTAGCATGGCTCAACAGCGACTGACCGGCGTCAGAGTGAGGCCAGCGCTGATTCTGATGTCGCGCACCATGTCATAGGCCAGCAAAGATGACACCCACGACCATAGCACCACGCCCCCTGAAACTAGCGCCCCATCCACCAGCGCTGGCCTGGATCGAGGCCGTGGTGGCCCTCGTCCTGTTGATGGTCCTGGGTGGGTTCTTGGCGCTGGCGCCCCTTGCGTGGGGCGTGCTCCTGATTGTCGGCGCCGCCGGTGGCGTATTGTTGCTGCGCAATCCCACCCTGGGCCTATATGCGCTGGCCATCGCCGTGCCCTTTGGCTCGTTACGCACACTCAACATGGGCGGGCTCACCGCCAGCGCCGCTCAGGTGATGTTGGCTGCTTTTCTCGGCGCCTGGGTGCTGCAGGCGCTGGCATATCGCGACCTGCGGGTGGGCCGCTCGCGGCTGACCCTGGCCCTGGTGGCTTGGGTGGGGGTGATGGCCCTTTCTCTGTTGCGCGCCCAGGCTCTGCCCGCGGCTCTCAGCGAACTGCTCAAGTGGGTCCAGGTCACGATCCTGTTCCTCTATGTGGCGGGCCGCGTCTCCTGGGGCGAGCGGCGCTGGCTGGTGCTCTTTTTGCTGCTCGGCGGCCTGGCCCAGGGCGCTCTGGGCATCTACCAGTTTCTCGCTCGGATCGGGCCGCCCGGGTTCCTGCTCATGGGCCAGTACATGCGCGCCCATGGCACCTTTGGCCAGCCCAACCCCTATGGCGGCTATCTGGGCCTGATTCTGCCCCTGGCGTATGCCTATGCCCTGACCCATTGGCGCGTCTGGCTTTGGCCCGTCGGACGCCTATCGTTGGCGGATAGGCTGCTCTGGCCCCTGGCGGTGGGCGCCACGGCGGTGATGGCCGCGGCCCTGATCATGAGCTGGTCACGTGGGGCCCTGTTGGGGTTCATCGCCGGCGCCGCTCTGGTGACGTTGGCTCTGGCGCGGCGCATCTGGCCCGCCCTGCTGGTCGTGGGGCTGGTGCTCCTGGTGACGCTGCCACTCTGGCAGACCCAGGTCCCCATTTCCTATCTCGCCCGTCTCGACAACACCACCGCCTATTTGGGTCAGGACCTGGCCCTGGTCGAGATCGACGATGATAACTTTGCCATTGTCGAGCGCCTGGCCCATTGGGATGCGGCCTGGCAGATGTTCTCGCGCCGCCCCTGGCTGGGCGTCGGCATCGGGCAGTACGCCGTCGAGTATCCGGCTGTGGCACTACCCCGCTGGCAGGACCCCCTGGGCCATGCTCACAACTATTATCTACACACCCTGGCCGAGACGGGGTTATTGGGCCTGGCGGCGTATTTGATTGTGCTGTTGAGCGCACTGGCCTTGGCCTGGCGGCGCGCCCGCAGCTTTGGCCTCTGGCCGCGAGCCCTGGGGCTGGGCGCGCTGGGCATGTTGGGACACCTGATGGGACACAGCCTGGTGGACAACCTCTATGTGCAGGAGATCTATTTGCTGATTGCCATAATCCTGGGTATGCTCGTAGCTCCATTGTTCCGATCGCCATGCAGCGAGCAAGCTGTGCTGGCGCCGCAACCTACTATCAGATCATGTGCGGACGAATCATGACCCAGCTATCGCTCTCACAACAGATCCGGCTGCTCCTGAACAACAACCGCGCCGAGGTGATCCGCTTTGGCAAATTCAGCGTGGTGGGCACCATCGGTGCGGTGGTCGACTTTTCCCTGCTCAACCTGGGCATCCTCCTGCTCGGTCTACCCCTCTGGCTGGCCAACACCTTTTCCTTTTTTGCTGCCGTGCTCAGCAACTTTTTCTGGAACCGCCACTGGACCTATCCAGAGACGCGCGGCGACCGCATCGGCCCCCAGTTGGGCCAGTTCCTGCTGGTCAATGTCGCGGGCTACCTGATCAATCAGGCGATCTTTTTGTCACTCTCCCACTATGTGTTCATCGACTGGGGCGCCTGGGGCTATAATCTGGCCAAGGCCATCGCTATCGGCGTGGTGCTTTTTTGGAACTTTGGCGTCAACCGCATCTGGACGTACGGAAAGGTCAAGTAATGCGCATCGGCATTGACTATACGGCCGCTGTGCGCCAGGTGGCCGGCATTGGCCGCTACACCCGGGGTCTGATCCGCGCCCTGGCCGAGCTGGATCACGAAACGCCCTATGTGCTCTTTAGCGCCGGACGTGACGCGGATGCACGTCCCTGGCCAGCCAACTTTGCGACGCGCTCGATGCCCCTCAGCGACCGGCACCTTTCCATCATCTGGCAGAGATTGCGCCTGCCCTTGCCCATCGAGTGGCTCACCGGTGCCCTGGACCTGTTCCACTCGCCCGATTTCGTGCTGCCGCCGGTGCGCCATGCCCGTACGGTGCTCACCGTCCACGATCTCTCTTTTCTGCGCTACCCCGAGTGCTTTTCGCCGCCCTTGCTGCGCTATCTGCTGTCGGCCGTGCCCCGTTCGGTGGAGCGCGCCGACCTGGTGCTGGCCGACTCGGAGAACACCCGTGACGATCTGATCGAGCTGTTGGGCGTGCCCCCCGAGCGCATCCGCGTGGTGTATGCCGGGGTAGAGCCAGAATTTGCACCCAGCCTCCAGGCCGAGATCGAGGCGGTGCGCGAGCGCTATAGCATTCAGCGGCCCTACCTGCTGGGTGTAGGCACCCTGCAGCCGCGCAAGAATTTCCGTCGGTTGATCGAGGCCTATCATCTACTGCGCCAGGAGCGCTCGATCCCCCACCAGCTCGTCATCGCCGGGGGGCGCGGCTGGCTGTACGAGCCGATTCTGGAGGCCATCGAGAGCCACGGCTTGCAGGAGGATGTGCGGCTGGTCGGCTTTGTGGATGACACCGATCTGCCGGCGCTGTACACTGGTGCTGATCTGTTCGCGTTTCCCTCCCTGTATGAGGGCTTTGGCATTCCCGTGCTCGAGGCGATGGCCTGCGGCACGCCGGTGGTGGCCGCCGACGCCTCATCGCTGCCCGAGGTGGCCGGCGAGGCCGCGCTGCTGGTTTCGCCGACAGACATCGAGGCGCTGGCCGAGGCGCTCTGGCTCGGGCTCGATGACAGCGAGCTGCGGGAGACGCTGCGTGCCCGGGGATGGGAGCAATGTCGTCGCTTTACCTGGAGCGCTTCGGCGCAGCAATTGCTGGCGAGTTATACTGACCTGATCGGAAGGAGCAAAGGATGATGCAGTTGGCCGAACGCATGTCACGCCTGGGAACCGAGTCTGCCTTTCAAGTGCTGGTCAAGGCGCGCGCCCTGGAGGCTCAGGGGCGAGATGTGATTCATCTGGAGATTGGGGAGCCCGATTTCGACACCCCGCCCAACATCGTCGAGGCGGCCTGCAAGGCCCTCCGTGATGGCGCCACTCATTATACAGCAGCCCAGGGCATCCTCGAGCTGCGCCAAGTCATCGCCGAGCAGCTCGGCGCGCGGCGCGGCCATGCCATGGACCCGGCCCAGATCGTGATCACGCCGGGGGCCAAACCGATCATGTTCTACACTCTGCTGGCTTTGGCCGAGCCGGGCAAAGAGGTGATCTATCCTGACCCCGGATTCCCCATCTACAAGTCGATGATCGACTTTGTGGGGGCCAAGGCGGTGCCCTTGCCCCTGCGCGAATCGCTGGACTTTCGGTTTCAGGTAGACGAGCTGCGTTCGCTGGTCAACGAGCGGACGGCGCTGATCATCCTGAACTCGCCCCAGAACCCCACCGGTGGCGTGCTTCAGCCGGCCGATCTGGAGGCCATCGCCGAGCTATGCGTCCGCCATGACGTGCCCGTGCTAACTGACGAGGTCTATGAGCAGATTATCTATGGTGAGAGATTCCACAGCATCGCCTCGTACCCCGGCATGTCCACCCACGAACGCACGATCATCCTACATGGTTTTTCCAAGACCTATGCCATGACCGGTTGGAGGTTGGGTTACGGGATCATGCCCGAGGTATTGGCTCAGCAGGTAGAGCGCCTGATGGTCAATTCGAACTCTTGCACCAACGCGGCCACCCAGTGGGCCGGCATCGAGGCCTTGCGTGGTCCCCAGGAACCGGTGATCGAGATGGTGGCGGCGTTCCAAGAGCGCCGCGATGTCATCGTCGAGGGGCTGAACAGCATCCCCGGCATCCAATGCCGGGTGCCCAAGGGCGCGTTCTATGTGTTCCCGAACATCACCGAGACGGGGCTCACCAGCATGGAATGCGAGCAAGTGCTACTGGAGAGGGCGGGTGTGGCCACGCTTTCGGGCTCTTCTTTTGGCGACTATGGCGAGGGATACCTGCGGCTCTCGTATGCCAACTCGGTCGAGAACCTGGAAAAGGCCGTCGAGCGAATTCGGCAGACGCTGGCCGACCTGTAAGGGAGCGTGATGCAGCAGAGAGGGGACAGAGTAAGACTCTGTCCCTTTTGCTCATCCGGGTCATGTTGCCGCCCAGCGCGACCTAACCTAGCTATAGACGTCACGCTTGAGCACGCCGATAAAGGGCAGGTTACGGTAGGCCTCGGCATAGTCGAGGCCGTAGCCGACCACAAACTCGTCGGGAACCTCAAATCCAACATAGTCGACAGGCAGCTCTACCTCGCGACGAGCGGGCTTGCTGAGCAAGCTGCAGACACGGATGCTGGCCGGCTGGCGCGAGCGCAGGTTCTCCATGAGGTAGGTAAGGGTATGGCCTGTGTCGATGATATCTTCCACCACCAGCACATGTCGCCCGCTGATGTCCGCATCCAGGTCCTTGAGGATGCGCACCACCCCGCTGGAACTGGTGTCATTGCCGTAGCTCGAGACCGCCATGAAATCGATCGCGTGGCGGATGGTCAACTGGCGCGTCAGGTCAGCCAAAAAGAGATAGCCGCCCTTGAGCACGCAGATCAGCAGGGGGTTCAGGTCACGATAATGTTGAGATAGCTGGGCGCCCAGCTCGCGCACACGGTGCTCAAGCTGCTCCTCGCTGATCAGGATCTCGGCTACATCATCGACCAAAGGGCTATCGTGCGCCTGGCGCCGGTTATCCATTCCTAGCCTCCCCGATACGTTCGACCCAGCCGGATGGCGCTATTCTAGCCATTTCGGTGAGGCACGCAAGCCATGATCGGAGGCTGCCTACTCCCAGCGCATCTTGATGTCGGATACAAAGTGAAGGATATCGACCCGCAGGCGCTTGCGCGCCATCTCATAGTTTTCACTCTGGAGCTGGAGCGGTAAAAAGATGCCCTCCTCCTTGCGATCCTGCCAACGTACCGAACTCACAAAGGCCGTCGAGGAAAGATCGACACCCACATCCTCGGGCACGCGAATCCTCACATCCCCCACAAAGCCCTTGATGCTCAGACGCGTCTCTCCCTCGGGCCATAGGGCCTCGCGCAAGTCCAGGTTGATATCGCCGATCACAACCAGGATCTCTTCGTCGCTCACTTGCACCTGGCCATCACGACGGATATCCCCAAGGAGCCGCTGGGTGAATGCCGTTCCCTCCTCGAGCATGCTCGGCCGCAGAATGATCCAGGCCCCCAGGCCTATCAAGAGTAATGGCCAAAAGAGCCGCCACAGATTGATCCCCAACAGGTTGCCCAGCAAGATGCCGAGACCAAAGATGATCAGTAAGGCGCCGATAATAGCCTGGCCGCGATTTCTCATGCATCCATCTCCTCACATGGTCACCATATTCTATACTCTGTACGTAGTTCGCACGCCAGGGATGCGCCACCGAGGCCAAATCCACGATCATTAACTCTCTGATGATATGCAGGGCGCCATGGGAAGATATAGACAGCTCGCCCCCGACAAGATAGAATAAGGATAGCCTGCATAATGGGTTGACCATCCAGCAAAAGGACATGCTATGCGCCAAGGGATCGAGTCGCATCAGGATCTCTGATCGCATGCTGCAACTCGATACGCAGGAGCCGTACACTGTTCTGCCATCGGGATAGCAACGCGTGTGCGACAGCTATCTCGACAAGGCGCATTCGAGAGGTTAATCAGAGCCTAGATGATAGATCATGCACCCTCAGATAGCCCGTATGAAAGCAGGCCCCCGTTGGCCGATTCCATCGCTCGAGGCTTTCCGGCGATCGATCCGTTGAACCGGGATCTGTTGGGAGCCTGGTGGCACTCTGATACGTCCCTTGTGCCCTTTCAGCGGCCCTATACACGCCAGGAGCAGCGCGCCAACGAGCGCCAGATGCGCGAGATGATCGAGCAGAGCTTGCAGGCTTTGAGAGCGGCGCCCAACACCGAGGCGGAGCAAGATGCCCTCCTGCGCCAGATGCTGCTCGATTTCGCGAGCTTTGGACAACGAACGATCGGCCTAACCGAGGCGCAGGTGGAATACCTGATGACCAGCGGCTTGCTCGAGGTGGGACGCGAGTTCTGCCGGGCCGCACGCTCGGATGCCCCTGACATCGGGGCGGCTGAGATACTTCAGGCGTTGCGCAACGTCTGGACTATGAACGGGCTCCAGATGTTCATGGGGCTGCCGGTGGCTCTGACCCCGTCCATATTCGCCTATAGCATGCTCTACCCCTATACGGACAACTATTTGGATGACGAGACCGTGGCACCCGAGGAGAAGCGGGCCTTTAGCGAGCGTTTCGCCCGGCGGCTGCGCGGCGACGACGTCTCTCCCGCCAATCCCCAGGAAGTCCGTATCTTTGCTATGGTCGAGACGATCGAGGATGAGCATGATCGTGAGAGATACCCCCAGGTGTATGATAGCCTGCTCGCTATCCATCGAGGCCAGACCAAAAGCCTGCGCTTGCTAGCCTCCGACGCCGCACCGTATGAGGTGGACGTGCTTGGCATCGCGTTCGAAAAGGGCGGAACTTCGGTGATGGCCGATGGCTATCTGGTGGCTCGCAACTTGACGCCGGAGCAGGCCCGCTTTCTGTACGGTTGGGGCGCCACCCTGCAATTGGTCGATGACCTCCAGGATGTGGAACCTGACCGCAAGGCAGGACTGCTGACGATCTTTTCGCAGGTTGCAGACCACTGGCCGCTGGATCGGCTTACCAACCGCGCCATGAACCTGGGAGACCATGTGATGCAAGGGCTCGACGCCTTTGACGCGCCCGGGATCGAGCCGCTCAAGGAGCTGACGGCCCAGAGTGTCAAGCTCCTTTTGCTCTATGCTGCGGGGGGTGCCCGGCGCTATCATTCGCGGCGCTACATCGGCGCCTTGGAGAATTATGCCTCCTTTCGGTTCAGCGCCGTACGTCGTGCGATGAGGGATCTGGAACGACACCGCGCCCTGCTAGAAGCCTGGTTCCTCTCCTGGTAGCGATGCGACTATAAGATTATGTCGTGAACAAGAGCCTCTCCTGATAAGGAGAGGTGTACGAAAGAATGGATACTGCTATGAGCAACCAAGACACACAGCAAAAGGATAACGCGCAACCCATCTTTGTGATTCAGAAACATGATGCCACCAGCCTGCACTATGACTTTCGCATCGAGGTCGATGGCGTGCTGGTATCCTGGGCTGTCCCCAAGGGCCCTTCTACCGATCCGAGCGAAAAACGCTTGGCTATGCCCACGGAGGACCATGCTATGGAGCATGCTGACTATGAGGGCGTCGTTCCAGAGGGCGAGTATGGCGCTGGCACCGTCCTGATCTGGGATCGCGGCACGTATCGCAATCTCAAAGAGGAGCCAGATGCCAAATCGGTCGCCCAACAGCTCGAGGACGGACACGTCACCATCTGGCTTGAGGGAGAAAAGATCTCGGGCGGCTACTCGCTGAACAGAATAGCGACGGGTGAAGATGAGCGCTGGCTGCTGGTCAAAATGGATGACGAGGAGGCCGATGCGCGCCGCAACCCGACCTCGACAGAGCCAGACTCGGTCAAGACCGGTCGCTCGCTCAAAGAGATCCGCCAGGAGGAGGCTCCCGAGGATGACGCCTGATCCCCTTGGACAGCTCTCTGAGGAGCAACGAGACCGTGCGTCCAAAGGGCCTATGCCCGAATGGATCGATCCGATGTTGGCCCAGCTAACCCACGAGCCCTTTTCCGATGAGAACTGGCTCTATGAGAGAAAGCTGGATGGCGAGAGGGTCATCGCCTATATCGAGCCGGGCGGCGACGTGCGCCTCATGTCCCGGAATCAGAAACGTGTCAACGTGAACTTTCCCGAGATCGAGGAGGCCCTCGCGGAACGAGCTCCAGCGGGATGTATCCTCGATGGCGAGGTGGTCAGCTTTGATCAGGAGCGGATTAGCGACTTTCAGAGACTTCAGCCTCGTATACAGGCCTCGGATCGCGAGCAGGCAAAGGCCAGCAGTATAACAGTCTACTACTATATATTCGACTGTCTCTATATCGATGGTCATGACATCACGCAATGCACCCTGCGCGATCGCAAAAAGGTGCTCCGCGAGGCTATCGACTGGGGCGCGTCCCTTCGATGGACTCGGCACCGCAACAAGGAGGGCCTGGCATACTTGAACCAGGCCTGCGAAAAGGGCTGGGAAGGCCTCATCGCCAAACAGGCCCAATCATGCTATCAACGAGGACGCTCTACAGACTGGCTCAAGTTCAAATGTGGCATGAAGCAAGAATTTGTGATTGGTGGCTATACCGAGCCACAGGGGGAGCGCATCGGGCTAGGAGCCCTGCTGCTGGGCTTTTATAGGGATAGCAAGCTGGTGTACGCGGGCAAAGTGGGTACCGGTTTCGACGAACCTACCTTACGAGACCTGCGCAAGCGACTGGGCGAATTGGAGCGTCCGGATTCTCCCTTTGATATCGGGGAGCCGCAAGATGAGGATGTTCATTTTGTGAACCCCAAGATGGTCTGCAATGTCGCTTTTAGTGAATGGACCCAGGATGACAAGCTCAGACATCCTCGCTTCCAGGGTTTGCGCCGCGACAAGGACGCAGAGGATGTGCGCAAGGAAGCAGAGCAATAGATCATGCCTGATGTACCCTGAAAGGTCATATCATGAAAATAGGCGACCAAACGATCCAGGTATCGAATCGGGACAAGGTTCTCTTTCCGTCCGATGGCCTAACCAAGGGCGATCTGATCGACTATTACCTCTCTGTGGCCGATGTCCTGCTCCCGCACCTTGAGCGCTACGGAGTCACCATGCACCGGTTCCCCGATGGGCTAGAGGGGGAAGATTTTGTGCAAAAGAGCGCGGGCAATTTCCCGGACTGGATCAGGACGGTCACGATCCCTAGACGCCGCGGAGGTAGCTTTCAGGCGCCCATTGTTGATAGCAAGGCCACCCTGGCATATCTTGCCAATCAGGCTGTGATTACACTGCACCCCTATCTCTCTCGCGCCGATGATCTGGAGCATCCGGACAAGATGATCTTTGATCTGGATCCCCCTGAGGATAGCAGAGACTATGAGGCGGCCCGGCAGAGTGTCCTGGATCTGAGAAACGTCCTGACTGAGCTAGATCTGATGACATGGGTCCAGACCACCGGCTCCAAAGGGTATCATGTCGTCGTGCCCCTGGACCGCAAGCTCGAGTTCGACGACGTGCGGCAGTTTGCCCACGATGTGGCGCTGCTCCTGGTGCGTCGCCATCCCGAGCGCTATACGGTCCAGCAGCGCAAAGAAAAGCGCCAGGGACGTGTCTTTGTGGACACGCTACGCAATGCTTATGGGGCTACCGCTGTAGCACCGTATACGGTGCGAGCCCTGCCCGGGGCGCCCGTGGCAACGCCCATCGAGTGGGATGAGGTGGAACAGGGTGCCGAGCCACAAGACTGGGCTCTCAAGAGCATCCTCAACCGGCTGGCACAGCGTGAGGACCCTTGGACAGATATGCTGCGCCACGCCCGTTCACTCACCAGTCGGCGCGAGCAGCTGGAGGAGCTTCTCTCAGAGCAGGAGCCAGCCGAGGAAGAGGAGTCTGGCTAACGCTGCCGGTGACGAAAATCAAAAGCCCGAGGCGAGAGACCCGCCTCGGGCTGGAAAAGACGATGCGCTCTTAGGATTCGTCGCCGCCAGCACCATTAGGAAGCATATCTTCCTCGGTCGCCTCGCGCACTTCGATCACTTGCACGTCAAAGTGCAGGTCTTTGCCGGCGAGCGGGTGGCTGAGATTGACATCCACCTCATCATCCTTGATGTCGTCGACATAGACAGTCAGAACCTGGCCCGACTCGTTGCGCATACGAAAGCCCATCCCCTCGGCCACGTCATCGGGAAACAGGTTACGGGGCAGGGTCTCGATCGTGTCGGGCTGCTCTTCGCCATACGCCTCGGCAGCGGGCACCACCACGCTCTTTTCATCGCCCTCCGACATGCCCTCCAGAGCCCTCTCCAAGCCAGGGATGATGCTTCCGGTACCGTGCACATAGCAAAGTGGCGACCCCTCAGGGCTGCGGTCCAGGACCTCGCCATCCTCTAGGGTTAGGACATACTCAAAGCAGACGTGCATGCCCTGTTTTACAGTTTCCATGATTCTCCTTCGTTAGGAACGTTCGGCGCAGTTCTCTTGCGCCACGACCGCGAACGCGTCCAGTATAACATCGAACGATAGGGGCGTCTAAAGCCCCTCGGCTGCGCCGGTCCCGGTAGCCAGATCACGCGGCAATTGACAAATGGCGTCGCTCTGTATATAGTGGGTGCATAGATGCAGATGCATAGATGCAGATGCATAGATGCAGATGCATAGATGCAGATGCATAAAAGCATAATGGGTCCAAAGGCTGTGAAGGAGAGGTGAGGTGGCCGGG
>SLPC01000229.1 GCA_007132185.1 Anaerolineae bacterium | reverse complement strand
TACTTTTCGACCAGCGTATCGCCTGGGCTCAGCATCTGATCCCTCCCGATCGTCTGGGACATATGAGGGAACAACTCCAGTATAGCACTCGCAGTATTCCGGCACAATCCGAGCTCACGCGTCCAGCCATCCACCCGCGTGCAGGCATCGAGATACAGGCGGGTGATTGGAATGCATTTGCCGGACGTTGTACAATCGGTGCTATGAAACAGAACGCACCCACCCACGATCCAGAACTCGATACCGTGCTGGCTGCTCTGGTCCAGGGCGTCCAGGCCGCCCTGGGCGATACCCTCGTGGGCGTCTACTTGCAGGGTTCGTTCGCGACAGGAGATTGGGATGCCTACAGCGACGTGGATTGGATCGTGGCCATCAGCCGGGAGTTGTCGAACGATCAAGTGACAGCGCTACAGAGCCTGCATCGGTGCCTCTATGGCCTGGAGAGCCCCTGGGCTCAGCACCTCGAGGGCTCGTATTTTCCCACTGCGCTGCTGCGCCATCACGATCCCACACACACTCCCTTGTGGTATCTGGACAATGGCGCCCAGGAGCTGATCCTGTCGGACCACTGCAATACGCTGGTGGTACGCTGGCAGGTGCGGGAGCAGGGCATTGCGCTGACAGGGCCTCCCCCCACCGAGCTGATCGATCCGGTGCCCGCCGATGCCCTGCGCAGCGAGATCCGCGAGACGATGCGCGACTGGAGCGCGATGTTCCTCGACACTCCCCAGGAGATCGACAATCGCTGGTACCAGCCGTTCGTCGTCCTGAGCTATTGCCGCATGTTGCACACGCTGGCCATCGGCAGCGTCGAATCCAAGCGTGCTGGTGCCCAATGGGCCAGCGGTGCCCTCCATCAGCGCTGGAACGGCCTGATCCGCCGGGCCTGGGCCGAACGCCCCGACCCCGAGAAAAAGACCCGGCAGCCGGCGGACCCTGACGATCTGCAGACTACCCTGGCGTTCGTGCGCTATGCTATCCGACAGGCCGAGCAGGACGACCTGTCAGCGGCAGAGCCCCGGGTTACTCTGGTGGAGCGGTATAACGCAGCTTGGCCCCAGTGGTTCGAGGCGATCAAGAGCTATCTAGAGACGGGGCTCGACGGCCTGGAATATGGCATCGAGCACACCGGCAGCACCGCCATCCCCGGCATGACTGCCAAGCCGATCATTGATCTGATCATCGTGATAGAACCAGGGGCGTTTGGGGTCGTTAGAGAGCGGCTGGCAGCGCTGGGCTACCGGCACCGGGGCAATCTGGGGATCACTGGCCGTGAGGCGTTCGAGCTCATGGATGCCGAGGCCCTGCTGGCCCTCCCCGCCCACCATCTGTACGTCTGCGAGCGGGGCGCCCACGAGCTGCGCAAGCAGGTGGCGTTTCGCGATTTCCTGCGGCGCGAGCCCGCCTGGCGCGAGCAACTCTCCCAGACCAAGTGGGAGCTATGCCTGCGTCACAATAACCACCGCCAGGCCTATATCGCTGGCAAGGATGCCTTGGTACAAGAGATCACGGCGCTAGCAATGGCAAAAGCTCCAGAGAGTGCTTGCTAGCGGTATCGGGTGCGACATTAGGGGCATGCGCCACGACGCGACGTCCTTAGAGCCTGTCGTACAGCCCGCGCCAGGCGTTGAGCCGCACTCGCAGCACCTGGGCAAACATCTCCTGCGATTCGCGCAGATAGCTCTTGCCCTTGCCCATTGCCACATCGCGGTTGGCCCAGTCCACCGTCTCTTCCGCGATGGCATAGCCTTCCCGCTCCAGCAGATAGAGTAACTCGACATCAAAGGCCGTCACGCGCCACCCCGAGGCTTGCACCGGGCTGCGGATTGGTTCCAGCATCGGAAAGATCCGACGGGCCACCTCGGTACGAATGGCTTTGAAGCCACATTGGGTGTCCGAGATGCTGCGCAATAGCAACGCCTGCCGGATCAGACGGAACACCCGCGAGCCGAGTCGCCTGTACCAGCCAAAGTCCTGTCGCTTGAGCCCTCGTGACCCAATGGCCACATCATACCCCTGCCTAAAGTAGGGCAGCAGCTTGGCGATCTCGCTGAGGGGCGTGGACTGGTCCATATCGGTGAACAGCGTCACCTCGCCCCGGGCCGACTGTAGCCCCAGCCACAGCGCCGAGGGTTTACCGCCGTGAGGGTTTTCTTGCAGGCGAAAGGATGGCTTGTCCGCAATCTGCTGGCGTACAATCTCGCGGCTGTCGTCGGTACTGCCGTCGTCCGAGATTAGCACCTCGTAGGTGTATGGTTGGTCGACAAGGTAGGCATAGACCTCGTCCAGCACGCCGCGCAGTAGATTCTCGCGCTCATTGTAGCAGGGAATGAGAACGGTCAAGTACGGGGCTGCCACAGCGCCTCCTATATGCTGAAACTATGATCGCGTCCCTCGGTTCGGATCTCAAGCCCAAGCCTGCTCTCGGTGAGCCCCTGTCACGGTGTGATCTCGATCCTCTCCGCAAGGCGCTGGTGATCGGCACCTGTCTCGGTCATCAGGCGCTGGCCCGTCTCTGAATCGTACAGACCAACTACCACGGCATACGTCCCGGCAGGCATTGTACCAGGTATTGCCAACAGATGCGCATCCAGGAGATACTCCCCGGCTACCCAGCTTGTCGTCGGGCGCTCCCAGTTGGCGGGCTCGGCATCGTGCTGAGCTATCACATTGCCGTCGTCATCCAACAGGTGCGCAAAGACCTTGAGGCGCGCCTCGGTTTCGCGTTCGGCCCGCCACGCAAGAGTGACTGGCAGAGTCTCACCCGGCGCAATGGCTGAAGGCATCTCATTTCCGACCAGCGTTGCCAGGTCTCCAGAGGGGACTGTTGCCGGATAGGCCACCGCAGGCGGCGCCCATACGCGACGAAGCCGCCACCAGAGACGCCCAGAACGACCTCGGGGTCATCGGTCGAATATACACGCATCTGTACTCGGTACATGCCCGGAAGCGTACCCGCAGGTGCCTGAAGCACAAAGACATCGCGCATCAGGTCGCCTGGATACCAGGCGTGAGTCGGCACATGTCCCAAGAGCCGGTCAATGCAGTCCCAATCTGCATCCTGGCCTCGAGCATCTATCACGTTCAGCGTGGCCGAATAGGAGGCCTACAGCCGGCGATCGTGAGCACGCCAATATAGATGAATCGGCGCTTCGTCGCCGGAGGCCACCGTCTTGGGCGCGGTGACGCCCACCAGCGCCAGTATATCCTCATTGGCGGGAGGACCAAAGCGGACATCACGCGAGCCTGGCGGCTCTATCGAGGGATAGGCTCCTAGACGGGGGTCTAGCGAGGTCCACCTAGCTCAGGATCGATCCAAGATACTCGTCGGTCACACACGGCTCGCCAGCGTGCGACCGATGGCGCAGTGAGCGAGGGATCGCCAGCAGACCGGCGAGCTGCCCTCGCAGGCGGGCCCGCGCCGCCGCCCCGCGCCAGTGGCGGATGGCATCCCAGGCGATGCGCCCCTGAGCCGCCACGATAGCGCGCCAGTGTTGGCGAAAGAGCCCGCGCGGATAGTGGCGCGCCAGCACCCACAGGGTGTTGCGACCCACATAGTAGCTGGATAGTGGGCCGCCGCCCGTGGCGCTCAGATGATGGTAGACCACGGCCTGGGGCGTATAGATGCAACGCCATCCGGCGCGCTGGGCGCGCCAATTCAGGTCAATGTCCTCGCAGTACATGAAAAAGGACTCGTCAAAGGGGCCCACCTGCTCGATCACCGCACGACGGACGGCCATGGCCCCGCCACATGCGCCAAAGAGATAGGCAGCCTCGTCATAGGGCGGCCCATATAGCTGCCACACACCCCGCGAGTCAGCGGTGCCATCGAGGCGATAGAGGTCGCCCGCCGAGTGCAGTGTATCGCGCTTGTCGTGGAGCATGATGCGCGAGGCGGCGAGTCCTGCATCGGGGTGCTCGTCCAGCGCTGCCACCAGCGCCTCCAGCCAGCCAGGCTCGGCCTCGGTATCATTGTTGAGCAGCACCAGGATCTCGCCCCGCGCGACGGCCATGCCAGCGTTACAGCCCCCGGCATAGCCCCGGTTTTCCGCCAAAACCACCAGCCGCACCCAGGGGTATTCGCGCTGCATCACCGGCACCGACTCGTCCTCCGAGGCATTGTCTACCACGATCACCTCGGCATCGCAAAAGGTCTGGCGGGCCAATGAATCCAGGCAGGGCCGCAAGTAGACCAGCCCATTCCAGTTGGGGATGATGACCGAGGCGCGTGGCACGTCGGCCTCAGCCATTCTGGAGCAGCCCCGCCCGGGCCATATAGTCCTGCAGAGCCTCGCGCCAGGGACGCATCCTGATGCCGAGCTCGGCCGCGGCGAAATTGCGCATCTCGACATACTTGGGTACCTGGGCGGCCCGGGCATAGTTCTCCGAGGGCAGCAGCTCGACCTGGTTAGCAGCGCCCGCCAGGCGGAGAATCTCGGCGGCCCAATCGTAGCGAGAGCATACGCCGCTGTTGGGGAGGTGATAGGTGCCATAGGCGGGCAGTTGGATCAACCGCGCCAGGGCGCCGGCCACATCGTGGGCATAGGTCGGCGAGCCGACCTCGTCGGTGACCATGCTGAGCGAGTCACGCTCGCTGGCCAAGCGCAAGACGGTGCGCACGAAATTACGCGGCCCATCCCCATACAGCCAGGCGATCCGCACGATGTAAAAGCGCGTCAGCAGTTGCCGAGTCAGCTCCTCACCCAGCCATTTGGTGCGGGCGTACACGCTCTGGGGATGGGTGGGATCATACTCCCAATGAGGATCCTGCTGCGCGCCATCAAACACATAGTCGGTGCTGATGTATATCATGGAAGCTCCGCAGGCCTGGGCGGCTACGGCCATGTTGCGGGTGCCCAGCACATTGACCCGATAGGCCAGCTCAGGATCATGCTCACAGCCATCTACATCGGTGACGGCGGCTGTATGGATGATAACCTCGGGCCCAAAGAGACGCACAGCATCGCCAATGCCTCCCAGGTCGGTGATGTCGTAGTCGGGCAAGTCGATATTCAGGAGGGCGTGGCCCGCCAGGGTCTGGCGGAGGGCCAGGCCGAGCTGTCCGTTACTGCCGGTAATCGCGATCCGCATCCTGCTGGGTCTCCTATGTTGATGGTGCAAGCGGATAGCCCGAAGCGAGGGCGCACTTGCCGGATGACGCGCCATATTATATCATCGGGGGCAGCCGGAACCAACCTAGAAAGCGTGGGCTATGCCCAAGATCCTCGACGATATCATGCAACGGCGCAGCATCCGCCGCTATACAGAGGAGCCTGTCACGCGAGAGCAGATCACGACGCTCCTCCAGGCTGCCATGGCGGCGCCTTCGGCCATGAATCGCAAGCCGTGGGAGTTTATCGTGATCACCGATCCGGACCGACTTCAGGCCCTGCGATGGCGGCTCCCGGCGGGCCGGTTCAACGCGCCGGCGGCCATCGTCGTTTGTGGCAATCTCAAGCGTGCGGCGCCGGCCATGGCCAAGGACTTTTGGGTGTTGGACTGCAGCGCGGCCACTCAAAATATTCTTTTAGCGGCCACAGGTCTGGGATTGGGGACGGTATGGATCGGAGTATATCCGGTGCGCCTCATCATGAACCTCATATCGCGCCTGCTAAAGCTGCCCAAACATATCTCGCCCCTGGCCGTCATATGGGTCGGACATCCTGCGCAAGACAAACCACCGCGCACGCAGTATAATGAGGCGAACGTACACTGGGAATCATACGAGGAATCAAGCTAGGAATGCCAGAGAGGCCAACTTGCGTTGATGCATAGATTCTTTGACGTAACGGGATAAGCATGGTATCATTTCCATGGTTTGGGATGCGTAGATGCCCCCATTTCTTGTCGCCGCCGTGCGACCAGCGAGGGGGCTCGTTCTTTGTGTTGCGGATACCCGTCGCATACGGGGGCGATGGGGAGGGAGTGGGACGATGCACATCGGTATCGATGCTCGTCTGTTGCACTATCGGCAGGCGGGCATTAGTCGGTACACGCTGCAGCTGGTAAGAGCGCTGGCACGGATCGACTCGGACGACCATTATACGCTTTTGCAGAGCATACGGGCGCGTTACCCGATCATCAAGGATGAGCGTTTCACGCATCGCAAGGTGCTTACGCCTGCTCATCATCGTCTCGAGCAACTCACCCTACCACTAGAGATCTCTCCTCTCAAACTGGATGTGTTACACAGCCCCGATTTCATCCCCCCCTTTCGGGTCAACTGTCGGTCGGTCATCACCATCCACGACCTGAACTTTTTACTGTTTCCGCACTTTTTGACCAAGGATGCCGCCCGTTACTATGGACAGATCGACGAAGCAGTGCGCCACAGTGACGCCATTATCGCGGTTTCCAAGGCGACCAAAGCCGATATCATCCGCCTGCTGGGCGTGCCGGAGACCAAGATCCGGGTGATCTATGAGGCCGCCAGCCCTACATTCCGCAAGCTGCATGACCCCAGCCTGGAACAGCAGGTGCGGCGTCGCTTTGGCGTGCGCTCGGACTATTTGCTCTTTGTGAGCACCATCGAGCCGCGCAAGAATGTGCCTACCCTGCTGCGCGCCTTTCGACAGTTCCTCGATGACTATCAGCTCGATATACAGCTCGTGCTCGCCGGGCAAAAGGGATGGCTGTTCGAAGAGGTCTTTGAATTGGTGACCGAGCTGGACCTGGAGGATCATACCATCTTTGTGGGACGGGTTAGCTCGGAGGAGCTCCTCTGGCTATACAACGCCGCCAAAGCCCTGGTGGCCCCCTCGATCTATGAGGGATTCGGGCTCACCCCACTCGAAGCCATGGCCTGCGGCACGCCCGTCATCGTGGCCAATACCTCGTCACTCCCCGAGGTGGTGGGCGATGCCGGCATGAAGGTCGATCCTTACAAGGCGGATGAGATTGCCGTGGCCATGTGGCGCATCCTGACCGATAGTGAGCTGAGAGAGAGCCTGATCGAAAAGGGGTTCAAGCGCTCTGCTCATTTCTCTTGGGACAGGGCCGCCCAAGAGACCCTGGACCTGTACCATCGTCTAGCCTAGGCGGATATTATGTCCAGCAAGCGACGTATCCTGTTCCTGACGCCGCAGCTCCCCTATCCGCCGGAGCAAGGTACGGCGATCCGCAACTACCATCTGCTCTCGCAAACAGCGACACGCCACGATGTGTCGCTGCTCTCTTTTGTGGAGCCGGGCACCGCCAACCTGGCGCCGCTGCAGGCCATCTGTTCCCAGGTACAGACCATACCTGCACCGCGCCGCACAAAGGCGCAACGTCTCAAGACGCTGCTGACCAGCCGCGCCCCCGATATGGCCCGGCGCCTGGCGGCAGAGCCGTATGCGCAGGCCCTGCACCAGATGCTCGCCCAGGAACCTTACGACATTGTGCAGGTCGAGGGCATCGAACTGGCCTCCTATGGCCTGATGATCAAAGCGTGGCCCGAGGCTGGCTCCCCGGCGCTGGTGTTCGACGATCACAACGCCGAGTATCTGCTGCAGAAGCGCGCTTTTGGCACCGATATCCGACGTCCCCGGCGCTGGCCGCAGGCCGCCTACTCGGGCATCCAGTGGCGCCGCCTGCGACACTTTGAGCACCAGATCTGCCATAGAGCCGATGCGGTACTCACGGTCAGCGAGGCAGATGCCCAGGCGGTGCGGCAGCTCGGTCCGGGCATAGAGCCGCTGGCCATCCCCAACGGCGTGGACACGGAGGCCTATCGTACCGACCTGCCCGACAGCCTTCCCCTTCGCCATCCCAATGTGGTCTTTACTGGCAAAATGGACTATCGGCCCAACGTCGATGCCATGCGCTGGTTCCACAGTCAGGTCTGGCCCGAGATTCGCCGCCAGCTGCCCGATGTGCACCTGTACATCGTCGGCAAAGGACCCAGCGCCGAGATCCTGCAGATGGCCGACGACCCCGGCGTCACCGTCACCGGCTATGTCCCCGACATCCTGCCCTACTTTGGTGGCGCCGATGTGTATATCGTGCCGCTTCGGGTGGGCGGCGGCACCCGCCTCAAGGTGCTGGAAGCTCTGGCCACGGGCCTGCCGATGGTGAGTACCCGACTGGGCGTCGAGGGGATCGCTCTACAGGACGGCCAGCACGCGCTCCTGGCCGACACCCCGGCCGAGTTTGCTCAGACTGCCGTGCGGCTCCTGGGCGATGGGGCGTTGCGCCAATCCCTGGCGCAGCAGGCGCGCGACCTGGCGGTCCAGCGGTATGACTGGCGCAACATCATACCCCCGCTCTTTTCTCTCTACGACCGACTGTAGCGTGCCCCCCTAGTCGATGGTGATCCCCCGCCAGGCCTCGTTGAGCGGCGGCCAGTCCATCTCCAGCTCTTGCAGCCTATCCTTGAGGATGCGCGAGATTACCAGATTGCGGTACCACTTTTTGTCGGCGGGGATGATGTACCAGGGCGCATAGGGCGTGTTACAGCGTTCCAACGCAGCCTCGTAGGCATCCACATACTCGTCCCACTTGTTACGGGCCGTTACGTCGGCGATATCGAATTTCCAGTGCGAGGTAGGGTCTGCGAGCCGCTTGGAGAGCCGCTTGTGCTGCTCGTCGTGGGAGATGTGCAGGCAGAATTTGAGTATGATCGTTCCATTGTCGGCCAGGAGCTTTTCAAAGGCGTTGATGTGCTCGTAGCGTTTCTCCCAGACCTCGGGCGGAACGAGATTTTCCACCCTGACGATGAGGACATCCTCATAGTGCGAGCGGTTAAAGATGCCGACCATTCCCTTGCGGGGCACGACTTGATGCACGCGCCACAAATAGTCGTGCGCCAGCTCCACTGAGGTGGGCGCCTTGAAACTGGTGATCCGGCACCCCTGGGGGTTGAACGCCCTGATGACATGCTTGATGGCGCCATCCTTGCCCGAGGTGTCCACGCCCTGCAGCACGATGAGTAATGCATGCTTGCGATTGGCATACATCAGCTCCTGCAGCTCATTGAGGCCGGGCTGCAGGTCAGCCAGGAGCCTGCGCCCCTGACGCTTGCGGAGGTCCTCTGGTGTGGGGAGCGTGCTACGTTCGCGCAGCCGGGCCGGTTCGCCGGGCGGCAACATATAGTCTTGGTGCATTCTTCTCTACTCCTTACATAGATGGGCGCACCATCGATTCTACCAGGCCACGTGAGCTGGCGCAATCCATTCCGCCCAGATCGTGGTGGGGCTTTGGTGATCTTCCGGCCAGGCTTTTTCCTGCTTTGACATGGTCCATCACCTGTCTATACTCTTACGGAGCGACCATCAGAAAGGAGGGCAGAGCTATGCTGTGGCATCGCCGTACATGAGGCGCTAGAAACTATTGCACGGTGTGCATTATTGCAAGCAACCCGCCGGACAGCGCTCTGCCTGCCGCCCGTATCCTCAGCCTGCGCCCCGCCTGCTGGCTCTGATCCGGTCGAGCGTCACGGGCCTGTCGCGGCCCCAGACGTCTCGCACCAGGAGAGGAGCTTGGTATGTCTCGTTTCAACCGCCTGTTCATATCCCGTTGGGGACCCATCATAGCCGGCATTGCCGTCGGTGTATTGGCGCCCGTGCTGGTACACCTGGGGAACCCGGGCAACATGGGCATCTGTGTGGCCTGTTTCACCCGGGACATGTCCGGGGCGCTGGGCCTGCACCGCGCTGCCGTCGTCCAGTACATGCGCCCGGAGATCATCGGTTTCGTGTTTGGGGCGCTCATCGCATCGCTGGCCTACAAAGAGTTTCAGCCCCGCACCGGATCAGCGCCGCTGCTGCGCTTCTTTTTGGGCATGTTCTCGATCATCGGCGCGCTGGTCTTTTTGGGATGCCCCTGGCGGGCCTACCTGCGGCTGTCCGGAGGAGACTGGAACGCCATTCCCGGCATCGTGGGCCTTGTCATCGGCGTCGTAATCGGTGTCGTCTTCCTCAAGCGGGGCTACAGCCTGGGACGCACGCACCCGGCCCCAGCGGCTGTGGGCTGGATCATGCCCGCTCTGATGGGCCTCTTTTTACTGCTGCTTCTATTTGCGCCCCAGTTGGGCCGCACGCCCGAGGGCGATCCGACCGGCCCGATCTTTTTCTCGGTCACGGGCCCGGGTTCCATGGCTGCACCCATCGCCATCGCCCTGGGGGTGGGCCTCCTGATCGGGTTTCTGGCGCAGCGCAGTCGCTTTTGCACCGTAGGCGCCATCCGTGACGTGATCCTGATGCGCGATAGCCACCTGCTCAACGGCGTGGTGGCGTTGGTGATCGCCGCCGCCCTCACGAATCTGGCCCTGGGCCTGTTCCGGCCCGGCTTTGCCGACCAGCCGGTGGCCCACACGAACGCGCTGTGGAACGCCGGGGGGATGGTGCTTTCAGGGCTGGCGTTCACGCTGGCGGGAGGCTGCCCTGGCCGACAGGTGTTCATGTCTGGTGAGGGCGACGCCGATGCCAGCATATTCGTGATCGGCATGTTGGTGGGCGCAGGTGTAGCACATACCTTTAACCTGGCCAGCTCGCCCGCGGGCCCGGCGCCCTATGGCCCCGTCGCCGTAGTGATCGGGCTGGCCTTTTGCGTCATCATTGGCCTCACGATGCGCGAGCCTGTGACGGCCTGAAAGGAGATACGATGAGCGAAATACACATTGTAGACGCCAGCGGGCTCTCTTGCCCACAACCTGTTCTGCTCACGCGTCGGGCGTTGCGCGAGAGCACCGATGGCGCCATCGCCATCCTGGTTGACAATGCCACCTCACGGGATAATGTGCGCCGCCTGGCCGAGCGCGAGGGCTGCCAGGTGACGGTCGAGGAGCTTCCCGAGGGTGGCTATCGTTTGGTGCTCAGTCGATGATCTATCTGGATCATGCAGCCACGTCATGGCCCAAGCTGCCCGAGGTCCTGCAAGCCATGACGGGGTTCCTGGAGCGCGCCGGGGGCAATCCCGGGCGCTCCGGCCACCGCCTCTCTATCGATGCGGGGCGTATCGTCTATGAGACGCGAGAGCTACTCGCCCAGCTCTTGGGGGCCCCCGATCCGCTGCGCGTGGTGCTCACACCCAACGTCACCTATGCCCTGAACATCGCCATGCTGGGCCTGCTGAACCCGGTCACCGATCGCGTGGTCACCACCGGCATTGAGCACAACTCGGTGATGCGGCCTCTGCGCGCCCTGGAAGCCCAGGGGCTGGAGCTTGTCGTGGTGCCCTGCGGCCCCGACGGGCAGCTCGATATGGAGGCGATGCAAGAGGCACTGCTTCCCGGCGCGCGGCTGGTGGTGGCCAGTCACGCCAGCAACGTTATGGGCACCCTGTTGCCCGTGGGCGAGATCGCGGAACTGGCCCACGCCGTGGGGGCCCTTCTACTGGTAGATGCCGCGCAAACAGCAGGGGTCATCCCGATCGATGCGCCGGCCCTGGGAATTGACCTGCTGGCGTTCACGGGCCACAAGGGCCTGCTGGGACCGCCGGGCACGGGCGGGCTGATCATTGCCCCCGAGCTGGACCCGAGCGTCATCCGCCCCATTCTGAGCGGCGGCACGGGCAGCCGCTCAGAGGAGGAGCGCCAGCCCGAGATGCTTCCCGACCGGCTCGAGTTTGGCACCGGCAATGGGCCGGGGGTCGCCGGGCTGGGCGCCGGGGTGCAGCATCTCCTCGATTACGGCGTCGACGCGGTGCGCGCCCACGAGTGTGCCTTGACCCAACGGATGCTAGATGGTCTGGGCAAAATCCCGAGCGTAACCATGTATGGCCCTCTCGACGTCGAGCGGCGCACGGCCACGGTCTCGTTGCGCATCGAGGGGCATAGCGTGTCCGAGGTGGGCTGGCGCCTGGACGAAGATTTCGGGGTTTTGAGCAGGGTGGGCCTGCACTGCGCTCCGGCGGCCCATCGCACCCTGGGCACCTTTCCGGAGGGCACTGTCCGCCTGGCTGCGGGTCTCTCGAATACCGAGGCCGACATCGACGTCGCCATTGGGGCCATACGCGAGATCGCCAGCGCATAGCGCCTCATGTGCGGTGGGCGACGGCTTGCCGCCGGCGTCAGCCCTGGCTATACTTGCGCCGTGAGATTATCCAGAGAGATGCAAAAAGTCCGGCAGTCCCACGGGGAGGGAGATATGGCAAAGCAGCAACTGGCGCTCCTGGGCGGCGAGCCCGCCGTCGGTCCCGATATACAGTTCATCACCTGGCCCGCGATCACCCAGGCCGATCGTGATCTGGTACTGGCCTCGCTCGATCAGGACAAGCACGCCTATGGCCCTCATGTGCGCATGCTGGAGGAAGAGTTTGCCGTCTGGAACGGCAACAAGTTCTGCATGGCGACCAACAGCGGCACCGCCGCCCTGCACCTGTGCATCGCGGCCTGTGGCATCGGCGCCGGCGACGAGGTGATCACCACGGCCCTCTCCTGGACCAGCAGCGCCTCGTCTATCATTCATCATAGCGCCATCCCCGTCTTTGTAGATGTGGATTGGACGTCAATGCACATGGATCCGGCCAAGATCGAGGCCGCCATCAGCGAGCGCAGCAAGGCCATCCTGGTAGTGCATTATTGGGGCGTATCGTGTGACATGGACCCGATCCTGGATATCGCGCGACGGCATGGGCTGGCGGTGATCGAGGATGCGTGCCAGGCCCACGGCGCCACCTACAAAGGACGCAAGGTGGGCACCCTGGGCAATGTGGCCGCCTTTAGCCTGAACCAGAACAAGAACCTGTGCGGCGGCGAGGGCGGGCTGTTCGTCTCGAACGATGAGCAGTGCTTTAATCTGGGGCGGCGGGTCACTGCCTTTAGCGACATGCGCCCGGCCCATGCTGGCCGCGACTATGATGACTATGGCTTGGGGTGGATGTATCGCACGTCGGACCTGCCGGCGGCCTTTGCCCTGAGCCAGCTCCGCAAGCTGGACGACACCAACGCCCAGGCCCGCGAGAACTGGCAGCACCTGTGCGACCTGCTCGAGGGCACAGAGAACCTCACGCCAGCCTTTTCCACCGACGAGCGGCCCACCAACGGCTATGCCTATGTGTGGCGCGTCGACCCGGCCTATGCCAAGAAACGCGGCATCCCCCTGCGGCTGATGACCAAGGGGATCGTCACGGCCCTGGGGGCGGAAGGTGTGCCGATGTCGATCGCCAACTGGCTGCTGCCGGCCCACGCCGTCTTTCAGGCCAAGAACGCCTTTGGCGGTGGCGCCCCATGGACCTATGCCCGGCCCGAGATCAGCTATGACGTGGCCCAGTTCCCCGTGGCCCAGGACTGCGTCGATACCTGCCTGTGGAATATCAACACCCACCGCCCGCCCAACGGCCCCCAGCAGGTCGAGGCGCTGGCGGCGGCAGTCCGCAAGGTGTTCGAGAACCTGGGCAACGTCCCGATCCCGGAGGAATAAGCCCCCGCGCACCGCATGGGCGGGCCATGCGCATACATGCGTAAGGCCCGCCCTTGGCCATCTAGCTCTCCTGCACGGCTGCCCTCTCGGGCCTGTGCGTGCGCCCCAGGAGTCGACGCACCGACCGACCCAACCCCCACTCGTGCTCGCCTCCGACGCGAATGTCGCGCCGCAGGAACAGGCCCCAGGCCCCCAGGGCCATGACGACGCTGGCCGCCAGCAACCCGGCCAGCCAACCCCACTCGAGCCCCCGTACCGCCCACCCACCCTGGTAATAGTGCAAAGGCGTCAGGCGCACCAACGGCTCGAGCCCCTCATCGAGCCGGGCGAGGCCCACGAACAGGTAGTTGCCCACCAAGAGCCCGCCGCTGACGGCGCTGGCCAGACGCCCTGAAGGTAGGGCTGTGCTCAAGAAGAGCGCCAGCGTGCCAAAGAGCAGCAACACGGCGAGCAACGGCAGCACCGGCATCATGAACTCGACCCAGGTCAGCTCCATGGCCGCGCTCTGTGGGGGCAATATCCAACCGAGCTGACCTATGACGAGAACGATGGCCAAGCACAGAACCAGTGAGAGGTAGCGCCCCCAGAAGAGGGCCGTGCGCCCGATGGGATGGGCCAGCACGAGGTCGAGTATGCCAGCCTCCTCATCATTCACCAGCAACCCTGCACCCACACCGATGGCCAGTATGCCGATGATCAGCGTCATCAAGCTGAAATAGTACGTGTCCAAAAAGCCGGCAGGGCTGGCCAGCTCCATGATGCCACCGAAAAAAACCATCATCTCGCGAGGAAAGGCCTCCAGGTAGCCCTCAAGGTCCATTTGGGCCACGTCCTCATACAGCCAGATCATCCACAGACTGTAGAGGCCCAGCCCGATCCCCCAGCCCAGGATGCGTCCCCGTAGACGCCCCAGTGCGAATCTCAGTTCTGTGAACATGCTACGCCGCCTCCCCCTGGCCCTTGTAGTACGCCAGGAACAACTCTTCCAGTGATGGATGCTCGGTCTGCAGGTCGGCCACGGGCAGGTGGACCAGCGCCTTGATCAGACCATCCATGGTGCCCTCCACCTGCAACGTCGCACTCGTCGCGTCGTCCTCATTGAGCACAGTCACGCCGGGCGCCTCCGCCAAGATCTGGGCATCAACGGTCTCCATAAAGCGCAGGCGGACGCGGCGCGTGGTCATACTGAGCAATTGCCGCGGCGCCACCGTCTCGACGATCCGCCCCTGGCGGATGATCGCCACGCGGCTGGCCAAGACCTCCACCTCGCTGATCACATGGGACGAAAAAAAGACCGTCGCACCTGCGGACGCGGCCTCCTCCACCAATCGATAGACCTCTTGCTGCATCAGGGGGTCCAACCCGGCCGTGGGCTCGTCCAGTAGCAGCAGATCGGGGCGCGCCATGAGCGCCTGAATGATGCCCACCTTTTGTTTGTTGCCCTTGGAGAGGTTCTTGACCGGCGTGTCGAGGCCCAGTTGCAGCCTCGCTGCAAGTTGCTCCACATAGCCCCAATCGATGCGATTGCCCCGCAGCGCCGCCAGGTAGCGCAGCGTAGCCCTGACGCGCAGATTCGGCTCCAGATTCAGCTCGCCGGGCAGATAGCCCACCCGCGCCCTGACGGCTGTAGGCTCGGCCTGCGGATCCAGCCCCAATACGCGGATGGCGCCCGCCTGTGGCCGTATCAGATCGAGCATGCAACGGATGGTCGTGGTCTTGCCGGCGCCGTTGGGCCCCAAGAAGCCGAACACCTCACCCCGAGGCACCTCCAGGTCGACGCCTCGCAGCGCCCAAACGGGCCCATAGGCCTTTTCCAGGCCGCGAATCTCGATGGCCAACACATCATTCATCTTGCGCTCCTTTGCACTCATGGTGCAGGTTCTTGCCCAGGGGCATCCGGCCTGAGCCTGTTCGTCCGCGGGTAGGGCCGCAGGCCTCGTTCCAGAAACGAGATCAGGTGCTCCTCCATATCCGTTATGTCGAGATCACGATAGGCAGCGTTCCCTCTCTCGAGATCGTCGAGCGAGAGCTGCTCTCGTTCGATCAGGTGGCGACCATATTCGGCGAACAGCCTGCTAACGATAAAGACGGCCATATCCATGTCGATCTCGGGATCGACCGAGCCCTGGTCTACGCCCATCTGCAAAAGCGATCGGTAATAGTCCAGTGCGCGGCGCTGAACATGGTCGAGCACGTCATCTCCGAAAGGCCGCTCGACGTAAATCGCACGAAAGGCCACCCAGCCCAGCTTGGGTTGCGAGAGCTCAAAGGTCATCCCAATGCGCAGCAGCCAGCGCAAATAGTCAAACAGATCCATCTCTGGGTCTGGCGGCGGATGCCGGGCCAGGAAACGCTTCTTCTCCTCGGCCGCCAGCTCAACCAGGTAAAAGTAGAGATCGCGCTTGTCCTCGAAATACTGGTAAAAGCTGCCCTTGGCAATCCCCGCCCGGGCTACGATCTGCGAGATCGAGGCACTATCATAGTCTTTGCCGGCAAACTCGTCGATGGCCACCTCGAGAATCAGGTTGCGCTTTTCCTCTGGCAGATTGAAAAAGGTGGACTTGGGCATAGCTTCCTCATGATTGTGACCATACAGTCATATGACTGGGCAGTCACATTATAGGGATAGACGTGGCTCTTGTCAAGACTTGGCGAAACTCTTGGTGACATTCCGAGTCGCTGATCCACGGCGACGTCGGATCTTGATTACGGCCAGTTGGTGCAAAGAAGACAGCTTTGCCCACTATCATTGTGGCCGTCAGACAGCCACGTCGCCAGAAAAAGTTCATCGTCTTGTGACGCGTGAGATGGGCGCACTCTGGACCGTTATACCTATGCTGCGCGAGTACGCCCCATGGAATCGCCAGAGCGCACTACAACATGAATGCCCCACCCATGACCTGCGCCTGGGCGTCTCGATGGGACGATGCAGCTCACCCAACATGGTCAACTCGGCAATCCCGGGTATAATAGGGGTATCCAAGCGACGCGAGCCATCAGTGCCTGTCACTGAATCAGGCCGGACTCGTGCGCGGCAGGGGATTCTTATCATGTCAGCCGTAGAAGATATCAAGCAACGTCTCGATATAGTCGATATTATCGGCACCTATGTGCCGCTGAAAAAGGCGGGCGCCAATTTCAAAGGCATCTGCCCCTTTCACACAGAAAAGACGCCCTCTTTTATCGTCTTTCCTGAGAGCCAGCGCTGGCATTGCTTTGGCGCCTGCTCCACGGGCGGCGACCTATTCTCCTTTGTGATGCGCCAGGAGAACATGGAATTTGGCGAGGCGCTGCGGCTACTCGCCTCCCGCGCGGGCATCGAGCTCGAGCCGGTCAGCGAATCGGCTCGCCAGCAGCGCGATGCCCTCGACCGCATGCGCGAGATCAATGCCCTGGCCGCCAGCTTTTTCCAGCACACGATGCTGGCCACCGCAGAAGGGGCGCCCGGACGCGACTATTTTGCGCGGCGCAGCGTGAGCGAGCAGTCGGTGAGCGCCTTTCAGCTCGGCTATGCGCCCAACGACTGGCACCACCTCGAACAGTACCTCAAAAGCAAGGGCGTTTCGCAGCAAGAGGCCCTCGGGGTCGGGCTCCTCTCGTCGAATGAGGCCGGCAACGTCTATGACCGATTCCGTGGCCGCGTCATGTTTCCCATCCGCGACGCCCAAGGCCGCATCATTGGCTTTGGCGGGCGCGTCCTGGATGACTCGCAGCCCAAGTATCTGAACACCCCGCAGACACCCCTGTTCGACAAGGGCAGCGTGCTGTACGGCATCGACCTGGCGCGGGGCAGCATTCGCGAGAGCGGGACCACGATCATCGTCGAGGGCTATATGGATGTGATCATCCCGCATCAGTGCGGTGTCACCAACATCGTCGCCTGCATGGGGACGGCCCTCTCTGAGGCGCACATCGAGGCGCTACGCCGCAGCACTCGCACGCTGATTCTGGCGCTGGACCCCGATGAGGCTGGCATTCGCGCGGCAGAAAAGGGTGCACAGACGGCGCGCGAGGCTCTCCCCCATCAGATGGTCCCTGTGCCTGACGCCCGCGGCCTCATTCGTTACGAGGATCGCCTGGATGCCGAGATCCGCATCCTGATGCTGCCCGATGGGCTGGACCCTGACGAGTTGATCCTGAGCGACCGAGAGCGATGGGATCGTCTGGTAGAGGGCGCCCTGCCTGTGGCCGACTTTTACTTTCAGCTCGCCATGCGCGAGATCGATGTGGCCACGGCCAAGGGCAAGAAACGCGCTGCCGAACGGCTGCTGCCCATTATCGCCTCCATGGATAACCCCGTAGAGCGTACACACTATCTGCAACGACTGGCCCAGTGGATTCGCGTCGACGAGCGCGAGCTGCTCCCCCAGCTCGATCGCCTGCGCCGGCCAGCCCGCCGTGGCCCGCGCCGCGAGTCACCCGAGCCCCCCCCGCCGGCATCCGCGCCACCCAGGCACACAGTGCCTGTACAGGGCCAGGCTCGCGTGGGGCTCAGCCTTGAGGAGCGGTGCCTGATGCTGATGCTCGAGAACCCGGCGCTAGCAGCAGAAGCCATTGCGGCCGCCGAGCTCTCGGTCGATTCGTTTGACGATACCCGCCACCGCGAGATCTTTGCGCGGCTGGTTCCTCTCCTCAACCGAGCCGAGGAGGATTTCACGATTGGTGTGCTTACGGAGCGGCTTGACACAGAGACAAACCATCAGGTAGAATCGCTGTTACAACAGTATCGCTCCGGTCCGCCGCTTTCGGGAGAGATGCTGAGAGAAGATATACTCAAGTGCGCAACGCGGCTGCGCAGACAGCAGATCCTTCGGCGTATTGAGGAACTACGATTTGTGCAACAGGATTCTCAGGAGCAGGGGTTGAAAGAGCGCGTACGCGAGCTGAATGCCCAGATCAAACTGCTTACGACCGAGTATCTGCAGATCGAGAGAAGGTTCTATGCCGCAACTTTTGTTGGACGCCGCAATACAGAACTACTATAGAATAGGTCATGGATAAGAAAAAGCAGGAAAAAGAAGAGCTGCTGGATGAGATAATGCTCAAGGCCTTTCGGGATGAATACGTCACCCGGCAGGAGCTGATCAAGGTCGTGGAGGGCGAGAAGAACGCCGACAAGCAGGTGGACGAACTGACCCACGCCCTCACGGATATGGGTGTCTTGGTGATGGATATGGAAGAGGATCTGCTATCCGAGTCAACGGACGACGAGGAGGAGGATAACGAGAAGGAAAGCACAACACAAACCAGGACCCGTCGGACAGAGGCAACGGGCGATTCGGTACAGATGTACCTGCGCGAGATCGGACGCGTGCCGTTGCTGGATGCGGAGGACGAAGTACGCCTGGCCAAAGCCATCCAGGCCGGCATGGTGGCTACCGAACGGCTAGAGAAAGAAAGCGACACCCTGACGATGCAGGAGACACGCAAGTTGCATCTCCAAGTGTTGCGCGGTGATCTGGCCCGGCGGCACATGATCGAGGCCAACCTCCGTCTGGTAGTGAGCATGGCCAAACGTTTCTCGGGGCGCTCCATGTCTTTTTTGGACCTGATTCAGGAGGGCAATCTTGGACTGCTGCGCGCAGTAGAAAAGTTTGACCATGAGAAGGGCTTTAAATTCAGCACGTATGCTACGTGGTGGATCCGCCAGGCCATCAACCGCGCGATTGCGGATCAGGGGCGTACCATCCGCATCCCTGTGCATATGATCGAGTCGATCAACCGCCTGACGCGGACGATTCGTCACCTGCAGCAGAGCCTGGGCCATGATCCCACGCCGGAAGAGATCGCCGTTCACCTCAACTATGTCTCGGATCATGACCGTCGCGTCATCGAAGAGGCGGAGGTCAACGACAATCCTCTACCGCCGGACGTGCATCGTCGCCTGCAACGGGCTGCGCAAAAGGTGCAGCAGATCATGACCATCTCTCAGGAGCCCATGTCACTAGAGGCGCCCATGGGAAACGAGGACAACAGCGTGCTCGTGGACTTTATTGCTGACGAGTCCATCGAGAGCCCCATGGAAGAGACCGACAACGAGCTCATGCGAGAAGAGGTGCGCGACGTGCTCAACTCGCTCACCGAGCGTGAGCGCGAGGTGCTCTCCATGCGTTTTGGCATGATGGATGGCGAATCGCACACGCTAGAAGAGGTAGGGCGGCATTTCGGCGTTACCCGTGAGCGGGTGCGTCAGATCGAAGCCAAGGCGTTGCGCAAGCTGCGCCATCCCCTCAACAGCCGCAAGCTCCGCGACTATTTGACCTAGGGCGATCGCATACACAACAAGCATGGGGCGCCGGGAACCAACTGGCGCCCCATGCTTGTTTCTCGTTGCGTCCAACGCACCCCGCGTTGTTGTCAATCAGTGAAAATGTCACCCTGAATTACCAATGAAAGTGTCACCATAGGCTGATACTACCTCGGATGTCGCGCAGAGATGGGCGACCTGCGCCAGGGATGATCCGCAGCAGGTC
>SLPC01000195.1 GCA_007132185.1 Anaerolineae bacterium | reverse complement strand
CGGGCCTATTGGCCTGACCATCATGTTCTGCCCCGGTAGCTCAGTTGGATAGAGCAACTGCCTTCTAAGCAGTGGGTCCCGGGTTCGAATCCTGGCCGGGGCACAATATATAGTGGTTTTCTGCTGTGATACCACTAAATATAGTGTCTGGACCCCACGCTGGCCGCTATGGCTCGCTTGCGCTGATGCTGTACGCATACATGCGTACGGATGCTGTCAACGTACAACAGAGAAAACCGCGGCCAAGGCGGTTGCTCATCGTCATCCAGCGCAATCCCATGGTTCAAACATGGTAAACGCCTGGATCGACGAGACCATCATGATGGCGGGCGTTACGGAAGAGATTCTTGCTCGACATGATTGCCACGTGAGTCAACTGTATGTCCTCGGTACGCCTATCATCTGAACAGATGCGGTTGCGTTGAGGTGCAATGACCATATGGCTGGCCAATAGTGGGATGCTTGGGATTGTTCCTCCCAGTTCTGCGTGAGACGAGTAGGATTACCATGTTATTGGTCTCCTCATGCTCCTGGCACTCTGAATCGGTTTGCTTCCAGCGTGACTGCTCCCGGTGGACTCTGGGCGTACAATGCACTGCGAAATGCCCTCGACAAATCATCGGCTGCGCGCTATGCTACTACCATTCCACCCTAGGAGGACGTCGATGCCTAATGCCATGACCACTCGCCAGCGAATCGGGCGCATCCTTGCCCATCAAGAGGCGGACCGCGTACCCGTTGCCGACATTCCGTGGCCCAGTACCTTGGAGCGCTGGCGGCGCGAGGGGCTGCCCCCAAATGCGGACTGGGAGGAGTATGTGGGCGCCGACAGGATCGTGAACATCACACCCGACAATAGCCCGCGCTATCCGGTCCAGGTGCTGGAGGAGACCGAGGAGTACCGTGTGTTCACCTCCCAGTGGGGTGTGACACTGCGCCAGTGGAGCCACGCTGCGGGCACGCCTCATCGCGAGGGCTTTACGGTGCAGACCCCTGATTCATGGCGGTTGGCCAGGGCTCGCATGACCCCCGATCCTGATCGCATCGACTGGAGGCGCCTCCAGACCCACTGGCGAGGTTGGCGTGAGGAGGGCGCCTGGATCAATGGGGGCCTCTGGTTCGGGTTCGAGGTGACCTATTCGCACTTTGTTGGCGTGCCCCTGTTTCTGGCGATGATTGAGCAGCCCGAATGGGTGCGCGAGATGGCCGACACCATGGTCGAGCTCAGCATCGCGCTGCTCGATATGATATGGGAGGCAGGCTACCACTTTGACGGTATCCACTGGCCCAACGATATGGGCTACAAGGACGCCCAGTTCATGTCCTTGGCCATGTACCGCGAGCTCTTCAAGCCTGCCGACAAGCGCGCCGCCGACTGGGCCCACGCCAGGGGACTGCCGGTCATGTACCACTCGTGCGGAGATGTCAACCCCTTTGTGGCCGAGTGGGCCGATCTGGGCATTGAGCTCCTGAACCCACTCGAGATCAAGGCTGGCATGGAACCTCTGGCCCTCAAGGAGCAGTTTGGCGATCGGATGGCGTTCTGGGGAGGGCTGGATGCGCGCTTGTACGAGGAGCCGGAGCAGATGTGGGCCGAGATCGAGCGCGTCGTGCCTGCGATGAAAGAGAGCGGCGGCTATATCGCCGGTACGGATCATTCGGTACCGGACACGGTCTCTTTGGCCCTATTTCGCGAGTTTGTGGCACGCTGCAAGACGGCCGGGAGCTACGACTGAGCCTAGAAGCGATAGCGTCCTGGACCCGAGCCCTACAATGCGCCAGTGAGCCAGCTGATTGTATCACGCAGAACGATGCGGCGGCCGTCGATCTGCTGGGTCAGTAGCGAGATCGCGTAATCAGGGGGGCGATCGTGCTCTGTCGTCGGGTCCTTTTGCTGCACCACAGATCGGCGACGTATCAAGAAACAGTTGGCTCCCATGTCACCGCTAGCTTTGGGTGCCGGCAAAAGTTCGGCATTGGCCTAGAGTTACACGTGGCTCGCGACGCACCTGTTTATAGCGGATGATGTCGCGGTTCGGCTCGACACCGCTCCCGTCCGCATGCTGCCCCCAAAGAGTCTCTTTTCTCCACTGAATGACCACGTGCTATAATCTGTTTGCAAGCTATTCACGCGCCGTGCCAGATATGCTTTGGAGCCGTAATGCGCTTTCCTCGTCGCCCACGTGTTACCAGCCTGCGCACGCAGCTCATGCTGTCAACTGCGGCGCCCGTTATCGCCCTGCTGTTGGCCCTCTCGGTCGTGAGCTTTTTCGGGTTTACACGCCTGACGCAGGCTCTGGTAGAGCGGCGAGACGCCGAGTTGGTGCAGCTCGCGGCCCAGCAGATGGCCTCGTACTGGTCTGACTCGGTGCTCCTGCTGACCCAGGTGGCCTCGACAGAGGAGGTGCGCTCTGGGGATGTCGCTCTCCTGCAGATCCTCCTTGAAAGCAACGCGCCGCTCCAGGAGCGTTTCGATCAGATCAGCGTCGCCGATGCCCATGGCAACGTGATCGCCACGGTGGGTGGTAACCTGGATGAGACGTTTGGCCATTACGATTTCTTTGAGCGTACGCGCCAGGTGCGACGACCGGTGCGTTCCTCTGTATTGACCGCTCGTGATGGCCATCGGATGATCGTCGTAGCCATCCCCTATTTCGACACTTGGCGCCAATTCGGCGGCTGCGTGCTAGGTATCTGGCGTCTTTCGGATGGCCAGGCCCTTGCCTCGGCTCTCAACAAGGTGCGCGTAGGCGAAGCAGGGTTCTCGTATCTCGTGGATCCTAACGGCATCATCCTGAGTCATCCTGAGGCACAGATGATCGGCGCCGATGCCAAACGTCATCCCGCGGTAGCCTCCGTCCTCACTGGTAACAAGGGCGCCAACACCATCAACGACCGCGGTCATCGCATGGTTGTTGGTTATGCCCCAATCCCGCTACGCCAGCTCGCCAGCTCTCTCTTTGCTGATGAAACCTGGGATGGCTGGGGTCTGCTCACCTCAGAGTTATGGGACGACATCGTGGCGCCTCTGCAGCCATACATCTATCTGATGGCGTTCCTGTTGATTGGCGTCGTAGCCATGCCGCTGATGATTCTGGCCCTGGGTAGCCAACGTGTGACGGCGCCCCTGGGCAGCCTGGTGGAGCAGGTCGAGCGCCTGGCAGAAGGTGACTTTGATACCCAAGTCTCGCTGGATTCGGGGCCCTCCGAAGTGCGCAACCTGGAGAGGGCCTTTAACCGGATGGCAGCCGAGCTGCAACGATATCGCCTCGATATCCAGCGCTATGTGGTCTCGATTCTCAACTCGCAAGAGGAGGAGCGCAAACGTATTGCGCGCGAGCTCCACGACGAGACCGCGCAGGCTCTTATCATACTCGGGAGGCGCATCGAAGATGCCGAGTCTGGGGTAACAGACGAGCGACTGGCGCGTGAGTTGAGCGGGCTCCGTGACATGGTAGATGATACGCTCCATGGGGTGCGGCGCTTTACCAGTGATCTGCGCCCGCCTCTTCTGGAGGAGCTGGGCCTTTCCCGCACCCTGGAAATCCTCGGACGCCGGGCCGAGCGAGAAGGGTCCTTTGATGTCGAGATAGAGATCAAGGGAGACCCCAAGCCGCTGCTCCCCGAGCTGGAACTTGGCCTTTACCGGTTGGCACAGGAGAGCTTTAATAACGCGCGCCGACATGCCGAGGCGCAGCATGTGACCTTGAGCCTGATCTATGACAAAGACCGGGTGATACTGGAGGTGGAGGATGATGGCGTGGGATTTGAGGTGCCCCGTGATCCTGGCGCCATGCTGGAATCCGGTCGGCTCGGATTGATCGGTATCCACGAGCGCGCTCGGTTGTTCGGCGGGCGTGCCACCATCACCTCGAAACCAGGGCAGGGAACCGTCGTGCGCGTCATCATCCCATTGAGCACAATCGTCCTGCCTTCGGACTGAGCATGGTTGCTCTCTAATTGTTGACCACTTGCGTGAGTATATACGTGGAATTGCTTATGCCAAATGCGTGATCTGGCGGATGTCACCCAGGGGGGTGTCTTGTATAGTAAGGTCAAGGCAAGAGGATGATGACACCAAAACATCTAATTTTGCCCAAGAGCGCTAATATCCCGTTGACGCGGGTGCAGCACTTCTTCTCCTCCTTGGTAAGACGAGCTCTATCAATCGCAGTGGGCGGCGATAGGTAGAGCTCGTCGCTGTGTAGCCCTTGTATGTAACCCAGATCGCACTTGGCTTTCGCGGCGCCTGGAGTATGATGGGGGTACTATGGGGCACAATCGAGTTACAGGAGAACATGCAAGATGAAGCCGATACGCATTCTTCTGGCCGATGATCATGTAGTGGTCCGGGAAGGCACACGCCAGATCCTCGAGCGAGAGGCAGATCTCAGCGTGGTGGCCGAGGCCAGCGATGGGCAAGAGGCCATCGACCTTGCCGAGCAGGAGCAGCCTGATATCGCCGTACTCGATGTCAGCATGCCCGTGATGAATGGTATCGAGGCGACCAAGGCCATCAAGGCGCGACTCCCCCAGATCTCCGTGCTCGTCCTCACGGCGTATGACTATGACGAATATGTGTTTGCCATCTTGGAGGCAGGAGCGGCAGGCTACCTGCTCAAGAATGCTCGTAGCAGCGATCTGATCAATGCCGTCCGGAGAATCCATGCCGGAGAGTCAGTGTTACACCCGGCCATCGCAAAAAAAGTGCTCAGCCGCGTGGCTTCAGGGTCGTCCGATGCCCCTGCCCCTGATGGCGAGGCGCTTACCGAGCGCGAGATGGAAGTCTTGCGGCTGGCGGCGCAGGGGCTGGGCAACCGTGAGATCTCTGAGCGGCTATTCGTAAGCCCTCGTACGGTGCAATCGCACATGGCCAATATCTTTGGCAAGCTGCAGGTCGGCTCGCGCACCGAGGCCGTGATGGTCGGGCTGCGCCGGGGTTGGTTGCATCTGGAAGACATCCCCGAGGAATAGACACCCCTTTGGATACCGCATCCAACTCCCTTCCCAGCGCGCCAGGCCGATCCATGGCTAGAACCACTTGGTAGGCGCATCAGGGCCAGCATATCCCTCTACATGATCCAGAGCCTCTGCGGGGCTATCGGCCAGGCGATATAGCGTGCGATGATCGGGACGTACAAACTCGAGTGTAATGAGCCGCTCGAAAAAGGCCGTCAGAGGATCGTAGAAACCATCCACATTGAGCAGCACCAGAGCCGCATTAAGATACCCCAACTGCTTGAGCGTCAATACTTCCGTTAGTTCCTCAAGGGTGCCAAATCCCCCGGGCAATGCGATAAAGCCGTCAGAGCGGGCGATCATCAACCCCTTGCGCTCGGCCATGGTCTCGGTCGTGATCAGCTCATCGGCCTCGCGATAGGCAACCTCGTACGGCAGCATGCGCTCGGGAATAATGCCCGTCACGCGGCCTCTGCGACTGTGTACCGCACGGGCCACGATGCCCATCAACCCGATGCAGCCTCCCCCATACACCAACTCATGGCCGCGGGCGGCCATCTCCTCGCCCAGCTCCTGCGCGGCCCGCACAAAAGCCGGCCCTACCCTGGCGCTGGAAGAACAATAGACACAGATCCGCATGCAATAGATCCTTTCCTTGCTCTGAATGGCTCCTCTGATCGTCTCCTGCCGTCCCACAGGGCGCATCTCGTCAAGCCGCTGTGTCAGCCAAATGGCGGTTGTTTGGTTGGATGTCTTGACGCCTCCGCCGCTACAGGCGATAATGCATACAGTATATTCTACATATAGGAACTCTTGATGATTCCCATTCAAGATAATATACGTGCTCGGCGTACGCCGTTCATGAACTATAGCATCATTCTGATTAGCGCGCTCGTCTTTTTCATGAAGCTGGGGCTAGAGCCGCAAGAAGTGCAGGCCGTCTTTATGCGCTTTGGCGCGGTGCCTGAACAGATCATGGCTGATCCCTCTCTGGAGCAGCTCGGGACGTTATTCAGCTCCATGTTCTTGCACGGCAGCTGGTTCCATCTGCTCAGTAACATGTGGGCTCTGTTCATCTTTGGCGACAATATTCAGGACTGTATGGGCCCCTGGCGATACCTCTTTTTCTACCTGACGGCGGGGTTGATAGCGGCCGGTTTGCACGTGCTGTTGCATCCCGAAAGCAGCCTACCGGTCGTTGGCGCCAGCGGGGCCATCGCCGGCGTAATGGGCGCATATCTGATCCTCTATCCCCGCGCGCGCGTATTTACTCTACTCTTTATCGGTATTCCCTGGTTTATCCAGATCCCAGCCATTGTGTATTTTGGCGTCTGGTTCGTCACCCAGCTCATTCAGGGGTTGATGAGCCTTGGTGTGATTGGAACGGGTAACTCCTTTGGTGGAGTGGCCTGGTGGGCTCATGTGGGCGGTTTTGCCACAGGGCTCATCCTGGTCTGGTTTCTCAGGGATCGCGAGAGCATTGCGTGTCGGTACGACGAAGAATACAGTCCCTGGTAGGAGTAGGGTAGATGGGCGATACGACCCTGGCATTTTTGAGTCTGGTCCTGATCTTGTTGATGATTGCGATGCTGCAACCGATCATCCGCCAAAAGATGATCGAGGCCAGTCGTGGCAAACTCCTGCAAGAGCTGGAGCATACCCGGGGCAGTCGCGTCATCGCTCTCATTCACCGTCAGGAGACCTGGCGCTTTTTCGGACTGCCCCTGGTGCGCTACATCGACATCCAGGACTCGGAACAGGTCCTGCGCGCCATCAAACTCACCTCGCCCGATGTGCCTATCGACCTGATCCTCCACACGCCGGGGGGCGTGGTGCTGGCCTCGGGCCAGATCGCCTATGCTCTGTGCCGCCATCCCGCCCCTGTGACCGTCATCGTCCCTCACTATGCCATGTCGGGGGGCACCCTGATCGCCCTGGCCGCCGACGAGATTATCATGGACCCCAACGCCGTGTTGGGCCCCGTCGACCCGCAACTGGGCGACCAGCCCGCCGTCTCGATTCTGAGCGTGCTGGAGCGCAAGGACATCAATGAGATCGACGATCGCACCCTTGTATTGGCCGATATCGCAAAAAAGGCGATTCGCCAGGTGCGCCAGACGGCGACCAGCATTCTGTCGGCGCACCACGAGCCTGAGCAGGCCGAGCAGATCGCCCAGACGCTCTCGTCTGGCCAGTGGACCCATGATTATCCGATCTCGGTGGACGAGGCGCGCAGCATCGGGCTCAGGGTCAAGACCGAGGTGCCCAGGCAGGTCTATGATCTGATGGTGCTCCATCCGCAGACGGGCCAGCGGCGCCCGTCGGTCGAGTACATCCCCACGCCCTATGTGCCGGAGGAGAGGCCGGGGCACGAGACGTAGGGCACGCTCTCCAGCAAGCAGAAGAGGAGCGTGCGGACACCAAGAGCAGTGCCCGCACGACTGATGACCTAAGCCAGCAGATCCATCTCTCGCAGGGCCTCGGCGATGCGCTCGCTTTCTGCCGGCGTGGCCGAGCGTCGGGGCGCGGCCACCAGCCCTCTGCCGATGCCCATGAGCTCCAGGGCCGCCTTCATGCCGGCGGGGAAATCGCCATAGGCGATGCCGGCGTGCAGGCCCACGATGCGGGTCTGTAGCTCGCGGGCCTCATCCCAGCGCCCTGCGCGGGCCGCCTCCCAGAGCTGCACGAACCAGTGGGGCGCCAGATTCATCCCCGTGCCGATGCACCCGTCGCCACCGACGGCCAGGCTGGCAAACACCAGATGGTCGCTGCCTGTGATTACGGAGAAGGTGTCACTCTTGGCGGCGGCTATCAACTGCTGATAGCCTGCCAGGTTGCCGCTCGAGTCCTTGATGCCGATGATGTTGGGCTCCTGGGCCAGGCTGGCCACCGTACTCACCTCCAGCGGTACCTTGGTGAATTGGGGGATGTTGTACAGGACGATGGGCAGGCCGCCCTCAGCCGCCACGGTCCGATAGTGGACCAGGACCGCCTCCTGATCGCAGGGGTAGTAGTAAGGCGGCACCACCATGGCGGCATCGACGCCCAAGGCGGCCGCTTCTTGGGTGCGAGCCACTGCCCTGCGCGTGCCGGGCTCGCCGGTGCCAGCGATCAGGGGCGCCTGGCCGGCCACCTCGTCCACCGCAATGCGCAGGGCGCGACGCTTTTCGTCGTCATTCAGGGTCGCAAATTCCCCGGCGGTGCCCAGGGCCACCACGGCATGGCAGCCCCCATCGATCACGCGGCGGAGGAGCTTGCGCCAGGCGCCCTCATCCACCGATTCGTCCTCATCCAGCGGTGTCACCAGCACCGCCATCACTCCCTCTAGCCGTTCTGTCTCGCTCGTGGTCATGGGTTCTATCCTTTGCTTCTCAACGGAACCAACTCGGGTTCGGGTTGGGTTCTCTTGCGGAGCCAGTCCTTTTCGATGTTGAACCGAAAGTCGCAACCCTCGGGCGCCTGGGTCACCTGGTCGAGCCAGAGGGCGCGATAGCCCTGGGTGTACTTGGGCTCGGGCGGCTGCCAGGCCGCCAGGCGGCGCTGGATCTCGCGCTCATCCACCAGCAGGTTGAGCGCGCCTCGGTTGGCGTCCAGCTCGACCATGTCGCCTTCCTCGACGATGGCCAACGGGCCGCCGATCGCGGCCTCGGGGGCCACATGCAGCACAATGGTACCATAGCAGGTGCCGCTCATGCGCGCATCGGTGATACGCACCATATCGCGCACGCCCTTTTTCAGCAGATGGCTGGGCATCCCGGCGGGCCCGGACTCGGGCATGCCCGGCGCACCCACGGGCCCCATGTTGCGGTTGATGACCACATGGTCCTCGGTGATGTGGGCGAAATCGCGGTCCACATCCTCCTGCTTGCGGCTCTTGACGATGACGGCCGGCCCCTTGTGATGCAGCAAACTCGGTGACGCGGCGGCGGTCTTGATCACGGCTCCATCAGGAGCCAGATTGCCGCGCACGATCTTGAGGCCGCCATCCGCCGCCAGCGGGTTGTCCAGCGGGCGAATGATGTCACGGTCCCGGATCACGGCACCGCGCAGATTCTCGGCTAGCGTCGTGCCGCTAACGGTCATCACAGACGTGTCCAGCAGCGGCTCGAGCTCTTTCATCACCCCGAGCACGCCGCCGGCATGGTAGAGCTCTTCGACGGTGACGGCGCCGCTGGGCTTGACGTTGGTGATAAAGGGCGTGTCACGGCTGATCCGGTCGAAATCGTCCAACGTCAGGTCCACACCGGCTCGGCGTGCCATGGCGATCAGGTGTATCACCAGGTTGGTGCTGGCCCCCATGCCCATGAGCACCTTGATGGCGTTCTCAAAGGCGGGGCGGGTGAGGATGTCAGAGGGGCGAAGGTCGCGCTCCACCAGCTCGACGATCTTGATGCCCGTAGCCTCGGCGGCGGCGATGCGTTGCGCATACACAGCCGGGATGATGGCGGTGCCGGGGAGCGCCAGGCCCAGCGCCTCGGCGATGGACTGGACGCTGTTGGCGGTGCCCATGACGCCGCAGGCGCCACAGGTGTTGAAAAAGCCGTCCATCTCGACCCGGCGCATCTCCTCATCGCCGATCACGCCGCCGAGATAGTCATAGGTAAAGCGGTAGGTATCGCTGGAGCAGGCCACTGTCTGCCCGTCATAGAAACCGGCCAGCCGGGTACCGCCGGTGAGGATCATGGCGGGCTTGTTCACCGTGGCCAGCGCCATCACCTGGGCAGGCACGTCCTTGTCGCACGTCGAGAGTAGCACCACGCCGTCCAGCGGCATGGAGGCGATCATCTCTTCCGTGTCCATGGCCATCAGGTTGCGATAGATCAGGGTCGAGATGTCATGAAAGACCTCGCAGAGCGAGATGGTGGGGAACTCGAGGGGAAAGCCGCCGGCGGCCCAGATCCCCCGCTTGACGGCGTCGCCCAGGACGCGAAAGTGCCAGTGGCCGGGGTTGAGCTCGCTCCAAGGGTTGCAGACGCCAATGATGGGGCGCTGCATATCATAGTCGGTATACCCCATGGCGCGCAGATGGCCTCGACGCGTGATGTTCAGCGGATTGCCCGCATCCACCCAGGCGCGGCTGATCGACTGTCCAGGCATTGGCTCCTCCAGATATGGTTCGTGGCAGGTATGGGCTGGTCGCCCGACAACAACAGGGGCAGCATACGACGTGCGTGGCGCGACGTCAAGGAAGCTGTGCGCTGGCGCATATGTGCGGGCTGTCGCATAGAGGAATGTCAGGGGCGAAAGGGCTCCAGAAGGACAGAGAGGACACTCTGCAGCGTCCTCTCTGTATCGCTAGTCCATGCGCCGGCTGAGGGCGGATGCCTTGCTGAGAGGGGCTCCAAGGCCAAAGTAGCGCCGTTTGGCCGGATCGAACACCAGCGGTTTGATCAGCGCAATGTCGGGCTCGCCTTGGGTATCTAACACGGCGATGTCCGCCTTGACATCCAGCACGACTCCGATGAACTGGGTGTGCGAGCCCAGCTCTATGGTCTGGGAGAGCCGGCACTCGATAGAGACGGGAAACTCTTCGACAAGAGGTGCGTTCACATACTCGGCACGGCTGGGCGTGAGGCTCAACGACTCGAACTTGTTGTTATCACGCCCCGAGGCCAGGCCCATATAATGCGTCTCGACCATGTACCTTTCTGAGGGGATGCTCGCGGTAAAGCATCCATGCAACTTGATGTTGTCATAGCTATAGTTGTCCGCGCGAATCGATACCGCGATCGATGGGGGGTCAGAACAGCACACACCGCCCCAAGTCGCGGGCATGCCGTTGGGCCGCCCATTGGCGTCGTAGGTTCCCACGATGATCACCGGTGTGGGGAACACAAGCGCCCTGGCGCCCAGGGACCGTTTTTCCATGAACTCGCTCCTTTCTCATCTGACATGGATGAACTCTTTCTGACGGACCTCGTATGCTGATTGCTCCTCTTGTATAAGGATATTTCACAACAAGCTGCATCGCCATGCAAATCTCTAAATGTCAAGTATATGGCCGGTCAGTTCGCTTTTCACGAAACTCGTCCCTTATGCTTCTCGGCGGCCGATAGAGAATGCCTCGCCCACCGCAGCGCCAATGCCGTAATAGCGACGCTTGCCCGTGTCAAAGATCAGCGGTTTGATCAACTCGATGTCGGGATTGCCCTCGGCGTCCAGCACGCTCTCGTCAGAGGTGACGTCCAGCACCTCGCCAACGAACTGGGTGTGCAGGCCCAGCTCGTGCACATGGGTGAGCCTGCACTCGAGCACGATGGGAAACTCGCCCACATAGGGCGCGTGAATGTGCCGAGCGGGTTCTGGCGTCAGACCCAACGCCTCGAATTTGTCTTCGTCGCGGCCCGAGTAGATGCCCATATAGTCCGCCTCGCGCGCCTGCCCCTCGGACGGGATGCTGACGGTAAAGCAGCCCCCGGCAATGATGCTGCCGTGGCTGTAGGTGGCGGCGCGGAGCGATACCGCTATGGAGGGCGGGCGCGAGCTGCAGACTCCGCCCCAGGCTGCGGCCATACCATTAGGACGCCCGTCAGCGTCATAGGTTCCTACGATGAGCACGGGCGTGGGGAATAGCAGAGTCCTGGCACCCAATGAACGTCTGGTCATAGATCCTCATATCTCTCGCATACTCAATATACAAGGCATACTCAGTATGCACTCTTGGGCTTTCCCGTCACAATCGTTCCTTATCACATCAAGTATACGTCATATCAGGCCGGATCGGCTCCTTCAATCCCTAAAAGTTACATGCAGGCTCGGTAAATATGTCAATACGTAAACCCAGTCTTTATGGTTTGTGACCGCCCATGCACTGGTAGCACGGATGGCTTGTCTGAGCAGAGCTCAACCTATCGAGATGGCCGCGCCCTTTGGTCCGCTCTCACTCATATCGATGGCCCCTAGCTCGCGGACGGCCAGGGTGGACGGGCCGAGTATCTGCGCCTGATAGACGAGAAACTTGATAGCACACTCGGCAGCATAGAAAGCGTGGCTCACACCGGAGCCATGCCCAGCGACCCGACCTTGTTCTTGTTATCGTCTGAGACCAACCGCATGGGCAGGTCTCGGTCCATGCTAGGCCGTATGAGCGCGGAGAATAGCAGCATCTGGCGTCCAGCAGAGCCTGGTCGTCAACGCGCTCCGGACGGGCTACTGCGAGCGACTCCCGTGGGGCGAAAGGTGCGGCGTTCGCAGCCAGGCGTGAGCCTGTGGCAGGGCCTTGTCCTATTCCTCATCCTCGTCGTCGAGATCGCTTTCCGTCTCTTCCAGAATTTCACGGGCGCGCGCCTCGTCGCTGCAGGCCACCATCACCTTGACACGGCCCAGGCCGTCCACAGTTAGCCCCAGAGTTCGCCCCACCGACTCGTAGCTCAGCAGGCACTGTATGCCGGCACTCTCCAACTTGCTGCGGGCCACCTCGGCGCCCAACGGCCCCTGTGACTCGTAAACAATACATAAATCCCTATTCATGGTACACCCCTATTACGTTAAAAGTCAAGCCAAGTTGCACAAAATGAACTAGATGATCTCCAATGAATCTTTGTCAGGGAGCGGCGGGAACAGCGCTGTCGGCAATGTCTGATACCAGTACGCTACGGAGGCAATATCGTCCTGCAAGGGTAGATAACGACGGCCGCTGCGCCAACCCAGGGCCTGGATCGTCACCTCTAGGTTCTCGCGAAAGCGAACGGGGTCCATGATATGCCAGCGATACATGCCAAAGCGTGTTTGCGAGTCATAGACGCCGTCGGGACGGATGATCTGTGGCAGTCCGGCATAGGCGGTGCTGAATTCCTCGTACTGGTGGGTCTCTCGGTTCTCAAAATTGTAGGAACCGCAGAAATAGTCTTCAGTGCCGGTGCCACAGATGGTGGGCCATTCGTCGCCGTCGATGTAGAACTTGATCTCGCCCTCGCCCCACCAGCCCCGGTTGTTGACGCCCCAGGCCATATAGGTGCCCACATAGTGGCCCCGCCCGCGCGCGCCATCCAGGATGGTATAGACCTCTTTGTAGGGCAGGGGGTTCACGCGCCGGAACTGGGCATGAAAGTAGGCCGTGTCCTCGGGAACCTCGGTCAGCGTATAGTTGATCTGATAGTAGAGGACCATGGGCTCGGTGTTGATATTGGTGAACGTCATGCGGCAGTGCTTGCCAAATGGCATCTCCCAGTAGCAATTGAACGCGCTGCCCGGATTGACGCACACGGCCAGCGAGTTTACGGGCGCATAGCGGCCCCAACCCGCGGCAAAGAAATCGCCCACGGGACACTCGACAGAAGGATGTTCTTGGCCATCCCAGTAGATGCGCAGGATGCTGAAACGCCACGCGCCCGTGGCGGTCATCCAGATCTGCTGGATCGCCCCTGGCCCGTCGATGTCGGCCAGCTCGAACGTCTCACCGGGCTCGATGCGCACCGAGGGTGAGATCTTCCAGCCCTGGCCCAGATCGCGGGCTGGTTCGGCGCCGGTGCCCTCCGTGGCCATGCCCCCCTGGTTGCGAGCCCCCGTCAGGTTCTCGGGACTGATCGAGCGGCTATCGGCATCAGAGAGCCGCGCCAGATTGCCCAAATGCATCCCCAAACCGTTGAACGCTCCCATCGTTAGCCTCCTCTTTGTGGCGTATCTGCCACTATGTCATCATGCAGGATCGGTGCAGCGATGCGCGGTCTCTGTCCCCATCGCAGGGAAAGGACATCTCTCGGGCAGCCATCGGCGCACATGCCGCACAGAATACATTCATCGTCCGCCATCGAGCCGTGTCTGACCATGGCATGTACGTTCAGGCTCATGGGGCAGCGGTCGTTGCAGCGCATGCAGTCGATACAGGCGCCCGGGTCAGCGATCAAGTACAAGCCCGAGAGGCCCAACCAACGGCCGACTCGTCTCCCCAGAATCATAAAAGGGGCCATCCAGCAGCCATAGTGGCAAAAGGCGCGCCGCCCTGCGGAAAGAGCCAGGATGGCGACCAGACTCACCACCGCCAGGTAGACGATATAGCCTGATATGTCGCTCAGCGGCAGGCCGCCCTCGGTCATGTACAGGGGATCGAGCCGTGGCAGGCCGCCGGCGCGAATCGCCAAAAGTGCGATGAGGGTCACCCAGGGCAGCCAAATGCCCCACTTGATCAGGTTCCACCTGCCACCACGGGCCGGCCGATCCACGGCCCCCATCAGCAGCTCGCCCAGCCCGCCGGCCGGGCAGAGCCAGCCACACCAGGCGCGACCCACCACCAGCCCCGACAGGAACTGTCCGCCAAAGACCAACATGCTCCCCGTAATGATGCCCATCGAGGCCCCGGCGAGAACCACTACCGGCGAAAAGTAATAAATGGTCAATGGAAAGAGCGCAAAGGACAGTGCCAGGAGCGCTCTGCGGACTCGTTGACGACGTACGATCGTGTTCATGGCTGGCTCTTTTGTGGCTACCCGATGGCGGGGTGGCCCAGATGCAGGGCCAGGGCCATATAGCCCGCCGTGGCCTCTAGCAGTTGCTCGATGGGCAGGCGCTCATCCACCACATGGGCCATGGCTGGATCGCCCGGCCCAAACCCGATGCAGGGGATGCCCGCGGCATGCAGGAACCCGCCATCGGTGAAAAAGGGCCACACCTCGATCGGGATCTGACGGCCCAGCGCCTCGGAGACGGCCGTCTGCGCCGCAAGGAGGCGCGGGTCGTCCGCCGCGAGCCAGAACGGCGTCACAGCATGCTCGATGGTCTCTTGCATGCCGGTGTACGAGCGCACCTCGCGGGTTGCGATCCGGACCTCGTTGCGGATGCCGGGCTCGACGCTGTCCGCCAGGAGGCGCTCGATCAGGGCGCGTGCCTGAGGCACGGTTTCTTTGGGCGCATTGCGCCAATCCAGATGCACGCTCAGGGCCGCCGGGATCACGTTGCTGCTGGTCTGGTCCACATAGCTCAGGGTGGGTACCACCGTCGTAGCGCCGAAATCGGCATCCTGGGCCATGGGGGCATCGCGCAGGGCCAGTAAAAAGCGGCTCATGGCATAGTGGGGGTTGCGCCCCTCGTGGGGGGTGCTGGCGTGGGCCGAGCGCCCATGCAGGGTGACGATGAACTCGAATCGGCCCCGATGGCCGCGGCGCAGGGTGTTGTTGGACGGTTCGCCGATGATGGCCAGATCGGGCTGCATCTGCTCAACGAGGTAGCGGCTGCCCAGCCCGCCGATCTCTTCGCCCACCACGGCGGCGACATAGAGATCGCCAGGGAGCTCAAGGCCCGCCTCGCGCAGCAAGCCCAGGGCATAGACCTGGGCCGCGATGCAGCCCTTGTCATCCACGGCGCCGCGCCCCCAGATCTGTCCATCGGTGATCTCGCCCGCATAGGGGCCATACTTCCACGGCGCCGCGTCGCCCGGGTCCACAATGTCCATGTGGGCGTGGAGCATGACGCTGGGCCCAGACCCGCCATGGAGGCAGCCGATGACGTTGCCCGCTGCGTCGGTGCTGACATCATCCAGGCCCAGGGCCTGCATCTCGGCGCGCACCAACTCTGCCACCGGGCCCTCATCGCCGGTCATGCTGGGCGCTCGGACCAACCGCGCGCAAAAGTCCACCACTCGTTCGCGAGCATCGTGCACGCGGCCAGCCAAATCGTCAGGCGCCATCAGGTCTCCTTGATATGTGCGATGTTGCCCACAGGCCATGCTGCCCTGTTACACCGGCCATCGGCATGAGCCAGCAGACGCTCAGCCCTCGTCCGGCGGATCGATCTCGAGCAGTTGATAGCCATAGGCATTGATGACAGTGGTCTTGCCAACGCGCGTGATACGTGGCGTATCGGGACGATAGATATGGATATGACCATGTATCAGATAGCGCGGTTGATAGTGCTCAATAAACGGCAGAAACGCCTGAAACCCCTGGTGGGGCAGATCGGGCTCATCATGGATGCCCCAGGGGGGCGCATGGGTGATGAGAATGTCCAGTGCACGTCCATAACGCCTCTTGTTGCGCCACAGCTTGAACATCATACGCCGGATCATGCCTCGCATCTGTCCCTGTGAGTACTGGTGCGGGCCGTTATTGTATCGGAGCGAGCCCTCCAGGCCGCCGATGAGCAGGCCCTTGTGGTTCACCACCTCCCGGTGGATATTGCCGCACCCTTCAGGCGCTGTCTTGGTCAGGCCATCATGGCATACGGTTCCCGTATCGCCGGGGCCATGATTCCCAAAGACATAGTAGAGAGGCTTGTTATAGCGCGACACCAGATACTCTAGATAGTCAAAGGGCAGGTCGCCACAGCTCAGGATCAGATCCACGTCACGAAAGCGCTCTGGGATCTCCATAAGCTGGAGTTGAGGCACGATCTGGTCAGCGATGGCCAGGATCTTCATTGATTCTACTCGCCTTCTTTGTGTCACACACATTATACCGTTGAGAGAACGGCACGCCAACCCGACCATGAAATCAAGCATACAGAGAAGCTTGACAGGACTCTGGTGCGTTTGCTAGAATACTTGCAGGAGATGCCTGAGCTGCTACAGCGCCGCGGCCCTTGCGTTTGCGCTTCGCATAGGCTGCTCAAGGAGCGAGCTAGGATGTAGACACGATAAACCGAACAAGCCAAGTTCGGTTCGTTGTGTCTTTTTTTTCTTCAGGCGCCCTTTGGGGTGCGTGCGCTGGCAACCAGACACGCTCTCGTAGAGGCCGGGGGGCCAGGGGGCTCCACAGAAAAGGAGAAGAGGCCTACTGCCAACAGAACCTTTGATGAGGGGGCAATCCTTCGACATCTCTTTATCATTGCCTTGGATTGCTCAGTAACGCAACGTCTACACAGGGAGGTGTATCGTGGATCTGAGCAAGCATACGCGTCGTGAGTTTATCCGCCTGACTGGTATTGCTGCTGCCGGTATGGCTGTGGCTGCCTGCGCCCCCGAGCCCGAGATTGTGGAAAAGATCGTCAAAGAGACGGTTGTTGTCGAAAAGGAGGTCGAAAGAGAGGTCATCGTCGAGAAAGAGGTAGTTGTCGAAAAGGAGGTAGAGGTCGAGGTTGCGCCTCCGCCCAGCAAGTATGGCGAATCGCCCGTTTTGGCTTCCCGTGTGGCCCGCGGCGAGCTACCTCCGGTAGAGGAGCGCCTGCCCGAGGATCCTCTTATCATCCCCGTCCACGAGCGGATCGGCGACTATGGCGGTACCGTGACTCTGGGAACGCTCCGAATGGAGCCCGTGGGATGGGGCGATATCCGTATGTTCATGGGCGACCACGGGGCCAACTGGCTACGCATCGGGCACGACGCCAGCTACGCTGAGCCCAACTTTCTCCAAGATTGGGAGATGAGTGACGACTTTACCGAGATCACCTGTTATATGCGCAAGGGCATCCGGTTCTCCGATGGTGCGCCTTGTACCTCTGAGGCTATCAGGTTCTGGTACGAGGATCACCTGACCAACCCAGAGATCACCCCCATGCCCAACCGCAACTTGCGCCCCGGCGGTGAACTGTTCGAGCTCACGATCATTGACGATTACACATTCAAGCTGAACTTTGCTGTGCCTTATCCGGGCTTTGTGTTGGCGTGTATGGCTCACTATCAGGGCACCTCGCACGTTTTTGCGCCGCACCACTATCTGAAGCAATACCACATCAAGTACAACCCGGATGCCGACAAGCTGGCCCAAGAGGAAGGCTACGACTATTGGTATCAGAATTACCTGCGAAGATGGGATGCCCAGTGGACCATGGATCGGCCTCGCTTTACGCCGTACGTGCCCGTCCGCGATACGCCCAGCATCGTTTTCTTTGAGCGCAACCCCTACTACTATGGCGTGGATCCGGAAGGTAATCAGCTCCCCTACATTGACAAGGTCAACAGCGACCGCTGCGCCGATCTTTCAGTGCTGGACGCCAAGACCGTGGGCGGCGCTTATGATTTTGTCGGGTTCGAGACGCGCATTCTTCTCTTTCCCACCTACGCGGACGGCGCCAACCTCTCCGATGCCCGCATGATCCTGTGGCCTTCGGGCAGGCCTGCCGAAGTCGTCTACCATGTCAACATGAACTATGAAGAAGACGAGATGCGCGAGGTCTTTGCGGACAAGCGCTTCCGACAGGCCCTGTCGCTGGCTATCAACCGCCCCGAGATCAATGACATCATCTTTTTCGGGAACGCGGAAGAGTCCCAGTTCTCGGTCCTGCCTACGTCGCGGCACTACAAGCCCGAGTATGCCCAGGCCTATGCCGAGTATGACCCGGATAGGGCCAATGCCTTGTTGGACGAGATGGGGCTGGAGTGGAACGCCGCCGGCACCCATCGCCTCTGGCCAGAGAGCAAGACGCCTATCCTGATCGCCTGGAACTTTATCGAGATCGAGACCCCTCGAGGCCCGATCACTGAACTTGTTGCCGAGTACTGGCAAGATATCGGCATCGAGATCCAGTGGAAGACCATCACGCGGCCACTCCTCTCGCAGAGAATCGGAGCCAATGAGGAGCCCATGTCCCTCTGGCACGGCGCCGAGGTCATGGATACGCTGTTCCTGAACCGGCCCTATATGTTTGCGCCTATCGACGGCGACACCAGCTGTTGGGGCGTTCTGTGGGGTCGCTGGTATAACACTGGCGGCGAGATGGGCGAAGAGCCCCCACAGGAGATCAAGGAGCTATACGATTGGCATGATGAGTTCAAGGTGACCCACGACACGGAACCGGCGCGCAAGTTGCTCGAAAGCCAGGCCGAGAACGTCTGGACCATTGGCACCGTAGGCAACGCGCCGCACCCGCTGTTCGTGCGCAACAACCTGCGGAACATCACCGAGACGGGTGGTTTCTGGAGCTGGGACTGTCTCTGGTCCTTCCCAGAATACCCGGAGCAGTGGTTCATCGAGGCCTAGCCTTGGAGCATCGCAACACATAATCGGACCACGGGCCCAGCGCCTGTGGTCCGGTTCGTGTTGGTACGACTAAAGCCATGCGTGCCATGTCGAGGGCGGAGCGGCTACGGGGATGCCTGCGCTCTGAATCGAGTAATGTTGCTCGGTGTGTCTGCCTTTGGGCATTGCGGGGCAAAGGTCGCAGCGCCGGACGTGGCGCGTGTTCAGCGCAGTTGACATTTCATTTCTCAACAGATATAGTATAGGTGTAGTCTAGTAGGAATGACAATGACAGGCAGGGGCCAACAATGATGTATCGCCCTTTTAGGCCTGGTGCGATTGCGTGCCAGGAGTGGAGCACCACAATCGGATCCGTAGGGATCGGTTGGTGGTGCTTTTGCGTTCTTGGGGCTGGGCCCTCGCAGTAGGAACTCGTTTCCCTGAGCCGGTCACCTGGCTGGGGGACGCGAGATAGCTCTCGCTGGGCCCTGGTCTCATTGGAAAGGAGACAATGTCTATAGCCAACTGAACCTTCTTTCAGGGCAGTCCTCCAGCATCGTTTCATCACGCCCTGGGCTGCTCAGTGTCGAGCACATTGTATACATGGAGGTATACCATGGATCTGAAGAAGCATTCGCGCCGCGAGTTTATCCGCCTTACAGGGCTCGCCGCCGCAGGTCTGGCCGTCGTGGCCTGCGCTCCCGAAGTTGAGGTTGAGGTTCCGGTCGAGGTTGAGGTTCCGGTCGAGGTTGAGGAACCGGAGGAGATCGAGGATCCGGTAGAGGATGATGTTGATGTTGAGCCACCACCGAGCAAGTACAATGAATCACCCATGCTGGCCGAGAAGGTGGCCGCGGGCGAGTTGCCCCCTGTGGACGAGCGGCTCCCCGAGGATGTACGCGTCTGTCCAGTCTACGAGTCTATTGGCCAGTACGGTGGTACGGCAGCGATGTGCTCGTTGTCCATGAACCTGTATGGCGGCGATGTGAGTCGTTTCCGAGACGCCGACCACCTGTTGCGCATCACGAGCGATGGCACCGATGCTGTGCCCAATGTTCTCAAGGATTGGGAGATGAGCGAGGACTTTACCGAAGTCACCTGCTACATGCGCAAGGGCATGAAGTGGTCTGATGGG
>SLPC01000078.1 GCA_007132185.1 Anaerolineae bacterium | reverse complement strand
CGCGTGGGCATCGACCATGTGCTGGCCGAGGTGTTGCCCGACGGCAAGGTGGCCGAGGTACAGACGCTGCAAAAAGAGTTTGGCCTGGTCGCCTTTGTGGGCGATGGCATCAACGACGCACCCGCCCTCAAACAGGCCAATGTCGGCATAGCTATCGGCACCGGTACCGATATCGCCATCGAGGCCAGCGACGTTACCCTGGTGCGCGGCGAGCTGACCGGCATCGTCGAAGCCATCAACCTGAGTCGGGCTACGTTCCGCAAGATCAAGCAGAACCTCTTTTGGGCGTTCTTTTACAATGCGGCCATGATCCCGCTGGCCATCATCGGCTGGATGCACCCGGTCCTGGCTGATGTTGCCATGGCTATCTCATCGCTATCGGTGGTGGCCAACGCCAACACGCTCAGGAGAGTAGACATCCGTCCCGAGTATGCACGGCATGCGGAAGCAAAGGATAAAGGATCCGTTGGTGCGCCAAGCCCCCAGACGGCGTAGCAGGAGACCGGTCGTCGTGAGAGGCATGATGGGAGGGCAAGCGTGATGAAAGGCACAACGCAGGCACCGGCATCGCCACGACTCCTGGGGCCGGAGAGTGCGTTCGACGACGAGGCCACTCGGGCGCCGTGGCAGATGCTCGTCAATCTCTATGTGTCTCTGCGCAGCAAGCGGCGGGTGATTCTCAGAATGGCCTCTGAAGAGGATGTGTCGCCGTTGACTGACGACACACCAACGACCACTCCCTCGCGGCCCAAGGAGCAGGGGTGTCTGCAAGCACATCCCTGGTGGGTTGCTCGTACGGCTGCCCCTGCTTTTTGGGCCATGACCCATGCGCAGTTCAACGCACTCAAGGTGATGGATCTGATCGATCTCGCCGCGGCACACGAGAGTAGTGGGCGTCCCTTTGTCCTGGGGCTGGAACGGATGAGCCCTGCCGATCTGTTATGCTACTTTGAGCATCTTCCCGCAGGTGCGTTCTGGCTGCCGGATGGCTCGACTGTTACCGTGAGGCTCCCGGAGAATCTGTATCTTGTCGGGACCCTGGGCCCCAATGAGCATACCAGCCCGCTGCTGGAGGCCGGCGTGTATCGACATGCGACGGTGCTCTCGATGCCGCTCATGGGTAGGGCAGTCTGGAAGCTTTTCAGAGAGCTATGGAGCGCCAGAGTCGACTGGCAGCAGGGTCTCCATCTGTCGGTGCGGACGGCAGAGGATGCCATGGACAGACTGGCTCACATTCTGCCCGATGGCGTCAAACCTCTGGCACCCCTTGCAGAGCTAGCCGGTCGGTTGGGGCTGCCGCGTCTTCCGCGGTGGCTCCTGGACGACGCCTGGCTCTACCTGGCAAACGCGTTTGGCCCGGATCGGGCGCCGCTCTTTGGGGAGGACATCGTAGAGAATCTGGCCCTGGCGCAGGATCTGTTCCTTTCGCAGACGGGGCTGCCCTATCTGCTGGCCTCGGGCGCTGGGGTCGCTGCGGTGTGGGCTATTGCGCAAGAGTATCTATCGTCATTTCCCAAGGTCCAGTTGTTTCTGAAGGACCTTTTCTCGGCGCATCCCTATCAGCATCTCGGGGGGCAAGTCTCGTGGGCTGAGTAGGTTCGTGGTGGTTCCAGTGATGCATAGCGTCTTAGCATGTAGAAAGGTGCGAACAGAGATGGCCAAGGTAACAGATCCGGTATGCAAGATGATCGTCGACACAGAGACGGCAGCCGCTCAAGCCGAGTACAGGGGACAGACATACTACTTTTGTGCTCCTGGCTGCAAAAAGGCCTTTGAGAGAGACCCAGCGGCCTTTGTAGAGAGCACAGACGGCGGTTCGGATCAGCATGCACATGGACACTAGTCGGATGCCCTGGGGACGTCTCACGAGGAGCGTTATCCTTTGAGTCTACCAGTACCAAGGCGCTTGTTGCCCCGTGTAGGGCATGCGACGGGCGCCACGGAGCATATGGAACGTTGGCACAAGATGCCGTGGAGCCGGTCGCTGCTGCACGGAGTCCTGGCTGCCGCGGGCATGCTCGCGTTCTATCTGGGTCTCGTGACCGTCGCCGAGTCCTGGCAGCACGCTGTTTCGCTGCTCCGCGGGGATCTGGCGCTCGTTGCGCCCATCATCGGTGGGTTCGGCGTGCAGATGGGGCTGTTCACCCGGCTACGGTGGCATGCCGCGCGGAGCGAGGGCGTCGCAATGGGGCGCGCCCTCCCCGGCGCCTCTGGCGGCACATCGACCGCGGCAATGGCAGCCTGCTGTGCGCATCATGTCGCCGACGTACTGCCCGTACTCGGTCTCTCGGGAGCAGCCGTCTTTCTCGCCGAGTTCCGAATTCCCTTTATGGTGGTGGGTCTGATGACCAACGTAGCAGGGGTTGCCGTGCTCTGGCACAAGCTACATCGCATCAAAGCGAGATCGGAGAGGCAGTGAAAGCGAAACACGTGTTTCTGTTGCTGATATCCCTCGTCCTGATGGGAGCGACCTGGACGGTGATGCTTCGCCTGACGTCGCTGTCGAGAGCAGCATCCGAGTTACAGGATGCCAGCCCCGTGGCGGGCTGGGAGGGCCTGTCGCAGGTGAGCGATGCTGGCGCCGTGCGAGTGCGAGCCACACCTGTCGGATGGGAAGCCAATGTGACAACGTGGGACTTGGTCGTCTCTCTCGACACGCACTCGGTGAACCTGGACTATGACCTGCTTGAGGTCACACGTCTGCGCTGCGAGCAGGGCACCGAGTTCGAGCCCATCACGTGGGAAGGGAGCCCGCCGGGTGGGCATCACCGCGAGGGGACCCTGCGGTTCGCCCCCCTCGATCATGAGAGTCAGTACCTCGAGCTGGTCATCCGGGGCGTGGGCCAGGTGCCGGAGCGGAGCTTTCGTTGGGAGCCTATCCCGGCGGCAGCGCCAAGGGGCTCTTAGGTCGGGAGATATGTCATAGAGGGCTGCCGATGGCGTATCCACACATGGAGGGCTCACCGGGTTGAGCCCGCTAACCGGGAGGGCGTAGCATGACGTCTTTGGCACGCGTCTTTGATCCGATCTGCGGCATGTGGCTGGAGCCGGTACGCGCGGCATCGACCTTGATCTTTATGGGGCAGACCTATGCCTTTTGTTGTGCGGAATGTCGTGACCTTTTTGCAGGAGCGCTCGAGAGACAGGTTGCGCATCTGGCACACGAGCCTACGCAGAGAGCCGGCTATTGCTGCCCACACAGGCGGCAGTCTGGCAAAGCTGAGCCAAGGTAGCCGACTGGCAAAGCATACAAAAAAGGAGATACAGATGGGAAACACCAAGCATCGACAGTTTCGTCGCGCGCGCCAACGGAAACAGCTCCGTGGCATCATCTTTGTAGCGATCGTTGTCATCACACTGAGTGCTGCTGGCCTGTTGCTCAAGCAGGGACTATGGGGCCCGTCTGTGCCCGTCATGGCCGGCAACGTCATTGACGTAAGAGGCTACATGGCGGGCTTTGATCCAAAGACGATCCGGGTGCGGGCGGGCGAGGAGGTCACGCTGCGGCTGATCAATATGGATAGCCCGTTGCACGAGGGCGGGATTGAGCACCAGTTGGCCATCGACGACTTTGGCATAAATTTGTTGGCCCCGGCGAGGCAAACGGCGTCGGTGACATTCACGCCCACAGAGCCCGGCGTGTACGAGTTCTACTGCGATGTGTGCTGCGGCGGTCGCATCAACCCTAGCATGCAGGGCCGACTGATCGTAGAGGCTTATTAGATGGCAACTTCTCTCTGGCGCCGCACTGTCGTCTTGTCGTTGCTGGGCATTGTGGCTATGGGAGCCGCATCCCTGGCGGGTCTCTGGCATCCCACCCCTCCTGTGGACGCGATGCGCGTCTATTTGCCCCAGGTCACGTTGCCCCTGGTTCTGGTGGCAGGCGTTATGGATGGGATCAACCCCTGTGCCTTTACCGTGCTACTCCTCTTTGTTGCCGGGATGTTGGCCACGGTACAAGCCGGCTCGGAAGGCACGAGCAGCGTGCGGTCTCGCCTGCTGGGGATGGGGGCGATCTACATCGGGGCCATCTTTTTGACCTACCTGGCGTTGGGGGTAGGAATGCTCCGGTCGATGACCCTCGTGTCCCATACGCATCTGCCCGCGCGACTGGCGGCGCTTGCTGCCGTGCTGCTGGGGTTGTGGATGATCAAGGACTTTTTCCTGCCGGACCTGGGATGGCGGCTCGCCGCGCCCGGTCGTGTGGGCGCGATCGCCCGCCAGGCCGCCCAGAAGGCTACCAAGCCCGCCCTCATCGGCAGTGGTTTTTTGATCGCGTTGTGCACCATCCCTTGTAGCGGCGCCGTGTACCTGGGCGTTGTGAGCCTGCTGGCGCTCCAGCCCACGGCCCTGCTTGGTTATGGCTATCTGGTGCTGTACAACCTGATGTTCGTCGTGCCGTTGGTGGTCACTTTGTTGGCCGCCACGTCACGGCCCACCCTCAACCGCCTGGCCCACTGGAACCTGCACCACCGGGAGTGGGTGCGTCTCGCGCTGGGCAGCGGTGTCGTCATCGTAGGGCTCTTTGTCCTGGCGGCTGTGTGAGTCGCAGCAGCCGTACGGAGCAGTACTCCAAGGGCTTGAAGTGTTGGTATCTTTTATCACGGAGGTTACTGGATGTTCACGATCAACATCGATCCAGTTCTGGTGTCGTTTGGGCATATGGCCATTCACTGGTACGGCGTCATCGTGGTATTGGCCATTTTGGCCGGTGTGTGGTTGGTGTCGCGGGAGGCGCGCCGCAAGGGCCTGCCCGATAGCCGCCTCGACAGCATGATTACCTGGGTCATCGTAGCTGGCTTTACCGGTGCGCGACTGTTGCACGTCATCGATCACTGGTCCGTCTATGCCGCCGATCCGGTCCGCGCTCTACATATATGGGAGGGAGGGCTGGCCATATGGGGGGCTGTGTTAGGCGGACTGTTGGCGATGGCGCTGTTTGCTTGGCGTCACGGCTTGCGGCTGGGCTTTTTGGCGGACATGGTCGCTCCTGGCCTGGTACTGGGCCAGGCTATCGGACGCGTCGCCTGCATCATCACCGGGGACGCCGTGGGTGTTCCGACGGACGGCCCGCTGGGGCTGGCCTATGTGCGCCCGGGGGCCATGGTCCCACAGCTCGGCGTGTACTATACGCCAGTGCCGGTCTATGAGGTCGTGGGCAATCTCCTCATCTTGGGGCTCATCTGGCGTCTCCGTCAGAAGAGTCTGCCGGATGGGTTGCTCTTTCTCGTCTACCTCGCTCTGTACGGTGTGCAGCGCTTTGTCGTCGGCTTTGGCAGCTCGTATCAGATCGTGGCCTGGGGCATGACCCAATCACAGATCATTGCGCTGCTGGGATTGGCTGTCTCGATCCCGCTGGCCTATCTCGTGTGGCGCCTCCACGCCAGGGCGACCACGGTGCTGGTTTCGAGTCAGGACTGAACCCGCCATCGATGTCCTTCTGATGCGCTGGGCTGCCGACCCTCGCCGGCGCCCTACGAATCGCCACCGCCCGGCGGATCGCGGTCGTGATGCTCATGAACCGCGATCCGCCGACCACCCACTGTCGCGCACGGCCCTGGCGAACAGGTCCTCATCCAGCACGAGGCCAAAGCCCGGCGCCGGGCTGAGATGGACTCGGCCCTCCCGTAGCGCATAGCCAGATGCGTCCACGCCGTCCAGGCTGGCCTCGTCCCATTCGACAGCCTCGAACTCGTCGATGCCGGGAGCGAGGTGGCAGGCGTAATAGTTGCCCAGGGGCTCGCCATAGTGGTGGGGCGCCGAGCGGGCCCCGCAGGCGTCGAGGGCCGGCCCCAGAGCGAGCCAGTGGGAAAAGCCGGGGCGCAGGATGTCGTGCTGCACCACGTCGATCAGCCCGTCGCGCGCCCAGTCCAGCAGGTGTGACGACGCGTCCCCCTCGCCGTCGGCGATCAGGACGTGCAATCCCTCGGCTTG
>SLPC01000053.1 GCA_007132185.1 Anaerolineae bacterium | reverse complement strand
CCCTGCATGACGACGTCGGTCACAGGGCTGTAGAGGCGATAGTGGCAGTCGACCTCCTCCAGCGCCTTGTAGGCGGCCAAACGCAGATATTCGGGGTGCACATCCATGCCGTCGCCATTGATCCAGTTGACACGGCAAGGCGTCCAGGCATCGGCGCCATAGTCGGTGAGCTTGCTCACCAGCATCTCGTGAACGCCGCCGCGGCTCCCGCCATCCAGCAGCATGCGGTTCATCGGCATCCAGAGTGCGACGGCGGCGACACCGCCGAAAAAGGAGCGAGCCTCCAGCAGGAGCGTGTGGGCGCCCTGATGGGCGGCGGCTAGAGCCGCACCCAGGCCCGCCGGGCCACCCCCTGCGACGATTACATCATAGCGCGCGTCAGATCGGGGAACTCGGGCTCGAATTTCTGTTGCTGAGAGCATGTGTATCCTCCTCCTGTCAACAAGATGCTAATTCGATCAGGGGGATTCCAAGTCCGTCTGAATCAAGACACACGATTGGCGCAGACGCCGGGATCAGCGTATCATATTCCCTGGGCAGGGTAAGCATGGACCTTCCTCTTGCAGGAGAATGGCCATAGCTTACCCTGCTCCTCTGCTAATCCCAAATGGATAAGCTCTAGCTTGGCCCAAAACGTGGGTTATTGTACGAAATTGCGGCAGCACGGTCCAGCGCGATTTTGCCGATTGACAATATCTTTCACTATCGAGAGGGTTCGCCCACAAGATCATCAACCTATCGCCATTTTATGTTTTTGAGTTATCAACTACGGAGTGTGGACGCATTTTCTCAAGTATCGACGGATCTGGGATCGAGCCGATTACAGAGAGGTCCCCACTCGATTCCAAAATGACCGCCTGGACCTCTTCCAGCGAACCGAACCTCTGCTTCCGCGCCGCCGCGCGCAGGTCACTCTCGGTAACACGCTCTCGATTCATCGCCTCCCACATAATACTGCCTTGGTAGTAGAGTAGGACTGGCGGGTTTTTCAACAGGCGGGCAAAGTAGGGGCAGCGCGTTTGGAGCCACGCCACCGCATACTGTAGGCCAATGAGGAGGGCGAACGTGACGATGGCCTCGGAGAGCGCCACCCCCTTTGCTGTGAGTGCCCGTCCAAATGCTGAGCCCATGGCAACGGTTACAATAAAGTCAAAGGCGTTCATGCTGGCAAGGGTCCGGCTGCCAGAAAGACGCAGGAGCACCACCAGGGATATGTACATTAATGTACCCACCACCAGGATGCGTCCAAGAGGTTCCCAACCTGAGAAGAAAAAGATAATATCACTCATGTTTTTATCGGCGGCCAGTACCAGGCATCTGCCTCGATCAATCCAAGTAATTTCTGGCGTCGTTCTATCAAATTGTTCAAAGCGCTCGCAAACTCCTCCTTGGAGACGGTTGGGATGCCAGCATCCTGAAGCGGTTCGAGTTCCGGTTGTGGGGGAGCATTGTCAGCCGGTTGGATGAAGGCGGAGTTGAGCGTCTGCAGATAGTACGCCACACTCGAGCGAGCATTTTCGATCAGGACAGGGTTTGGACGGTAATCCTCAGGGACACCATAGCGGATGAGGGTGAGCGCTTCATCCAGGATGGCAACGGCGAGTGCAGAGGCCTGTTTGTCTTGCTCGCTGTGATAATAATGGAGGATCGGATAGGCTTTGTGTTGGGCAGCGAGCGTGCCGAGTTGTGAAGCGAGGGTGCTCAAAGTCAAATCGAGTGTCCGCAAGTCTTTGCCGTTCCACCCACGCTTCACAAAGGTTTCACTCCGATCACCCAGGCCCGTCACCGTACCTGCAAAGGAGCGTTTGAGGTTAACGGCGCCAAAGACGGAGATTACATAGGAAACAGCCAGCGTAACAAAGAGCATTCCACTGGCTGTGGTGAAAGAAGTGGCGATTTGCCAGAAACCGTCTTTCGGAATGAATTCGCCGTTGCCCATCGTAAACATTGTAAATGCCACAAAGTAGATCCGTCCGACCCAGGTTACCGGCCCATTGTTACGGGTATCAATCAGGGCATCATCACCACCAGCGAAGAGGAAGGTCCAGCCAGCCCAGATGAGGAAGACCCAGGCAAGCAGGGTAGCGATGAGCATGATTGGCCCGGCCAGACTGAGCACTCGCGAGTGTTTCCCTCCCAATTTGCGCATCCCTTTCCACAACCATGTTGTTACGTGTGCGGAGAAGGGACCAGCACCTCCATCAACCCAGAGTATTGTCCATAGCAGATCCACAATAGTAAACACCAGCAGGAGACTTCCGAGGATGAGATAAAAGAAATTCACCTTATTGCTCCATTATCTACACCAGTACCTTTTCTGCTCATTGCCTTCAATAACATTGTAGGCCGAGCATCAGAATAGAATACATGCAAAGAGGCACTTTCCTCCAACTCAAGAGCGGAGATATGATCGAGAGATGCTACGCCCTTTGCACTGAGGGTACTCATAACCTGCTCCTTACTATACCCGTTTTTCTGGAGTGGTTCCTCTAAAAACCCCCCTTGATAAGCCATGAGGACTTTTTTAAAATCTGACCGGGTCTTATCGACTCGGCGCAAGAGCACAAAATGGAGGAGGAGAATCAAACCAAGCGCAAACGCACTTGCTTGAAATTCAGACGCAAATAAAAGCACCATTGTGGCAATGATCGCCCCGAAGGCCGCTGGGAGTGCTGTTCCAAATTGTTGTTTTGTTAGACTAGCCGACTTCTCTTGAATCACAAGAGCCAAGAGCATGCCTAAATCAGCTGCATCTCCAGATAACAGGCCTCTTTCTAGCCCGCTCCAAATTTTGTTGTCGATCATGAGTTTCCTCCTGCTTTCCACCCTTTCGTAGCAGAGTACTAATGAACCAATCGTGACCGCCGCTGGTTTACCTGGCACCCAAGAGCCTCATAGACCTATTTTACCAGATGATGTGTATGCCTTTGTGAAAATCATGGATGATCGCTGTGTCCTTTGATTGGTCTCTTTAATTGGCTCAGGCAGCCAGAGGAGATAACCAGGGCTTTGACTTTTCCTTAGCTAGACTTTTCATTGGGAGTGATCAATCCGCACAGCACGGGGCCTCCGTGAAGCGTCTTGGCAGGGTACGCGGCACTTGGCGACATTGGCGTCGGACGGTGATGTGTGGATAGTCAGGGTCTGCCACAACTGTTCACGAACAACGGCAAGAGCAGCCGAGAATGTCGGCAGTTGTTTGCTGTACCAGGCCACTTGTCGGATGGGCAACTGGCCGCGTATGACCGACTGGTCAGCCAGCAGCGACACCAGGGAGAACAGGCCCAGCAGGGCCGGGGTAGTACGCACGATACAAGTCTGGCCATTACCGCTGCGTCTCCACGCCCAGGTGATTCCGCACTTCCGTGTTCGACATCATCTCCACCTCGCGGCGCCCTTCGCCATACCAATCCTCGATCGTAACCGGCTGCCACACGGTTTACTTGTCCTGCAACACTTGCTCAAGTGTGGGCAGACGGGCTCTCTGCTGGCGCGGCTGGCCCTTTTGCCCAGGCTTGCGCTCTGGCGCCGGCTCGTACAATGCGGCATCCAGCCACAAACGTGTCATCATGCCGAGGGGGTTGTCGAGCCGCTGCATGCGCGCCAACAACTCGATCACGACAAAGCTGCTGTCAGCGACTAACACGATGCTTCGCTGGGGCAGCCAGCATCGTACCTGCAACAATACCTGTCGTGCCCAGTCCGTCAGCTTCTTGTACGCACGCCGCTTGCCCTCGCAAAAGCGCTGTGAAAGCGCCAGGACGGTCAGAAAGGGCAGCGCCCTGGACTTGCCGTCCCGCGGTATCCTAGCCCGAGTTGTCTCTACTCCCTCAGGGCGTCACCATGACCTTGATCGTGTCGCCTGACAAAAAGGCGTCATACGCAGCACGCAGCTCGGTCAGCGGATAACTATGGCTGGCTAGGCGATCGACCTCGAGTGTTCCATCCAGGATGAGCCGTTGGTTCTCGTGAAACTCGGGGATCGTGAAATAGAAAGAGCGGATCAGGGTGATATCATTGATCATCCACTCGGACTTGGCGCGGTCGAGCTCCACCTTGCCCCAGTACTCGCCCAACAGGCTGATGGCCCCCCCGGGCTTGACCAGATCAAACGACTGCCAGATGGTAGGCAGCGATCCCACGGCCTCCACGACCAGGTCCACGCCGTAGGGGTGGGCCTCGCGAATCCTGCCAGCTACATCCTCTTTGTCGGCGGCAATCGGGATGGCGCCATATCCCTCGGCGATGCCCAGCCGGTAAGGCGACAGCTCGGACACCAAGACTTCAGCGACGCCCACGGCCTTTAGGTAGGCGACGGCGCCCATGCCCACAGGACCGGCCCCGATCACCAGCGCGCTCTGGGCTGTCTCGCAGTGTGCCAGCCGCAGACCGTGGCTGGAGGTCCCGACAGTATCCAACAGCAGGACGCCCTCCTCAAAGGAGATGCCGTCCTCGAGGGGCAGGGCGTTGCGATCTGGTATGACCATATACTCGGCATATCCGCCATCGGTGGACCAACCTAGCAGCCCCGGCTTGTGGGGGCAAAGGTTGCCCTTGCCAGCCTGGCAATAGACGCACGCGCCACAGTGGCGCGGGATGTATACGGCGACACGAGCCCCGATGGGCGTCACGCAGCCATCGGTGGCCTCGACTATGGTACCCGCCACCTCATGGCCGGGGATGCGCGCAAACCCTCCCTCGAAGATCTTGCGGTCCGAGCCGCAAACGCCATTGGCTGCCACGCGGATCAGCAGTTCTCCGGGCCCCGGCACAGGCTGGGCGACATCACACAGTTCGATTGCTCCGTTACCACGGAAATAGGCTGCCTTCATGGGATCTCCTCCTCTGCGGATCTGATGGATGGTATGAGCCCACAGGCTCTGGCTCACAGCACCACATCCTACCGCACCCGCGCGATTCAGCAAACAGAACCATGCGAGGCCGTCTAGTATGGGGTTGCTGCCGAGACCGACTCGCCTTATGATGGAGCCATAGCGATACGAGAGTCCGGCGCCTGACCGCACTGGGCGTATGTCAGCGGGGGATTTGCCGTCGGGCATTTCCATGCGTGTGCCAGGACACCGGGGCCTGCTATTTCTCAGCCAGGGAGGCGTAACGATGCGCATCGCGATAGGCGGCATTCGACACGAGTCCAACACCTTTTCGCCACTTTATACCGAGTATGCTGACTTTCAGCGACTTTATGGCGCCGATGCCCTGGCCGATGGAGCTGCCGGTCTGGCGCAGAACGAGGGCTTTGCGCTTGTCCCCACCATGGTTGCCTATGCCTACCCCGGGGGTGTCGTGCGGGCAGAGGCCTATCGGCGACTCAAGGACGAGCTCTTGCGTGGGTTGGAGGCCGCGCTGCCGGTGGACGGTGTGTACCTCGATCTGCATGGCGCCATGCACGTTGAGGGGATCGGCGACGGAGAGACGGACCTGTCCCAGGCGGTGCGGGACCTCGTGGGCTCCGATGTCCCCATTTCGGTCAGCCTGGACCTGCATGGCAATATCAGCCCAACACTTGTAGCAAATGTCAACGCCCTCACGGCCTTGCGTACGGCGCCTCATCGCGATGGCGCAGAGACCAGACAGCGGGCGCTTTGGCTCTTGATGCGGGCGATCCGCGAGGATCTTGACCTGAGGCCGATCTTGATCAAGGCACCCCTGCTCCTGTCGGGTGAGGCGGTGATGACCGGCGTGGAGCCTGCTCGATCCCTGTATGCACGTCTGCCAGCCATGACACAAGAGCCTGGCGTTCTGGATGCCTCGCTGCTGGTGGGCTGTGCCTGGACCGATGGCCCCTACACGACCGCCAGCGTGATCACCGTGGGCGTCGAGGATGATTCTGCGGCCCTCGAGCAGGCCCGATCCCTGGCGCGGGACGTTTGGGAGGCTCGGCACGAGTTTCGCTTTGGCCACGACACGGCGACGCCGGAGGAGGCGGTTGAGCAGGCCATGAGCGCTCCCGAGGCGCCGGTGTATCTCACCGACTCGGGCGACAATGTGACGGCAGGCGGGGCGGGGGATACCACCTACATGCTAGAGGCATTGCTGGCTCAGGGTGCTCAGGATGCGGTGGTTGCGGGTCTGTTTGATCCCGAGGCGGTGCAATCTTGTGTCCGAGCTGGAGAGGGTGCCCAGGTCACACTCAGCGTCGGTGGCAAGCACGCTTCCGAGCGTCACGCTTCCGAGCGTCAGGGCCCCCTAACCGTCACAGGGCGCGTTCGTCGCGTGGGCAGGGGGGTGCAGGATCTCCCCGGTGCGCCGACGATGGCGACACTAGACTGCGATGGCGTGGCGCTCGTGGTATGCACCGACCGCCGGCCGTTCACCGATCGGGCGAGCATCGAGCAGGCGGGCATTGACCCTCACCAGCAAAAGATCGTGGTCGTCAAGCAGGGCTATCTGTTCCCCGATCTGGTGGACCACGCTCCCAGGGTGATCATGGTCCTGACGCCCGGTGCTACCGACCTACAGCTGGACAGGCTGCCCTATCGTCAGGTACCCCGTCCCATCTATCCCCTGGACCGGGAGCTGGTCTGGGAGCCTGCGTAGCGAGTCCGGCTAGGGGCTGCAAGTGTACAAGAGCGCGATACCATTGAGATCGTTAGTTTGACGCCAGGCTGGCGCTGAGACAACGTATTTTGATCAACCTGCCGGGCCCCTGCATGGCCAGGCACCGCATCCACCATTTCCAGCCAGCGACAACGGCAGATCGCATCCGCGACACTCTATGCAAATCGCGTACCAGACGTAGGGCTACCAAGAGAGAGCCAACCCTGACGCATTTCTGCGTACGAGTTGGCTCCCAAGTGTCGGGGCGAGTGGGTCGTGACAGACCAGGACCAGAGCAGGAACGCGCACCGTAACAGTTCGAGGAGGACATGCCAGCGCTCCGGCAGCAGGCTAAGGTGCGGCTGGCGCACGGCGGAGGCGCCTTGATCTTGTCGAGGGGTACCGAGCCATTGCATCGTGCGACGGTTGCTCATGCCATGCGCCGCGAGTGCGATCGTCTCGGGATTCCCAGGCTGACGCCCCACGGCCTGCGCCATCTCCATGCCAGTCTCCTGTTGGCTCAGGGATTACCGATTCGGATAAGTCAAAGACTAGGGTATGCGAGCGCGGCGATCACGATGTCAGTATATGCACCTGCTATAGGCATACTGGGGCGTCCCAAAGACCGTCGGCTCATGCTCACAGGGATGCCCTGGATCGTGCGCCCCAGCACGCGGCTGGTGGAAAAAAGGGGACCCTGGCGCAGAAGCCTTAGGTTCGAGTCGGGGCGGGTTTTCTACCAAGGTTCGCATCCGTTGCGATAATCGTGGTTATCTGATGGTGGTGCTGTTGCCCCCGGGTCAGCAGCACGAGTCGACGGTGCTCGAGGTGCTCATGGAGCAGGGCCAGGTCAAACGCCTCGGTCCCGGACGGCCTCGACTGCGTCCGGGGCGCATAGCGGATGACAGGCGCTACAGTTTCCCGAGATCCGACGCTATCTGCGTTGGCACGGCATTCGGGGAACCATCCCTCGGCGGAAAGATTAGCCTCAAGGGGGCCCGTTTGACCGAGAGTTGTACCGTGCTCGCAACATCGTGGAACGCTTGATCCATCGACTGAAGCAGTTCCGACGGATTGCCACCCGCCATGACAAGTTGGGTGATAGCTACCGGACCATGTGGGTCCTTGGAGCCGCCTACTAGCTCAGTTACTCAAAGACGCCCTAGCCCTGCGAGCGGCCTGCCCAAGAACTCGTCCGGCTCCTCCCACCCGAGGGCAGTCAGGCGCCCAGTTCGGGAAGCACCCTGGCCCCAAAGTCCTCGATAAAGCGCATCTGCTGGCGGTTGGCGTTGTGCAGGTAGATGCGATCAAAGCCCATGGCGACGTCTTCCTCCAGCCAGGCCCTCTGCTGGCCCAGATCGGCGGAAACGCGCACGTGCTCGGTGATATCTTCCGGCCGCAACGCCTGAGACGCCTCGTCAAAGAGCCGCGGTAGGTGCAGATTCGCCAGCACATCGCTCGTAAAGGCGTTGCTGCGCCACTGCTCGTGCGCACCCTGCAGCGCACTCTCCCTGTCCTGATCGTACGAGAGATGCACCTGCAAGTATACCGGCTTGCCCTGGCCGCCCCCGTCACGAAAGCTCTTGATGACCCTCTCGAGCTTTTCGCGGCGTTGGTTCACGGTGATGAGCCCGTCGGCCCAACCGCCCAGCCAGCCGGCCGTTTCCGCCGTGATCGCCGCGCCGATGAGCATGGGGGGCGTGGCCGGGCGCGTGTACAGGCGCGCCTGTTCGACGACGATCAGCCCATAGTGGGTGACCTCCTCGCCGGCCCACAGCGCCCGCATGACCTCGGCGCACTCCTCCAGACGTTCGTTGCGCTTAGCCTTGGGGGGCCAGCGCTCGCCGGTGATCCGTTCGCTGAGGGCCTCGCCGCTGCCCACGGCAACCCAGAAGCGGTTGGGGTACATCTCGGCGAGGGTGGCGGCCGCCTGGGCGATGATCGCCGGGTGGTATCGCTGGCCCGGGGCGTTCACAACCCCAAAGGTCAGCGTCGTGGCTTGCAGCGCCGCGCCTAGCCACGACCAGGCATAACCGCTCTGTCCCTGGCGTTCGCTCCAGGGATAAAAGTGGTCCGAACACATGGCGGCCTGGAAACCGGCATCCTCGGCTGCCTTGACATAGCTGAGCAGCTCGCTAGGCGAGAACTGCTCGTGAGACGCGTGGTACCCGATGATAGCCATGTGCCCTCCTGCCTATTTACTCACGGGGTTTGCCCCCGAGAGCCATCCTCCGGTGAACCCGGCCTTGAGCAGGCCCTGCACGATGTACGGGCAGCGCTGCATCAGCCGCCAGATCAGGCCGTCCTCATAATTCTGGATCATCATGATCACGGGCCCCTGATCCAGCCCGAAATAGTCGGGTGAAACCCATCCGGCACGTCCGGCGTTATTTTCGGGATACGTCGGGTTAAAGCTGTTCAGAAAACCCTCCAGGTTGGTGGCCTCCGGGTAGGCATCGTGAAAGTGGCGCAGTGTTGGTAGCACGATCTCGGGCGCAAACGGCAGCGAGGCTGCGGCTGCCCAAGGCGACAGTGTGCCGTCGTCGGGACCGTCGGGGATGCCGCGGGCCTCGTACTCGTGGAATCTGCGTATTTGGTCGCCTATCATACGGTACTCGTTGCCTGGACCACTCGATGCTGTGATGCCCCATGCGAACTCGCCGTAATCCCTGAACCCGTTCGGGTTCGCGATGGCGTACGCCTGCTGGGCGAGCGTGGCCCGACGGGTGTTCTCGAAATAGTCGATCCCCTTCTCGCGCATGTAGCGGTCCTGGATGCCGCGAAAGTCGATCCAGGCTTGAGAGAACTGGTGGATAAAGAGCGGACCGGCGTGGACATATTCAAAGCCATGCACGTTCTTCCACTCGTATGTCTCCAGCCAGGCGTCGTACGCCTCGGGCTTGATGGGATGCGTGGGCGAAGCCAGCGCGAGCACGTACAGCAAAAGCGCCTCGCTGTACCCCTCCCATCTGAACTCGTCAAAGCCTTCCTCTGGCTTCCAGCCCATGGTGACGAGCGGGCCGCCGTTCTGTGCCCATTCCCAATCAACGCGTCGGTACAGCTGATCCGCCAGGTCGCGGATCTCGCGCTCGACCGGCGTATCGCGGTCAAAGTACATGCTGGCCACCAGGGCGCCGCCAATGAAAAAGGCCGTATCGATGGTAGTGAGCTCCGATGCCTTTACCCGCAAGCCGTTGGCCATGTCCAGAAAGTGGTAAAAGAACCCCTTGTAGCCCATGGCGACGTTGTGCGGACTCTGCTCGCCATGCCAGAACATCCGCAACAGGCGGCGGATACGTTCGGCGGCCACATCGCGGGAGAGGAGATCTCGCTCGACGGCTACGATGTACACGGGCAGCGCCATTGCGACGGACATCACGCTGCACGAGGAATCTTCCTTGGTCGAGTCTGGCAACAGGCCGGTGGCCTCGCCCCGCTCCTTGTTGAAAAAGATCATCGTGGCACGCGCCAGGGTGTCCAGAAACTCGCTGTCAGAGGCGATCCCGCGGCGGCCGTAGTGGTTGGTCCGCTCGCCGGTCCGCCCGAGCCCGCTGGGCTTGGCCCCGTTGGAAAAGTCGAGCGATACGACGGCCACGCTGTAGGGAGGCATGTCAAACGCAAACTCCACGGCGCCATCCTGGATGGTCCACGCTAAAGGCTCGTCGTTCACCGCGCTGCCCGCCTCAATCTCGCCAACCTGGTCCCGGCTGGGGTACTCGGGACTTTCCATGGCGACCCAGAGGGCCCGCGGGTTGCCGTGCTCCTCGTCCACCCGCGCGATGCGAACCTGCGTGGGCACGGGCGTGCCTTCTACACGCCAGCGCACGGGCTCGGTGCGGATATCGCTGCGCGGCATGGCGTGGTTGGTGAGAACCAGGTCGAGCCGCTGTTCCCCGCGGACGGCCCACACGTCAACCGTCTCGTGCTCGCCCTCCACGGGTATTGTCTCGGTGCCGACGGTATGCAAAAGCCTGTAGGCGTGGTACACGGGCTTGGGGATGCCGTGCAGGTTCAGCAGGCCAAAGCCGCCGTGAAACGGCGTCGAACGCATGGGAACCTCGCGAAAGACGTCGGTGAGTGTCCAGAAGGCGTAACCGTCCACGAGCCCGGCGGCATCCATGATCGTCTTGACCGCAAAGGCCGCCGTATAGGACTGGTCGTGCAGCTCATCCGTCAGGTCGCCGGAGCTGTTCCACTCGGTGTAGTAAAGCGGTTTGGCACCCGCCTCGGCCCGCGCCTGGCGCGTCTGCTTGGTCAGGATCCCGCGCTCAATCTTGGACAGTTTCTCCTCGATCGGCTCGTCCACCTCGGCGCGCACATCTTCGGGATAGTGGTGCGTAGACACGAAATCAATCGGAAGCCCGTTCTTTTCGCAAAACTCGAGCAGATCGGGTATCCAGCCATTCTTGGCCGACGCTGGACCTCCGACGCGCAGCGCCGCATCGACCCCCTTGATAGCCTCGACGGTGTGCCGGTACAGGCAAAAGTAATCGTCCTGGTCGCCGGCCCACTGCTGCGGAAAGTTTGGCTCATTCCAGACCTCAAAGTACCAGCGACGCACCTCGTCGGCTCCGTATCGTTCCTCCCACTGCCTGACCAGCCTGCGAATGAGCTTGGCCCACTCGCGATAGTCGTTGGGCGGCGTGATGTTCGAGTTGTAGTGGAACACGGTCTCGTCGCCTGAGGCGAGAGGCTCGGGCATGTAGCTCAGTTCCATAAAGGGATGCATACCGAGCGAATGGATGAAATCGGTGATCTGAATCGCGTCCCAGAAAGAGTATTGCATCTCCTCCTGCGGCCGAGTCAGCGTGTCCATCGGTTTGGACAGGATGCCGTGGAAGCGGACGTGCTGAAAGCCCAACTCGTCGTGGGCTCGCCTCATGTGCCTCTGCCAGTCCGCGCGCAGGGTCAGGGGAGCGTGTCCGCTCCCGACGGTGTGTTCCCAAAAGTGCGGCAGCGGCGTCGCTGCCGAATCGTACGTAAGCCGGTATGTAGGCATCATATCTCCTGTGATTCGCTCTGCCACCGTTCTCGCGGCAACAAACGGACGGCAGGCCTTACGGGCCAGCCCGACGGATCGTGCTGTCAAGAAACGATCAGTCGCCCCGTTGCCCCTCGTCAATCAGGTTCAGCAGTTCATCGGCGGCCTGCTCAATGTCGTTATGATCGTACTGCGCCGCACGTTGCTTGGCGGTGATCAGGCCACTGCGGTATACAGCGTAAGTCCCCGTAGGGGTACTTGAACCGCCCCTTGGTCTCTCGGCTCTCTTGCTCGTCCTCGGCGAGATACCAGTCGGCGTACTCGTCCCACGAGTGACTCTCCAGATAGGCGTTCTCATCATCGGCCGAAGGCGCCGCTTTGCTCCAGTCGCTGTCGCGCTTGACTTCCGGCCTCTATAAGCTTGCGGGCATTCTCGACCGAGTTCTTGCGCAGTTGCACGGGACTCTTCAGGCAAGCGGATTGACCGATTACCTATAGAGCATTATAGCGCATTGCTAGGCAAAAAGGGGCATGGTTTACTCACACGAAGCGTAGCGTGAGAGCAGCACGGCAGGAGACCGCCAGAGAGGCCGCTCGGGGACAGCTGGGTGCGGATCGTGGGAAGCTATCTCTTGGGGCAAAAAAGCGCAATAGAACAGGTTCAAATCGATAAAAAGAGAGGGCCAACCCTGACGCATTGCGTACGGATTAGCCCTCTAGTGTCGGGGCGAGACGATTTGAACGTCCGACCACTTGAACCCCATTCAAGTGCGCTACCTGGCTGCGCTACGCCCCGAGCACGACCAGAGTATATCACTCCCCTGCCGTTCGGGCAAATGCAGTGGTTCCTGAGAGTGGGTTAGCATCGCGAGTACCTTGACATCGCTTTCGGCATGACTATGCTTGTGTTGTGCCCACGACGCCCATGAGGAGAAGCCAATGGCTACAACTGCGATTAGCTTGAGACAAGTGCTGAGTCTTGTCGGGCCTTTGGATGATGCGCCCGGAGATGCTACGCCCAGAGAGAGGTTTCGCCATCACCTGAGTGAAAGCGTGTCAGACGTAGGCACGGTACGGGACTATATCGAAGAGTGCCTGCGCAACAGTGGTACCAATCTTAATAGGGCATTGCAGGATCTGGTTAACCATTTGGGAACCTTTTTGGGTTTTGAGGTTCATTACGGCAGATACCAGGGAGTGTCGGGGCAGATCGGCAACGATGGTCTATGGCGTTCTCCGTCGGGGCTCGATATCGTTGTTGAGATCAAGACTACCGATGCATACGCTATCAGGACGGCGACCCTGATGGGCTATATCAGTGATCTCATCTCTGCGCAGGAAATTCCAAGCAGACAGGATGCCCTCGGCCTGTACGTCGTGGGGCGGGCAGATTCCGAGTTGCGTCAACTGGAGAATGCCATCGCAGCGGAGGGGCGCAATGATGAGCTGCGAATCATCTCGGTCGCTTATTTGCTTGATCTGGCGGATCTTGTGCGCGAATATGATCTGAGTCATGACGACGTGCTTACGCTGATCAAGCCATCCGGGCCGCGCGTTGATCCTGTGGTGGACCTTTTATCGCGGCTCGTGGGAGAGAGTGCGAAGCACGAGACGAGTGTCGAGTATCCTGAGGAGACTCCTTCTCCGACGAGAGCTATCCAAGATTCCGCACCGGATAGTTCGCTATCGGATAGCGCGCCATCGGATGGCGCCTCATCCAATAGCGAACAGGCTGCCTACTGGATATCTCCTGTTCGAGACACCGAGGCCCAATCGGCACAAGAGTGTGTACAGAATCTGGTGGGAGAACACCAGATCTATGCCTATGGCGATCGAACGCCGGGACGCAAGGTGCTCAAGCCAGGCGATTGGATCTGCTTTTACGCATCAGGGACCGGCGTGGTGGCCCATGCAGAAGTCTCTTCATATCCAGAGCGCAAGCCGAGCCGCTATGTCTCGGATTCGGAGCGCTATCCGTGGGTCTTTGCTGTACGCAGCGTGAGTCTGTATCCCGAGCGTCCGATCGTGATCGATGCTGCCCTGAGAGCCAGGCTCGACGCCTTTCAGGGACGCGATCCGCAGGCCAGCTGGTCGTGGCTGGTCCAGGGCACAAGGAGTATCGATCGTCACGACTTTGGCCTGCTGACCGGGCAAGAGTCAGAGCGGCAAGGATCTGTTCCGTCTGTTGCCTGAAGCCTGCTCACTGTTCAACGGTCTGGTACGATAGTTTGGCGTTAAAATGGGATTGTAGGCATTGACACATCTGTTCTCCTGGCGTACGATATAATTGTGCATCAAGTGCAATGAGCCTGTAATATGTCTAGTTATGACGATCATCTCTCTCGCTTGGGGGCGTGGACGTGGGCAGTACCCGGAGGAGGTAATATGAAGCGATTTGTTCGACTCTTGTTTGTCATGATCATGGTTGTGAGCATGCTGATGCTCGGGTCTCCACTGGTATCCGCAGATGATGCGGATCCTTCGCTGGATTGCATTCCCTTTGCCCAATCTCTCGCAGAGCGCATGGATGTCGATTGTGACTATTTGATGGAGCTGCATGCGCAGGGAATCGGCTTGGGCCAGATCATGATGGCATGGAACCTCTCGCAGATCGCGCCCGACGACGGCCTCACCTGGGAGGAGCTGCTGGCGCGCAAGGTAGACGACGGGCTGGGATGGGGCCAGGTCAAGATGGCCTATCGTCTGGCCCAGAGCTTTGACGCCGATCCGGAGGAGCTGCTGGCGCTCAAGGTGGAAGAGGGCTTGGGCTGGGGACAGATCAGGCAGGCCTATGCCATCGGCGGCGCTGAGCTGGGAATCACCGCTGAACAGGCTCTTGAGCTCTTTGCCCAGGGGCTTGGCTGGGGCGAGATTCGCGACGAGCTGGGGCTTGCCCCTGGCCCGCCTCCTTGGGCAGGAGGTCCGCACCGGGTGGGCCCGCCAGCCTGGGCCGGTGATTCCGAGGAGCCGGGTCCGCCTGCCGGGGTTGGGAACTCCAAGCAGCAGGGCCCCCCGCCCTGGGCTGGAAGGCCGGGAGGACCGGGACGTCCCTAACGAGGGCGGATGACCCAATACGGTCCTTGATCAAAAGTCCGCTTTGAATAAGAGAGGGTGCAGACTCGAGTCTGCACCCTTTTTACTTTTCTCATGCGTCGCCATGCATCTGCGACTGGGCTCGCCGTACCATCGTAGTGCCGGTTTTTGACACAAAGGCCTCAGCATGCTATAGTCCGCGCCATATGTTGCGAGGAGAGAGAATGCAGATGACGCGTATCGGCCATCATAGCATCACAGAGCGGGGGGCACAGTCCCTCCTCTTGAAGAAGAGCAAGCGTCAAAAGCCGACCCACTGGTCAGGCTAGCTTTGCTCGCGCCTCGCAATCTAGAGGCATAGAAGACAAGAGCGGCTCCTCAGACCAGAGGGGACGCTCTTTTTTTCGCGTCTAACATCGCCGACCGGACCCGCAGTGTTGCCCCGGTGATGGCCAAAATCCTGACAAGAGAGGAGGTGAGAGAGATGATCGGAAATTGCCCCGAGTGTGCAGCAGAGATCGAGCTGGATGATCCCCTCGAGGGGGAGATCGTCGACTGTCCCGAGTGCGGCGTCGAGCTGGAGGTTGTTGCGGTTGATCCGTTGACCCTGGATGTGGCGCCTGAAGAAGAGGAAGACTGGGGAGAATAATAGCATGTCAATAGGTCCCTTTTATATCATCGAGTCAACACTGCGGGAAGGTGAGCAGTTCGTCGGCGCGAACTTTACCACCGATCAAAAGGTCCGGATCGCTCAGGCGTTGGACGCTTTTGGCGTCGAGTATATCGAGGTGACGTCGCCGGTTGCGTCGCCTCAGAGCATGCATGACTGCAAGACCATCGCGGGACTGGGCCTCAACGCCAAGGTGTTGACCCACGTTCGCTGCACCCTTTCCGATGCCGAGGCTGCCATCGCCACCGGCGTCGACGGCATCGATCTGCTGATCGGCACCTCGTCCATGCTGCGCAAGTTCAGCCATGGTATGGACATCCCGGCCATCCTCGATCGCGCCCGCGACGTGGTCACCCACATCCTGGATCGAGGATTCGAGGTGCGTTTCAGCACCGAAGACTCGTTCCGCAGCAACCTCGATGACATCCTCGAGATCTATCAGGCCGTCGCCGAGCTGGGCGTGAACCGCGTCGGCATTGCTGACACCGTTGGTGTGGCGACGCCGCTGCAGGTGTACGAGTTGGTACGCAAGGTGCGCGAGCGCGTCTCGTGCGATATCGAGTTCCACGGCCACAACGACTCGGGTTGCGCGATCGCCAATGCCTTTTGTGCGCTGGAGGCCGGCGCCACCCATGTGGATACCAGCATTCTGGGCATCGGCGAGCGCAACGGCATCGCCCCCTTGGGGGGCATGGTGGCGCGGTTGTATGCCATGGATCGGGATCTGGTGGCCAAGTATAACTTGCCCGTGATCCGTGATCTCGACGCCACGGTGGCCGAGATTGTCGGCGTCGATATCCCGTTCAACAACTATATCACCGGCATCACCGCCTTTACTCACAAGGCTGGTGTGCATGCCAAGGCCGTGCTGAACAACCCCGAGACATACGAGATCCTGGCGCCTCAGGATTTCGGACTCGAGCGTTACATCAGTATCGCCCACCGCCTGACGGGGTGGAACGCCATCAAGGATCGTGCCGAGCAGTTGCGCCTCGATATCCCCGAGGAAGAGCTGCGCGCCGCTACCCAGCACATCAAGGCGTTGGCGGATGAAAAGCCCATCGGCCTGGACGATGTGGACGCCATTTTGCGTCGCTGGACCGGCGATCACCATGAACAAGAGGTGACCCATGTCTAATGAGGCGCTCACCCTGTCGGAACAGATCCTGTCGCATGCGATGGGCCGTCCGGTACGCGCCGGCGACCTGGTGATCGTCGAGGTGGATCGCTGCATGTCCCACGACTCGCTCACCCCCGAGGTGATCGACTCGTTTCGCAACGAGCTCAAGGCCGAGCGCGTCTATGACCCCGATCGCATTGCGATCATGATCGACCATGTGGCCCCTGCCGCCTCGGTGGCCACGGCAGACGCTCAGGTGCTGGTGCGCCAGTGGGCGCGCGAGCAGGGGATCCGCCAGTTCTACGACGTGGGCTATGGCGTGTGCCATGTGGTCATGATCGAGGAGGGGCTGGTGAGTCCCGGTGAGATCGCCTTTGGCACCGACTCGCACGCCAACGCCTATGGCGCCGTGGGCGCCTTTGGCACCGGCGTCGGCTCCCGTGACATGGCTCTGACCATGGCCACGGGGCGCAACTGGCTGCGGGTGCCCGAGACCATCCGCGTGGACGTGCGGGGCCGCTTTCGGCCCGGCGTGGTGCCCAAGGACCTGAGCCTGTATCTGTGTGGCCTGCTGGGGCTGGACGGCGCCCGGTACCAGACCGTCGAGTTTCACGGCCTGGACTGGCTCGATCTTGACGGCCGCGAGACGCTGTGCTCGATGACCACCGAGCTGGGCGCCAAAGCAGGCATCATACCCCCCACAGGCCCCGCAGCCGCTGGCTGGGACGTACCCGAGTGGCTGGTCGTGCAGGAGGGCGCCGCCTATGCGCGCACCATCGTCGTCGATTTGGACGAGCTGACTCCCCAGGTCGCCAGGCCCTATGCCACCGACAATGTGGCACCCATCGCCGAGGTGGGCGAGGTGCCCGTGGATATGGTGTTCATCGGAACCTGCACGAACGGCCGTCTGAGCGACCTGCAGGCCGCAGCCCGCATCCTGGATGGCCAGCATGTCGCCCCCCACGTGCGCCTGCTGGTGATCCCGGCCTCCCATCGCATCCTGGCGGAGGCGACCGCCGACGGCACTCTGGCGACCCTGCTGGCCGCCGGCGCCACCCTGGGCACCCCCGGTTGCGGGCCGTGCATCGGGCGGCACATGGGGGTCATCGGTGCGGGAGAGGTCTGCCTGTCCACCGGAAACCGGAATTTCCGCGGACGCATGGGCTCTCCCGATGGACGCGTGTACCTGGCTTCGGCCGAGACCGCAGCTGTCACCGCGCTGGCCGGCGTAATCACCGACCCAACGGGACTCTAGGAGGGCAACCATGGCAACCATCTGGCTCTTTGGCGATGATGTGGATACCGATCAGATCGTGCCGGGCCGCTATGCGCCCTACATGAACTCGGAGGCTGAGCTTGCCAAGTACCCGTTCATCGAGGCGCGCCCCGAGTTTGCGCAAGAGGTACAGCCCGGCGATATCATTGTGGCGGGCACGAACTTTGGTTGCGGCTCGTCGCGCGAGTATGCACCTCGAGCGCTGACCGCCGTGGGCGTGGCCGCCATCATTGCCCCCAGCTTTGCGCGCATCTTTTACCGGAACGCCCTGAACCTGGGGCTGCGGCTGTTCGAGATCGACATCCGCGACCAGGTCGCCGATCGTCGGCAGGTCGAGCTGGACCTGGCCCGACCGGCCCTGCTCGTCGATGGCCAGTGGATCGAGCTGCCCTCGCCGCCCGGCTGGCTGCGCGAGGCGTGGGATGAGGGCGGCATCATCCAGTACTATCTCAAGCATGGGCGCCTGCCCCTGGAGGAGGATGCGTGAGCCGGGCCATCTGCCTGATCGAGGGGGATGGCATTGGCCACGAGGTGATCCCCGCGGGGCGCCGCCTGCTGGAGGCCACAGGACTGGGCTGGTCGTTCGTCGAGGCCGAGGCCGGCTGGGACGCCTTTCGGCGGCACGGCACGGCCCTGCCCGAGGCCACGACCGCCGCCGCCGAGCAGGCTGATGCCACTTTGTTTGGCGCTGTCTCGTCGCCGCTGCAGCCGGTAGAGGGCTATCGCAGCCCCATCGTGGCTCTGCGGCGCCACCTGGATCTGTACGCCAACCTGCGCCCCGTGATCTCGCAGCCTGTGCCGGGCTCGCGCCCGGGCATCGACATGCTGATCGTGCGCGAGAACAGCGAGGGCCTCTACGCCGGGATCGAGCGCCGCGAGGTGGATCGCGCCGTCACGGAGCGGGTGATCACCCGTCGAGGGTCCGAGCGCATCGTGCGGCGGGCGCTGGAACTGGCGACCCGTCGACGCAAGCACCTGACCGTGGTACACAAGGCCAACGTAATGCGGGCCACCTGCGGGCTGTTCCGCGAGGCGGCCTTTGCCGTGGCCGCCGAATATTTCGACGTCGTCGTGGAGGAGCAACTGGTCGACGCCGTCGCTATGCGGCTGATCACGTCGCCCGAGCAGTATGACGTCATTGTGACCACCAACCTGTTCGGCGATATCCTGTCGGACGAGGCCGCCGCGCTGGTGGGCGGGCTGGGGCTGGCGCCCTCGGGTAACATGGGCGATACGCACGCTCTATTCGAGCCGGTGCATGGCTCTGCGCCCGACATTGCCGGGCAGGGCATCGCCAACCCGCTGGCCACCTTTGGCGCCGTCACCATGTTACTGGATCATCTGGGCGAGCCGGCCTGGGCCGAGCGCGTGCGCACCACCATCGCCGCGATCCTGACTGAGGGGCCGCGCACCCCTGATCTGGGGGGAGACGCGACCACGGATCAGGTCACCGACGCCTTTATCGAGCGAGTGCTGGAGTAGATATGATCAAGATAGGAATGCTGCTGTCGCGGGTACGTGTCGAAGAACGCTTGCTCATCGAGGCCCTCAAGAGCAAGGGGCAGAGCGTCGACCTGATCGATGATCGCAAGCTGGTGGTAGACATGGCCGGTAATGGGTCCCTGCAGAGCTATGACGTGATCGTCGAGCGCTGCATCAACCACTCGCGGGCCCTCTATACCCTCGAGATGCTCAATGCGTGGGGCGTGCCGACGGTCAACAGCGCCCACGTGGCCACGGTGTGCGGCAACAAGTTCAGCACGTCGCTGGCGCTACTACAGGCGGGCGTGCCCACGCCCCGCACCATCATGGCATACACCCCCGAGTCGGCCATGGAGGCCATCGAGCAGATTGGCTACCCGGCGGTGCTCAAGCCCGCTGTGGGGTCCTGGGGGCGGCTGATCGCCAAGGTCAACGACCGCGAAGCCGCCGAGGCCATCGTCGAGCACAAAAAGGTGCTGGGCTCGTACCATCACTCGATCTACTATATCCAGGAGTATGTCGACAAGCCCCAGCGTGACATCCGCAGCTTTTGCGTGGGGGATCAGACAGTGTGCGCCATCTATCGCACATCAGAGCACTGGATCACCAACACGGCCCGGGGCGGGGTGGCCAGCAACTGCCCCGTCACGCCCGAGATCAACGCCATCTCACAAGCGGCGGCCCAGGCCGTGGGCGGCGGTGTCGTGGCTGTGGATATCCTGGAGGATGCCGACGGAACGCTGACCGTGTGCGAGGTCAACTATACCATGGAATTCCGCAATAGCATCGACACCACCGGGGTGGACATCCCGGCCCATGTGGCGGACTATTGCATCGCGGTAGGAAGGGGCGAGGTATG
>SLPC01000139.1 GCA_007132185.1 Anaerolineae bacterium | reverse complement strand
TCGCAAGGATCAGATAGCGCCGCATCCGAAAGCGGTCTGGCCTCACCTCCTGGCCCGTATACTGCTGCCACATACGCTCGCGCGCTTGCTGTGACTCGGCTATTTCCTCGAGGGTGGGGGCATTATCGTGATTGTTGGTGCGTTCCGCCAGCTCGAGGTATATCAACCTCTGGGTATGATCGTTGCGTTGCAGGCGCAGCAGCACGTCACGAGTTCCCTTAGATATGTTACCTGGCATATATCTCACCTTTTTCGTGTTATTCCACTCGAGTTCGTCCCGAGGCTTTTGCTCTGGGTCATAGATCAAGCTCAATCAACACCACGATCTCTTGCATTTGCGGCGAATAGTGGCGTCTAGAGGTTTGGCCCAAGAGCCTCATGCACCACAATGCCCACAACAAAGCTCAATGCTGCCACCCCCAGGCTGATACCCCCCATCCGGGCGAACCGCCGTCCAAAGTGCAGCTCGCGTGTGACCGACAAATAGTAAGAGAGTGCCGCGATCATCAGGATCGCTATCCCCAGAGAACCCGCTATAGCCACAAAATAGTTCTCTGTGAACCAGAATGGTAACAGCAAGAGTACCAGTGCCAATACACTGCTTCCCCCCGAGTACAGACTGGCTTTGCCGGGCTCCTGCTCATTCTCTCCGGTTTCGATGGAAAGGTATTCGGAGGATAGCAGGGCAAACGACGCGGCGAGACCGGTGATCAATCCTGTCAGGCCAATCATCTGCGTATCTCGTAGTGCCAGCGTCAACCCGGACAGATGCCCTATTAGATTCACGATGCCCTCGACGAGGCCCAGGACGATAGAGCTGGTATAATGGAGTCTTTCCTCATCCAGCATGTCAACCAACTCGAGCTCGTGAGCCTCCTCCTCTTCTACGATGCGTTCTGCCTCAGGGACTTCGTCTTGCACCGCTTCATAGATCGCATGGGCCCGCTCTTCGTCGCGCTCCATGTACTTGACCGCAAAGGTAAGGCCCAGCACATGAGCGAGAAGGGCATAGAGCCGGACTCGGGGACGATTGGGTTCTGTCTCCTCGCCGGTGATCTCGCGCCATTTCTCATGGCGGGCGTGGCGCTCCTCGGCGATCCGCTCCAGCACGTCATGGTTCTCGGGGTCATCGATATGCTTGGCCAACTCCTGGAGAATCAAATAGTCGGTATGGTCCTGACGCTGCAATCTCTGCAGCAGTTCGCGGCTCCTTGACGAAATCTCCCTACTCATATGGCCTCTATACCTCTGCGCACAGGTATAATCTGTGCGCTATGATCAGGCCAGCGTAAACAGCTTCTGGCAAGGCTCGACCGACCGATACGCCGGCAGCATCTTGACGCGGGGGCCCTGTTAGCTGGCGATCTCACCTCTGTGGCGAGCTCTCATGATGCAACAGATCGTGCAACAAGAGGCCGTGAGCCAAGCTGGCCTGCTTCAATGATAGCTTGCACAGGGATACATCGTCAAGCATTTGGGTGGGTCACAAGCGAGGCGTTTCCACAGCACGGCTCTTGTCACACGCGGCTTCTTGGCCTGTTCGCAAGCTATTTGGTCAGGCAATCGAACCGGGATATGCTTGTCTACGTTGAGGATAAAGGGGTGACAATGCCTGACATTGTAGACCTGTTGCGTTCGCGCAGGAGCGTGCGCGCCTATGAGGACCGACCTGTGGCACCCGAACTGCTGCGCCGGTTGTTAGTCGCAGCCATGGCGGCGCCGTCAGCCAGCAATAGCCAGCCTTGGGAGTTTGTGGTTATAACCCGCCCCGCGATTCTGGAGCGCCTGCGCAGCAAGCTGCTCTTTGCGCGTTATAATGCGCCTGCCGCCATTGCCGTATGTGCCAATCTGCGCATCGCACACAATTCGGCGGCTCGGCACTATTGGGTGCAGGACTGTAGCGCCGCCACGCAGAACATCCTGATTGCCGCCGCGGGTCTCGGATTGGGGAGCGTCTGGATCGGCGTGTATCCGCTGCCCAGCGTCATGGCGCCGGTGCGCCAGGTCCTGGCTCTTCCGGAGGATGTCACACCGCTGAGTCTGGTCTATGTGGGCCACCCGACAGAGCACGAGCCGCCGAACGGTCACGATCGGTATGAGGAGCGGCGCGTCTACTGGGAGCAGTACGAGCCGCGCAAGCGCCGCGCCAGAAAAAAGAACGCCAAACATGAGTGAGACAAGGACCGTTACTGTATCGATGCGAGGATGCCCATGATCGCCCTGCGTCTGGATCGCGTCACCATTACCTATTCGGGAGCGCCTGTCTTTGCTGACCTCTCGTGGGCTGTGCATGACGACCGGGTGGTTGGCCTAATCGGCCCCAATGGCAGCGGCAAGAGCACCCTGCTGGCCCTGATGACTGGCGATCTGCATGCAGATGGAGGCACCGATGCGGGCACCGTTGTGCGGGCCAGAGGCCTTTCGGTGGGGCTGTTGCCCCAAGAGCCCCGCTTTGCACCAGGGCACACCGTGTGGGAAGAGGCGCTGACCGCCTCGGAGGCCCTGCAAGAGATCGAGGCTCAACTGCACGAGATCGAGGCCCGGCTGGGCGCTCCCGCCGTCTATGAAGACGAGAGGCGGCTGGCGAGCGCCTTGGCGCAGCAGGAGGGGCTGCTATCCGAGTACGAGCAGATGGGCGGGCCGGCCTACGAGGGGCGCTTGCGCGCCACGCTCCTGTCCCTTGGCTTTCAGGCGCGTGATCTAACGCTGCCGGTGGACGCGCTTAGCGGAGGCCAGAAAAAGCTCCTGGCCCTGGCCAAGCTGATGGTCGTGCAGCCCGATCTCTTGCTGCTGGATGAGCCCGATAATCACCTGGACCTGTCGGCCAAGGCCTTTTTGGAGCAGTACATCCGTGGCTACAAAGGCGGCGTGGTGATCATCTCTCATGATCGCTTTTTGCTGGACATGGTCGCCGACGAGATCGTCGAGTTGGACCATGGGCGTCTGACCGCCTATCCCGGCAACTATTCCGAGTATGCCGTGGTCAAGGGGCACGAGCGGGCGCGGCAACAGCAGCAGTTCCAGGCCCAGCAAAAGGAGATCCGGCGCCTCGAGCAGTCCGCCGAACGCCTGATGACCTGGGGCAAGATCTATGATAACCCCAAGTTCTCACGGCGTGGTCAGGCCATTCTCAAGCGTTTGGAGCAGATGGATCGAGTCGAGGCGCCGCCACAGGAACGCCGACGTATGGGCCTGGAGCTGGCGGGTTGGCGGGGCAGCGACAAGGTGCTCGAGATACGTGATCTCTGGAAGGCCTTTGAGAACCCCGCCGGCGGAGAGGACATTGTGCTGGCCGGGCTCGACCTGCTGCTCTGGCATGGAGAGCGGGTGGGCATCGTGGGGCCTAATGGCGCCGGCAAATCGGTGCTGCTGCGACTGATTCTGGGGCAGGAGGCACTGACCGCCGGCGAGATCCGTATCGGCCCCAGCGTCCGGATCGGCGTCTATGCCCAGCAGCACGAGACGCTGAACCCGGGACTTTCACTGATCGAGACGATGGCGAAACGAGCCAATCTGCCCGAGTATGCGGCGATTCCCTTTTTGGGGCGCTTTCTCTTTCCCTATGAGCAGGCCCTCAAACCGGTGGCCACGCTCTCGGGCGGCGAAAAGGGGCGCCTGCAGATGGCGCTCTTGATGCTTTCGGGCGCCAATCTGCTGCTCCTGGATGAACCCACCAACAACCTGGACATTCCCTCTGCCGAGGTCTTGGAAGAGGCGCTGGAGAGCTTTGAGGGCACGGTTCTTGTCGTTTCACATGATCGTTACCTGTTGGATCGCATTGTGCAACGTGTGGTGGCATTGGAAGAGGGCACGGCGGCCAGCTATGCAGGAGGCTATTCTTTTTACGAGGCAGAACGCATGCGCAAGGCGCAAAATTCGGGCGAAAGCCTGGAACCCAGGCGTCGATCAGAGCGTCTCTAGTAGCAGAGCGATATGCTATAATGAGTGTAGCTGAATCAGCAGCTAGAAAGGGAAAGTAATGCGTAGTCGAAATTGGTTGTTGCTCCTTGCAAGTGCTCTGCTTTTGTTTGTGGCGGCTTGTACCATGCCGGTAGAGCCCACGCCCGTGCCACCGTTCGAGGCGCCCGAGACGCCAGTCGTCGAGAATGGCGCGCTGGTCGACGAGGTCGTCGTGCTGACCGTGGGGATTCCCCCGACAGAGTACGCCGTCGAGATTCACGGCAGTCTACGTGATGGCTGCACCGAGATCGAGTCCGTGACACAGACGGTGGACGGCGATCGGATCATCGTTACCGTGGAAACGGTCCGTGATCCGGACGCAATCTGCACGCAGGCTCTGGTACCCTTTGTCCATGTCGAGCCCCTGGATGTAGAGGGTCTGGACCCGGGCGAGTACACCGTTGAGGTCGATGGTGTGACGGCCGCGCTCGAGATCGTGGACGCGCCCGATGATATCGAGCCCGTGGCCGAGGATGCGCTGGTCGACGAGGTGATCGTGCTGACTGAGGGTGTGCCCGTGACCGAGTACGCCGTCGAGATCCATGGCCATCTGCGCGACGGCTGCACCGAGATCGACTCCGTGACCCAGTCCATCGAGGACGGCCGCATCGTCATCACCATCAACACCGTGCGTGATCCGGATGCGCTCTGTACCATGGCCCTGGTACCCTTTGTCCACGTCGAACCGCTGGACGTAGAGGGGTTGGACCCGGGCGAGTACACGGTCGAGGTGAACGGCGTCACGGCTACCTTGGAGCTCGCCATGAACGACTTCATCGACAATGGCATCGTGGACAGAGGTATGGTGGGTCAGGATGCCCTGATCGATGCGGTGCGCGTGATCGCCGAGGCGACGCCTCCCGCAGCCTTTGCCATCGAGATCCAGGGCCATTTCCGTGACGGTTGCACCTCCCTGCACTCGGTGACGCAGGCTTTCGACGGGGAGCGCATCATCGTGACGGTGAACACGCTCCGTGATCCCGAGGCCATGTGTACGATGGCGCTGGTACCCTTTACCTACACCATCCCGTTGAACATAGCGGGTCTGGAAGCCGGCGAATACACCGTCGAGGTTGATGGAGTCACAGCGACCCTTACCCTCTCCGAGGAGGATGAGGTGACCATCCCCCGGGGCTACTTTGGCATCGCAGAGGACGAGATGGTCGTGGGCCGGGCGATGGTGGAGCAGGTCGAGGTTCTGATCCTCGAATCGTATCCGGTGCAGATCAATGTCGTGATCGAGGGGTACTTGGGTGATGGCTGCACCGAACTGAGCGGTATCGCCCAGTCAGTCGAGGGGAACCGGATCTATCTCACGGTCTACACCGAGCGGCCGGTAGATGCCATCTGCACTCTGGCGCTGGTGGGCTTTGAGGAGACGGTAAGCTTGGACCTGACCGAACTAGAGCCAGGCGAGTACACCATTGTCGTGCATAACGTCACAGAAGAGCTCGTACTGGATGAGGGGATGCTGGGCTCGGACTAGCACCAAACTGTTTGATCGATATCATTACGAGGGTCGGTGCCTGATGACTTGTCATCAGGGCCGGCCCTCTTTTGCTGTCCCGCGCAGGTGCGCTGTCAGTGACCATCTGGATTCGTCCTCTTGCAAGAGGGTAGAGTTTCGGACTTCCTCATGCTATAATGGAGTAACCGAGCATTGTAATTGACATATAGGATACGGAGGCCTGAGATGTTTCGCTGGATATCGTTAGTTGTGTTGATTGTACTGTTGGCCGTGGCTGGCTGTGATCCAGCGGCCGACCAAGCTCCTGGTGATGGGATCGCGATTCCGACCGTAACACCGACCGACGTCGAGCCGACCGCCACTCTTCGCCCGACAGAGACGCCGACGCCAACCCCTACCCCTACGGAGACACCCGATACAGCCGAGACCCCTGAACCTACCGAGACGCCTGAACCAAATGAGACGCCGGAAGCAGACGCAACGCCCGAACCGGAAGCGGCTGCGACACCGCAGCCCACCCCGGCAAACGAG
>SLPC01000073.1 GCA_007132185.1 Anaerolineae bacterium | reverse complement strand
TCGCGGTAGCGGAGCAGGCCATAGGGCACGCGCCGCCCTGCAGCCTCGCTTACCAGCAGGCAGTAGGCCGCCAGTTGCAGCACGTCGCTCTCGTACGGCTCGGCGGCGCGCCTGCCGGGCTTGACCTCGACGGGGACCATGGTGCGGCCCCGGCGCACCACATAGTCGGGACGGCCGGCGATGCCGTGCCTCTCAGAGAGCAAGGCAGGGCCTGGCTCGGAGCGACCCATGTCACTATAGACCACCTTTGCCGCCGGCACCCCCGCCTGTTGCGTGAGTCCCACCGCGCGCCGCCATGCCCAGGCAATCCCCATCAGCGTCACCAACAGGGCTGCCAGGAGCAAGAGTTGGGTGTGGGTCATGGCGCGGGGCGGGCGGGCCGGGCTACCGCCATAGCATCGACGTCGCCAGCGCCAGGCCGAGCCCGGCCAGCAGCCAGAGGAGGGCACGTACGATACGCATCTGGCGTCCGGCGGCGCCCACCAGCCGGCCATGGGCCTGATGGCGTTGGCGGCCCTGGCTCAGGGCCTCGCGATTGAGGGGGATCTCGCCGGCCATCCGTTCTAGCCACCAGGCGCGGGCGCAATAGGTGTAGCGTCCGACATCGCTGGCCCGCAGCATGGCCGGGGTACGGCCCTCGTCCTCAGGCATCCTCGGATGCGCGTTCATCCAGCCGCGCCTCGAACGAGAGGAGCGCCTCTTGCAGCCTGTTCTGTCTCACGGCGGTGGTCAGGTCGCCGCGGGTGCGCTCGGTCACCCCGCGCACCATGTCGTTGGTACGGCGCAGGCCGCGGGTCAGTGTATCGGGGAAATCCAGCGTCACCAGTTGGCTATAGATCTCGTCCATGATCGCGAGCAGGCGCTCGGCCTGGTCCAGATCGTTGCGCCGCATGGCGTCCAGGCTAAAGCGGCGCAGCTCACCGGCGGCCTCGCCCAGGCCATTGAGGTAGGGGGCATTGGGCACGCCCAGGCTGGCTGGATCGGGCGGGTCATCACCGGTGACAAAGGCCAGGGTGAGGGCGGCCTCGGCGTACTCCTTGAGGGCGTCCAGCAGATAGCCCGCCGAGGCGATGCCGCCATAGGGAGCGGCTTCCTGGCTCATGACCTCGGCGGCCTCGCGAGCCTCCTCAAGCAGCGTGCGGGCCTGTTCGAAATCGCGGCGATGGGTGGCACGGATCGAGTTGGCGCAATGGCGGATCAATAGGCGCGAGCGCTGCAAAGTCAGGTCGCGTACCTGGTCTTGGGCGGTCCAGTCCTGACGGATCGTCTCGACGATCGATTCGAGTGTGTTCATCGACAGCATCCTTCTACTACGAGGACATCTAGGGGACTTGTTCGAATACTACCCAGGTCAGCTGGGTAAAGTTCGTCGGCACCTCAACAGACTCTGAGGGCAGATCAGGCAGGCTGAGGGTGTACGGAACCGCATTGCCCAGCCCATCAAAGGAAAACTGACCCTTGCCATCGCTGACGGCAAAGGCGTACCAGTCCCAGGCCTGAATCCGGATGCGAACGTTGGCGACACCCCTGCCGTTGCTGTCCAGAACCTGTCCGCGCACATAGATGCCCGCTGCGTCCACCGATTCGACCCTGTCCAATCGTCCCACATAGGTGCCCGAGGAGCCTACAGGACCTGGCGTAGGCGTTGTTTCATCCTCATCGATCCCCGGGTAACCAGGTTGCTGATCGCCGGGCGGAGCTCCACAGAGGTCGGCAGTCTCTTCAGCCAGGGCCCGAGTGGCTCGGGTGGGGGCGATCTCGTTGGCGCGCCGGTATTGCAGCGCTGCCAGGCACCAGTCCTCGCGGGTGGCAAGTTCCTCGCCATAGGCCAAATAGGCCTCGACGAGGCGGGTGCTCACATCACGATAACCGGGGTCGAGATTGTACAGCATGGAAAGCCGGTCCACGGCCGAGGCCCAGTCGACGCCGGCATAGCGCACACCATCGATATAGAGCTTGGCCATGCTTTGCGCCAGGGATGCCCGGGCGCTGTTGGGTCGCATCTCGAGGGCACGATCCAAGTGACGCATCGCCTCTTGCATGCGGTTCTGTTCCACCGATCGCAGGCCCAGTTGATAGCTGGCTTCATAGATGACCTGCTCGACCTCCTGGCGACGGTATTCGGGGTTTGCCGCCAGAATTTGCTCGGCCTTTTGCAGGGCGACAGACCAGTCCTGTTGCGCCAGGGCGGACTGTATCTCTTGCCAATACTGATCTTCATTACCCTCTTGGAGGATCGATGTAGGCGTGGGTTGCACTTCTAGGAGGGCCTGGGTCTCGGCCAGTCGGCTTGCGACCTCAATGAGGGAGGGATCCAACTGCAGAGCGTACTCGAACTCGGCCACGGCCAACTCGTATTGTCCATCGGCCAAGTAGGCCTCACCAAGAACATAGTGCTCCCATGCCGCCTCGGTATGGATCTCGCTGCGATCTCGCATCCCTTGGTAGACCGCGGCTACGGCCAGCAAGCCGACCACCAGCATCACCAGGAACGCGATCCCTGCGACGGCCAGGCTCGACCGGCAGCCCCGTGCCCTGGGCTCCTCGAGCCCCATGTCGTCCGAGGGCTCTGCCGGACGCGTGCGATCGGTGTCGTGCTGTCTCGTGGATGCTTGGACGGGTTGCGGCTCCGGATCAAGCTTGCGCCCACACTGGGGGCAAAAAAGAGCGTTGCCCTCAATCACGTTGCCACAGCGAGGACAGTTCATGCTGACTCCTTCACGCTGGTGCGCACTATCGTTCTGCTCAATCGCCCGGGTCTATGGATCCACCCTGTGTTGGAGGATCATGGCGCCGTCGCTCTGCAAGATACGGACGTCCAGGCTAGCATTCGAGTTCCCGACATTCAACGATACGCGATGGGGAGCATCTGGACGTAAGGAAAAGTATTGGTCCACAAGCTCTCGCCCATCCTGTGAGACGACGAGTCGCCATCGGTGCTCGCTCGGCGAGGCTACCGTCAGGCGCATCTGATCACCATCGCGCCTAGCATACAACGAAGCGTTGGCATTGGCGAAATCCACGCCACCGCTTTGGGCAATGACATACCAGGTATCGCGCCAACTCGTACTCGCGCCTGGTGCCAGACTCGTATACTCCCAAAAAGAGGGCGTCAACCCGCCCCACAGCTCGACGTATGCGGCGCCGTCATCGGCATAGACGCTATGGTCGAAATCGCGGCCAAAGCCAAAGAGCTTGTGCCCGCGCATGGTCTCGGGCGAAAAGGCGTGCACCATCCCGATCTGGGTCGCCTCGTCATAGACGGCGACAAAGGGCGCCCGTAGCTGGGGGGCGAATACCCCCAGCCAGTTGTGCCAGTTCCCATAGCGGCTCAGGTCGCGGCTGCCGGCAACGGGCCAGGGCATGGAAGCGCCCTCGGGGGGCAGCGTGTTGTCGCCGGTGCTGTGTACCGTGACCGAGTCGGCGGGCAGCGTGAAACGCAGATCGGGTCCCACCCCATGCCGCCCAGGGGACAACATGGCGTTGACCCAGTACTGGAACGATTGGGATCGGTGGCTCTGGTTACGCAACGTGGTGTGCAGATGGATGACGGCCTCCCGGGGGTGCAGGGTGATCTCGACGCGGGCATCGAGCTGACGACTCTGCTCCAAGATATGCAGGCTCACCGTGGCACTCCCGTCAGCACCGCGGGAGACCTGGGCCTCCCAGGGCTCGGCGCTGACGTAGCCATGCTCCTCTTCCGGCAGAGCAAACTCGATCCCGCCCAGCGCCAGCCACCAGCCCTGATCCTCAGGCCCCCAGGGGGTGACCTTGGCCACGCGACTGTTGTACAGCAGAGGCTGGCCCGTGGGGAGGTAGCGTATCTGGTAGATGCGACCGCCCAAGGCAGGCAGGAGCACGACCTCCAAGTACTCGTTGCGTAGCGTAAGGGTCTCATAGGTGCGGCGAACGGGCGGACCAACCCGCTCGTGGTCCAGCAACGGATAGGGATGCCCTACACGGTCAGGGTCCGTATACAGGGCGCGCTCATAGTCATAGATCATCAGAGAGATCTGACCCTCTGAAACGGCAACCACAGGACGAGGCGTGGCGGTGGGCTGTGGTGTGGCTGTGGGCGTGCTGGTGGGCGTGACAGTGAACGTAGGTGTGGCCGTTGGCTGTACTGACGCGGGCGGAGTGGTCGTCGACGTCGGCGTCGCACGAGTCGGGGGCGCGGCTGTGGGTGAGGGCGCCACGATCTCGAACTGGAAGGTGACCGCTGCCTGGTTTCCCGTTGTGTCGCGCGCCACGATGCGTCCCTCGTGTAGCCCAGGCGCCAGGGTGCGTGTGTCGATATTGTGGCGCAACGAGGCCTCGTCCACGCTGTGCAGCAGGGTGTCATTGACATGCAACGCCATCGAGGCGACGGCGTCGTTGTCGGTGGCCCGGGCCGCCACCTTGAGGCCCTCGTCGGGGGTTACCTGCGCCGGAAGATCATCCAGTATGATTGTCGGGGGCATGGTATCGTGCAAGCGCGGGGAGAGAGTCTGGTCATCGCCGCAGCGCAGCTCGACATCGGTGTGGTGGGTGGCAAAGCCCTCGCGGCGGAGCGTGATCCGATAGAGCCCTGGACGCAAAAAGAGCTGCTGGGGCGTGCGCCCCATGGCCTCGCCCCCCAGGTAAAGGTCGGCCTCAAGGGGCAGCGAATCTACATACAGCGCCGCCAGGCAGGCCGTCTCGGCCTGCACCAGAGCTGGCTCGTCTGTGGGTTCCGGCGCCGGACGGCAGGCCGCCAGCAGAAAGGCACCCAATAGCAGAACAATGGCAAGAGCCAGAAGCCCGTCAAGGCGGCGAGACACGCCCGGCATGAGATCCAAGCCCTCAGGGTCGATCCGCCCAGCCCAGCCGCCGCAGCACCGTCTCGTAGAAATAGCCATTCTCGGACATGCGGACGAAACGGGCCACATTGTCGCTGGCCGAGTTGCTGAGGCGATCGCCGGGTTGCAGGGGCTCGTCGTGCTGGCCATCGATGGTGACCATGGCATCTACGCTCTTGAGGAGGGTCAGGTCGAGCCTGCGGTGCGCCGGGATCACCAGGGCATGGGCAATACCGAGGTGGGCCGCGATAGGGACCATGGTCAGGCTGTGGACGTCTGGCGCCACGATGGGGCCACCGGCCGCCAGACAATAGGCCGTGCTGCCGGTGGGCGTTGCTACGATCATGCCGTCGCAGGTGGGTGAAAAGACATGGTGGTTGTCCACATCAACCGAGATGCGCACGGTGCGCGAGGCGCGCCCCCGGGCCATGACCACATCATTGATCGCCTCGGCGGTCAGGATCAGCTCGTCATTGCGGTACAACTCTGCACGGAGCATCATGCGCTCCTCGATATGGTACTGGCCGTCCAGCAGAGCCGGTAGCACCTGGTCCAGCTCCGAAGGCTCAACCTCGGCCAGGAACCCGAGGCGTCCCAGGTTGACGCCCAGAATCGGGACGCGGTGGCGAGCCACGGCACGAATGGCCCGTACGATGGTGCCATCGCCGCCCAAGGTGATGAGCAGATCCATCTCGGGGGCCGCCTGGATCAGGGCGTTCTCATTGTCGGTAGGCCCGCACCAAACTTGCAGATGACGTGCGCGCAACTCGGTCAGAATCTGGTCTTTGAGGCCAGTACTCTCGGAGCGACCCTTGTGATATAAAAGGCCTACAGTTTGCATGGGTAATCCGACTCGAAACGTTCCGCTAGCAGATGTACGATCTCGGTCTGTGCAACGGTTTCTCTGGGGGCGTCTGTAAGCATATCCTGCAGCACTGCGTTACCTGCGGCCAGCTCGTCCTCGCCCAAGATGATGGCATAGGTGGCGCCGACGCGATTGGCGTTGCGGAGTTGGGCCCGCATACTGCGGTCGTCAAAGGCCATCACGGCGCGAATGTCTTGTTCTCGCAGGTCAGTGATCAGTTGTACGCAGCGGGTTTTGGCGTTGCTGCCATGATAGATCATGGCCACCTGGGGCGCAGGGACGCCCGGCACGGCGATGCCGTTCTCCTTCATCAACAATATGATGCGTTCCATGCCAGATCCAAAGCCGATGCCAGGGGTGGGCGGGCCGCCCAGCTCTTTGGCCAGGCCGTCATAGCGCCCCCCACCACAGATGGCGTTCTGGGCCCCGATGCCCTCAGCCCAGACCTCGAACACGGTCTTGGTGTAATAGTCGAGGCCGCGCACCAGCCGATGATTCAGGGTGTAGGGGCGCCCCAGGGCGTCGAGATAGCCTCGCAGCGTCGCAAAATGCTCGGCGCACTCGGGGCAGAGATGATCGATGATGTGGGGCGCCTCGGCGATGATGGGCTGGCAGGTCTCGACCTTGCAGTCCAGCACGCGCAGCGGGTTGCGCTGCAGGCGGCGCAGGCAGTCCTCACAGGCCTCCTGGTGCCGCGGCTCGTAGTAGGCCACGAGGCGCTGGATATAGGCAGGACGGCAGACGGGGCATCCGGTGCTGTTGAGCTGAAAAGCCAGCCCCTGAAAGCCCAGCTCAGAGTATAGCTGCCAGGCCACCGACATGATTTCCAGGTCGACGGCGGGGTCCAGAGAACCGATACTCTCGATGTCGAACTGAGTGTGCTGCCGGTAGCGTCCGGCCTGCACACGCTCATAGCGGAACAGCGGTCCGGTGGTATAGAGCTTGACCGGCTGGGGCAGGGTCCTCATCCCGTTCTCGAGATAGGCACGCACGATGCCGGCGGTAAACTCGGGGCGCAGGGCAATGTCGCGGCCGCCCTTGTCGACAAAGTTGTACATCTCCTTGTCGACGATATCAGTGCCCTCGCCCACGCTGCGGACATAGAGCGCTGTTTCCTCAAAGACGGGGACGTCGATGCGCTGATAGTCGAACAGCCCGACAACATGTCGGATCTTGTCATACAGATAGAGCCAGTAGGGCTGGTCTTCGGGCAGGATGTCAGTGGTGCCTCGCGGCGCTAGATACACAGCGGCTTCCTCCTATGCGGTTGCCGGAGCATTATAGTGCAATCGCGAATGAGCGTCTACCAACAAGACTGCGTCAAACCCAAGCGAACTTTTGCATGTTACAGCAGGTGCGACAGGCCCTGCCAATTCGACGCCAAAGGCCAGCCATGCTACAATCATGGAAATTTTCGGCTAGCGGAGGATGTGACTCATGGTCAACGCGCTCGTGATCGATTCGCGAGACATGGTGGGCGTGGCTCTGGCCGACCTGTCGGCCGGGAGCCTAGTCACCTTTGCAGATATGAACGGCCAGCGCGTGCATGCGCTCGAGCCGATCCCCTTTGGGCACAAGGTCGCCCTGGTCCCCATCACAGCGGGCCAGCAGATCATCAAGTACGGCGCCAGCATTGGGGTCGCCGCCTGCGATATCCAGCCTGGCGAGCATGTGCATGTGCACAATCTCAAGAGTGTACGGGGAGCCAAACAGTGAGCCAAGAACAGATCCTGGCCTATCGGCGGCCCGACGGCTCGGTGGGGGTGCGCAACCTGGTGGCCGTCATTCCCACGTGCGGGTGCGCGCTGCATGCGGCAGAGCGTATCGCGGCCCAGGTTGAGGGGGCGGCGCTGCTGCATTATGCCGGTGGCTGTGGGGAGACCGAGGGCGACACCGCCCTGGCGACCCAATTATTGTCCCAGTATGGGCGGCACCCCAACGTCATCGGCAGCATCGTCGTGAGTCTGGGCTGTGAGACGCTTGATGCGCACGACCTGGCCCAGCGCATCGCGCAGGGGCACGCGCCCACCGAGCTGCTGGTTATTCAGGAGCTGGGCGGCACCGTCAAGACGGTGACTCGGGGGCTGGAGCTGGCGCGGCAGATGCGGGCGCAGGCCGAGCATCTGGAGCGCGAGCCGTGTCCCGTGTCGTCGCTGGCTGTGGGCCTTGAATGTGGGGGCTCTGACGCCACCTCGGGCCTGGCGGCCAACCCGGCCATGGGGGCCTTCTCGGACCTGATGGTGGCCCAGGGCGCGCGGGTGATACTGCCCGAGACGAGCGAGCTGCTGGGCGCGGAGCATGTGATGACCGAGCGCGCCGCCAGCACCGAGATCGCTGCGCAGTTGCTGCAGACGATCGAGGCCTGTGAGCATTTCCTCAAGGCCACGGGCGAAGACTTTATGGGCAAGCAGCCCAGCCCGGGCAATGTGCGTGGCGGCATCACAACCGTGGAGGAAAAGGCCCTGGGCGACGTGCTCAAGGGCGGGCACACCCCCTTTGTCGAGGTGCTGGCCTATGGCCAGCCGCCCAGCCGCGCGGGCCTCTCGTTCATGGACACGCCGGGCAACGACCTGGCCTCGGTGACGGGGCTGGTGGCGGCAGGCTGCCAGATCGTGACCTTTACCACGGGCCGGGGCAACCCCATGGGCAACGCCATTGTACCGGTGGTCAAAGTGACGGGCAACGCCCACACCTGGGCGCGTATGGGCGACGATATCGATCTGGACGCCAGCCCCATCATCAGCGGCGAGGAGACGGTGGAGCAAGTGGGGCGCCGGATATACGAGTTTGTGCTGCAGGTGGCCTCGGGCGAGCGCACTGTCGCCGAGATCATGGGGCACGCCGAGTTCGCCATGCTACGCCAGGGGCCTGTATACTGAGCCCACCACGACAATGAATACGCCCCCACTGGTTGTTTCCGGTGGGGGCGTTCTGTATTCTGCCATGGATCGCGAGCGGCGCAGCAGTCCGCTGGCCTAGACAAAGAGAAAGGGCAGCAGCTCGCGCAATGTGACGACGGTTTCCTCGGCCACCATTACCTGGGCATCCATATTGTCGGGGTGAAGTTGCCGGATGAACTCGCGGCAGCGTCCGCACGGCGGGATGACGGACCCATCCCAGAGCACGGCCACCATCTTCAAGACGCGACTGGTCCCGGCGGTGATCATGGCCGCCGCGGCAGCGTGCTCGGCGCAAAAACCCATGGAGCTACCGGTGTCGATGCATACGCCGGTGTATACCTGGCCATCGTCTGCCAGCAGGGCCGCGCCCACGCCGCCCGCCTCGGCATCTTCCGAGAGCCGCCGGGGGTTGAGCACGGCGCGCGCTTGCTTCACGAGTGCCTCAAAGCCGGCTTGGGTCATACATTGCTCTCGGTGAGCAGTGAGGCCTCCGAGCGCTGGCGCAGTGCCGGGAACAGGATCACCTCGCGGATAGAGGCCTGATCGGCAAAGAGCATCACCGTGCGGTCGATTCCAAAGCCCAGGCCGCCCGTGGGGGGCATGCCGTGCTCGAGGGCGATGAGAAAATCCTCATCTAGCGGGTGTGCCTCGGCATCGCCCTGAGCGGCATAGCGGGACTGCTCGACAAAGCGCTCCCGTTGATCCAGCGGGTCGTTGAGCTCGGTAAAGGCGTTGCCGCACTCTAGCGTGCCGATAAAGAACTCGAACCGCTCCACCAGGTGAGGCGCATCCGGCTTTTTCTTGGCCAGGGGCGAGATCTCGATGGGATAGTCGATGACAAAGGTAGGCTGGATCAGGCTTGGCTCCACGGTCATCTCGAACAGCTTTTCCACGAGCTTGCCCCAATTGGGCTGACGGGGAAGATCAATCCCCTGGGCGCGCGCCGCCGCCTGCAGGCTCTCCTGGTCGCGATGCTCCTCGATATCAACGCCTGACGTCTCCAAGATGGCGTCATGCATGGTTACACGCCGCCAGGGGGGTGTCAGGTCGATCTCTTGGCCCTGGAAGGGGATCGTTTCCTGACCCATCACCTGGCGTGCCAGTTCGGCGTACAGGGTCTCGACCAGGCGCATCATGTCCTCATAGTCGGCATAGGCCTGATAGAGCTCGATGGTGGTAAACTCGGGGTTGTGTTGCGTCGAGATACCCTCGTTGCGAAAGTTATGCCCGATCTCGTACACGCGGTCGAACCCACCCACGATCAGGCGCTTGAGATAGAGCTCGTCAGCGATGCGCAGGTAGAATGTCTGATCCAGGGCGTTGTGATAGGTGGTAAAGGGGCGCGCCGCCGCTCCGCCATAGATCGGCTGGAGTACAGGCGTCTCAACCTCGAGAAAGCCACGTTCATCGAGAAAGCGTCGGATGGCGCTGATCAGGCGAGAGCGTATCTGAAAGACGCGACGTGTGTCCTCATTCGCGATCAGATCAAGGTAGCGCTGGCGATAGCGGGTCTCGACGTCTCGCAGGCCATGCCATTTTTCCGGCAGGGGTCGGAGCGTCTTGGCCAGGACCTCCCAGCCCTGGACCTGCACCGTGATCTCGCCGGTGCGGGTGCGAAATAGGGCGCCCTCAGCGCTGATAAAGTCGCCGATGTCGATGAGCTTGACAAAGCGATCGTACGATTCTTCGCCGAGCTCGTTCTTACGCAAATAGATTTGCAGGCGCCCGCTGTCATCGGCGATGTGGGCAAAGGTCGTGCGGCCCATGACGCGAACGGCGACGACGCGTCCGCCCACCTGGACGTGGGGACCTTGTTCCTGCTCGGGATCAAAGGCAGCAAGGGCCTCTGCCGCCGTGTGGGTACGCTCGACCCGGGGCGGGTAGGGGTCCACCGCCAGCTCCCTCAGTTGATTCAGCTTTTCGATGCGCTGCTCGCGCCGGTCATGAGTGTCGGTCATGGGCTCTTCCTGACTCGGGCTGGACGGAGCTGCGTTGGTGGGCAGCCCCAGGGCTATTCGACGTTGAGGATCTCGAAATGAAGGATGCCGCCGGGCGTCTTGGCCTCAACATGCTCGCCTGCCGTGTGGCCCATGAGGGCTTTGCCCAGCGGGGACTCGTTCGAGATACGCCCCTCGGCAGGGCTGGCTTCCTTGGCGCCAACGATGCGGTATGTTTCAGGCGTGCCGCCCGTTTCGGCGACGGTGACTGTGGAGCCGAGCTGGACTTGCGCGCCGCTCTGGGGCTCGAGCACCTCGGCATTTTCCAGCACGGCTGTGAGCTCTCGGATACGCCCCTCGAGCATCCCCTGTTCGCGCTTGGACTCGGTATAACCAAAGTTCTCGCTCAGGTCGCCTTCCTGGATGGCCCGGCGTAGCCTGTTGGCCACCTCGCGCCGGCCCGTCGTCTTGAGGCGCTCCAGCTCTCGCTCCAGTTCCTCTTTGCCTTCTGGTGTGAGATAGTGTACCGATCCGGTCATACTACTGTTCCCTCATTGGTATGCATGTCAAAAGCCAAAAGTGGATTATGATCTCCATATTACGAATGGTTATTATACCGAGAGCCGGGACATTTGCCAACAAAACCCGCTATAGCGGCACGGCAGTGTCAAAGTCAGGATTATGTGTAATCATGCCTTGCATGAAGCGCGGTCGAATTTCGCGAGGACGAACACAAGGTTCGCCCCTACCAAAAAAACATAGTAAACAGCATAAAAGTAGGGTCGAAGCATTGCGCATGTATGCGCACTTTGCCCAAAGTGAGTACGAATCGGTGTTCACGGCTTTTCGATAATCACGACTTTCACCGCCGTGGTATAGCGGCATAAGTCTGCCGGAGGCAAACGGTTCCCGTGGCAGGCATACCTTTGACATAAGCCCCCAATCTGTGTATCTTTGCTGCACAGAACTGCTATCATAGGAGGCTCTCTATGAGCGAAATACAGGACGTCGCCAGCCGTATCATCGAAAATGTGGAGCGCGTGATCATCGGCAAACGACGAGAGGTTGAGCTTGCTGTCGTGGCGATGTTGTGTAGAGGACACGTTCTCATCGAGGATGTGCCGGGCGTGGGCAAGACAGTGCTCGCCAAGGCACTAGCCCGCTCCATCGGTGCTTCGTTCCGGCGCATTCAATTTACCCCCGATCTCTTGCCCAGCGACGTAACCGGCGTTTCGGTATTCAATCAGCAGACACGCGAGTTCGAGTTTCGGCCTGGGCCCATCATGGCGCAAATTGTGCTGACAGATGAAATCAACCGGGCCACACCCAAGACCCAGTCAGCCCTGCTCGAGTGCATGGAAGAGCACCAGGTGACGGTGGATGACCGCACCTATATGCTGCCGGAGCCGTTCCTCGTGCTGGCCACGCAGAATCCGATCGAGTACGAAGGCACCTTTCCGCTGCCCGAGGCGCAATTGGACCGTTTCCTGATGCGCATTACGCTGGGTCACCCCGGCGCTCGTGACGAGGTCGCCATTCTGGATGCCCAGCAGCATGTGCACCCGTTGGACACTCTGGAGCAGGTGGTGGATGTGGCCGAGCTCTTGGCGGCGCAAGAAGAGTCCAAGGGCATCTATGCGGACCCGTTGATCAAGGAATATATCGTAGCGCTGGTGCACGCCACGCGTGATCTCCCTGATGTGTATCTGGGTGCGAGCCCGCGCGGCTCTTTGGGGTTGCATCGCACCGGTCAGGCCTATGCCGCCATCCAGGGGCGCGACTATGTGATCCCAGACGATATCAAGACGCTGGCCGAGGTTGTGCTGGCTCACCGGATCATCATCAGCCCTTCGGCGCGTATCCGCAACGTGGACACCCGCGATGTTGTGCAGGAGGTCATCTCGACACTGCCCGTGCCCGGGACCCGCGTGCGGCAGGGCAGGGGCTGACCACGACACGAGGAATACTGACGATCACGCTAGGAGCAAGCGCCTGACCATGAATATCCGTCCCGCAACCATCGCCGATGTGGATCGCTGCCAGCGTCTGGATAGCTCATTCGTCACCAACTATATCTGGCACATGGATGAGGTGGTGCGACCCAATCAGATCCAAGTCAGTCTTCGGCGAGAGCGTGTGCCCCGAACCATGGAGATGCAAGATCCGCGGCTGAAGGATGACCTATTTCAGGTCTGGCAGCAGAGTCGTTGCTTTCTTGTGGCAGAAGAGGAGGGCGTGGTGCTGGGGTATCTGAGCATGAGCGTGCAGCGGCAAAACTGGCAGGGATACATTGATCAGTTGGCGGTCCATCGTCCCTATCGGCGACAAGGCATCGCCTCGATGCTCCTGGATGGTGCCGAGCGTTGGGCACGGGGCAGCGAGCTTTGCGGGATCATGGCAGTGGTGCAGAGCAAGAACCATCCGGTGATCAACCTCTTTCCCAGGCGGGGTTTTGGCTTTCACGGTTACATCGATGGCTTTTTCAGCAATGGAGAGCTCGGGCTGGTCTATAGCCTGCCGATGCGAGGCGTGGGACCCGGTGGGGAAACCCGCTAAAGCAGGATCTGCGACCGCTTGCTGATGCCAGTTATTATGTGTAGAATGAGAGAGAATACCGTCTTTTTGATCGCGATGCTCAACGTGCACACGTTTCGCGCAGGGCATGCCAGGGGCATTTGACACCGTTGGCGCAAGCAACATATAATAGGTGGATGCGTATTCTCGTTGTAATTGGCCTCCTACAGGGAGTGAAGGAGTTCTAGCGATGCCCAAGCGAACCTGGCAGCCCAAGAAGCGTCGTCGCATGCGAGTGCACGGTTTTCGTAAACGCATGAAGACGCGGGGTGGGCGACAAGTGCTCAAGAACCGTCGGGCCAAGGGGCGCCATGCCTTGACCGTTCCTAACAAGGCCAGGCAGTAATCTGCTGGTCGTTTGGTGTTATCGAAAGGCTATCGGCTCCGCAAACCGTCCGAGTTTCGCCGTGTTCGTCAAGAAGGGCGTTGTTGGAGCACGCCGCTATTGGTGGTTTGCAAGCGCGCGAATGGACTGTCAGCCAGCCGTTTTGGCTTTTCGGTCAGCAAGCGCGTTGGCAAAGCAACGACACGCAACCGGGTGAAACGGCGGATGCGCGAGGCTGTACGGATGCAAATCGATCTTTTGGTGCCCGGTTGGGACGTGGTGTTTATCGCCCGGCCCCAGATCAGCATGGCCAGCTATGGCGACATCGAATCATCGGTGACGCATCTGCTGGACACCGCCCGTCTACGTGGGGCTATCGAGTCGACATCGGGCAAGCGGACGGAGTGATTGGAATGCCCTGGTCCAGACGTGTGGTTCTGGGGCTCTTGACGTTCTATAGGCGGTTTGTCTCTCCTGCACTGCCTCCCAGTTGTCGATATGTCCCCAGCTGTTCTGAGTATATGTATCAGGCAGTGGAAAAGTATGGCATAGCCCGCGGTGTCTGGATGGGGATCAAGCGCATTTTGCGCTGCCATCCTTTTCGCCCTGGCGGCTATGACCCCGTACCCTAGGGGTGCGGTTGGCAAAGGGGCATAAGGCTGTGTCTCGCGTCGCCCACAAGGTTCTAGTCTAGGAGGACCCGGATTGAGAATACAAAAGAGGAGAGGCCTGCTGGCCCTCTTGTTCGTAGTGTTGGCCGTAGGATTGGCCGGGTGTATGCCCCGTGGCACCGGCGCTCGTGCTGGTTGGACGGCGCTGACCGCGAATGAGGATCACATCTATGCTGTGTTGGCCACCGGTGAGGCGCTGGCATTGGAGGCTGATAGCGGCGAGGTCGTCTGGCGTTACCCTCTACAGCCCCCTGCTGCACCCGTCGGGTGTGGTCTGCCCCGGCGGGCTCAGCCAGAGGTGGGAGAAGCGCTTTTGGGCGCCGTCTATGGTCAGCCGGCCGTCTTGGAAGACGAGATTCTGATCGGTTCTTTTGATGGGAATCTATACTCTCTGGACCGTGAGGCTGGCCGCGTCAACTGGATCTATCCTGTGAGTGATGGTGTCGTTGGCGGTATCACGGTATTTGATGGAGTCGCCTATTTTGGAGCTGCAGATCACCATGTCTATGCCCTCGATCTGGAGACGCTCGAACTGACGTGGGATGCCCCATTCCCAACCCAGGAACGTATTTGGGGAGCCCCGGCTGTCAATGAGGAGCGTGTCTATATTGGCTCCATGGATCAGTCGATCTATGCTATTGACCGGCAGACGAGCGAGCAGATTTGGAGTCAGAGCGTCGGCGCCGCCATTCCTGGCGATGTCGTGGTGACCGATGGTATGGTGCTGGTCGGCGCTGTAGACAGCCGTCTGCACGTACTCGACCGCGATACGGGCGAGGTGCTCTGGCAGACAGAACGTCTGGACGGATGGATCTGGGGGCAGCCACTGGTCATTGAGAACAACGTCTATTTTGCCTCGATCAGGGGGACCGTGTATGGCTATGGGCTAGAGACGCGGGAGCCACTCTGGTCGCCGATCTCGGTGATAGGCAGTGTGCGGGCAGGGCCGACACTCTATGACGGGCAGGCTGTAGTCGGCACAAACGAAGGGCGTGTCTACCTGATCAACCTAGAATCGGGGCAGACGGAACTGCTATATGGCGGCCCAGTGGCTGAGCAGCGTGGGGCCCTATTGTCGGCTCCCATCGTGGTTGATAACCTGATCTATGTAGGGAGCGCAACGGGTTTTGTTGTGGCATTGGATCCTGCGGCGAGAATCCCAGAGCTGTGGGTGTATCCTCCGGCTGATGGAAACTAGGCTCGAAGGAGCAGATAATACGTGACGGCAAAAAAAGCACAAGTCGATCCGAAACAGGTACGCAAGTCCCTTCTGACTTGGGTGATTGTGGGCGCAGTAATCATCATTGCAACGCAGGTCGGCCTGGGGACCATATGGCGCGAAGGCGTCGTACGCCCCTTGCTGAACGCGCTCTTATTCTTATATGCTTATCTCGGGCAGAGTTTCATTATCGCTATCACCGTTTTCACCGTTTTTCTTCGCCTCCTCACATTTCCCCTGCAGGTCAAGCAGATTCGCTCGACACGGGCCACGAGCGCGCTACAGCCCAAGATCAAGGAACTGCAGAAAAAGTACGCTAACGACAAGGAGCGACTGGTTCAGGAGCAGCAGCGCCTGTACCGCGAGGCGGGGGTGAATCCCCTGAGCGGATGTCTGCCCACTTTGGTACAGTTCCCCATCTGGATTGGTCTGTTTCAGACCATCAACAGTGTCTTGGCGGACACACCCATTGACTTGATCAACCTGGGCAATAACGTCTATCATGGGTTTGCAGCGGTGATAGATGTGATTCCGATTCGGGGCATCTTCCTGGGCATGAACCTGGCCGAGCCCGATCCGACGTCCATCGTACTGCCGGTCCTGGTGGCGGGTACGACCTGGCTGCAGCAAAAAATGATGACCCAGCCTAGCACTGATTCGCAGCAGGCCGGAATGAACCAGACCATGCAGCTCATGATGCCGCTGATGTTTGGGTACTTTACAACCCAGTTCTCGGCGGGTCTGGCGATCTACTTTGTGATCTCGAACATTGTGGGTGTCGCCATGCAATGGGGCGTGGAAAGGCTGGATGGGCCCTCGAATACGGTCGTTGAAGCGCCTTCTGGCGATAGCAAGAGAAAAGAAAAGGCGGCAAATGGTACCCGAAAGAAGGTCGGAAAAGCATAGCGCCGAGTATTCTGGAAGAACCGTCGAGGAGGCTTTGGAGAATGCGGTCCGGGACCTGGGTATCCCCGCGCAGGCGCTGGATTACCAGGTGGTGAGCGACAGTACGCGCAACTTTTTGGGGTTGATGCGTACGGGCGAGGTCAAACTGCGGGTGAGTTGGGAGTCTCTGGTAGAGACCGAGCCCCCAGCCGAGGAGCAAGAGGTGGCGGAACAGGTAGCGGAGCCACCTGTTATTGAGGAGGAGGCGGGCGCTCCGGACAGCAGCGCTTCGGATAGCGGCGCTCCAGAGAGCGGCCCTCTAGAGCGCGGCGCGAAGACGCCTTCCGAAACCCTCGTTGCACCCGAGGAAAAGGTGGAGGAAGAGGAAGAGGATCGAGAAAGAGAGCAGGATCCTCGTTTCAAGCAGAACCCGCCCGAGCTACAAGACGTTGCGCTAGACGTCCTGAACACGCTGCTGGACAAGATCGGTGTGATGGCGGCCGTGGAGGTTGTGGATCGTGGAGGCCAGTTAGATGAGGCCTCGGGAGACGTCAACCCGCTGGTGTTGAACGTGGTCGGTGACGATCTGGGCATTCTGATCGGGCGCCGAGGCGAGACGTTACGCGATCTGCAGTTCATCACCCGCCTGATTACCAGCCGGCGACTGGGGACCTGGCCCAACCTGGTGATCGATGTCGAGGGCTACAAGGCCAAGCGCGAAGAATCGCTGCGCACCCTGGCGCGACGCGTTGCCGACCAGGTGCGGAGCTCTGGTGAGGCGACAGCCCTCGAGCCGATGCCGGCCCACGAACGGCGCATCGTCCATCTGACTCTGCGCGACGATCCGGACGTCTATACCGAGAGCACCGGGAAGGAAGACCGCCGCAAAGTGCAGATCCTCCCCAAGTGATCGACGCATGAGGGCCGTGGAACAAGTTCCTCAATATCTTGTGGTGGGCCACATTACCAAAGATGTGGTCTCGGGGGATGGCTATCGTTTGGGCGGGACGGCTACCTACTCGGGCCTGGCGGCTCTGCGCCTTGGGCTGCGGGTAGGTGTGCTAACCAGTTTTGGCAAGGACATCGAGCCGTTTCCTGAGAACTCGGTTTGGGTCAAGGCCCGTCCCAGCGAGCAATCCACAGTTTTTGAGAACATCTACGAGGGGCGAGTGCGCAGGCAGTATGTGCGCGGTGTCGCGTCGCGCCTCACGGCTGCCGATGTGCCCCCAGCCTGGCAACGGGCCGAGATCGTACATCTCGGACCGATAGCCCAAGAGGTCAGTCTCGAGCTGACCGATCTATTTCCAAAAGCCCTGTTGGGTATAACCCCGCAGGGGTGGCTGCGGCGTTGGGATAAGGATGGGCTCGTTTCTGCCATTCCCTGGGCCCAGAGCGATGCAATCCTAGAACGGGCCGATCTGATCGTGCTGAGCCTCGAAGATCTGGGTGGTGATCGGGAGCAACTCGAGGTCTTGCGGCACAAAGCGCGGCTGCTGGTGCTGACGCTGGGCGAGAAGGGTGCTCTCGTGTATCATGGGGGTGGGCATCAACGCGTGCCAGCATTCCAGGCAGAAGAGGTCGATCCGACGGGAGCCGGCGATGTATTTGCCACAGGATTCCTGATTCGCTATCGCGAGACCGGTGACCCCATCGAGTCGGCGCGCTTTGCGAATTGTGTGGCATCTTTTGTGGTGGAGGGGATCGGCGCATCGAGCTTGCCTACGCGAGAACGGGTAGAAGATCGCCTAGCGCATGGCCGCATTCTTATATAGGCGTTAGACCGGCTGAGTGAAAGTGGGATACCATGGGCCGCATCTATGCGCTAGCCAACCAAAAAGGCGGCGTCGGCAAGACCACAACGGCCGTAAATTTGGGCGCTTATCTGGCCAATCATGATAAGCGCGTGCTGTTGGTAGATGTTGACCCACAGGCGAATGCCACCAGCAGTCTGGGTGTGGACAAGAATGCCCTCTCGCGGTCGATATATGATGTCCTGATAGGCGCTACGTCTCCAGCCAGCCTGACGATGGTCACCGGATGCCCTGGGCTCGATCTGTTGCCATCCTCTCCGGCGCTCGCCGGGGCCGAGGTCGAGTTGCTGCAGGTGGCCGGCCGAGAGACGCGCCTGCGTCATGCTTTGCAGCAGGTGAGGCAGCGCTATGATCTGGTGCTGATCGATACGCCGCCCAGCCTGGGCATGCTGACCGTCAATGCCCTCACCGCATCTGATGGCGTATTCATCCCCATACAGTGCGAGTATCTGCCGCTGGAGGGGCTGGCCCAGCTCTTGCACACCATCGAACTGATCCGGCAGCGGCTGAATCCAGACCTGGCGGTGCGGGGCCTGATTCTGACCATGTATGACCGGCGCACCAATATCGCGCGGCAGGTTGTGCAAGAGATCATCGACTATTTTCCCACGACTGTATTCCGATCGATCATTCCTCGCAATGTCAAACTGGCCGAGGCGCCCAGCTATGGAGAGCCAATTCTGACGTATGCGCCGGAATCTATCGGAGGCCAGGCCTACAACGCCTTATGCCGGGAGATCTTGACCTCGGAATGGGCCTAGAAGTATCCATGCTATTCGGGTACAATAGGGATGTGGCGCTGTCCGACATATGATGTCCACGCATGGTTGCGCGGGCCCGATCAAGGGGCGCTAGCAATATGCTCCTGAGGTGTGTGCTACGCGCATCGGAGGTGACCCATGGCGTCTAGAACAAGACGAGGGCTCGGTAAAGGCCTGGATGCCTTGATCCCCTCAGGAGGGGAGACTCCGGGCCTGCGCAAGGTGAGTGTAGATGCCATTGTGCCCAACCCCATGCAGCCCCGCAGCGTCTTTGATGAGGAGATGCTGCAAGAACTTGCCGATTCGATCCGGCAGATGGGGCTCATTCAACCGCTGATCGTACAGCGCATGGACGGTGGCGAAGCGTCACAACCGCCGCGCTACCAGTTGATCACAGGCGAGCGACGCTGGCGTGCCGCGCAATTGGCCGGATTGCGGCACGTGGACGTGGTGGTCAAAGAGGCAACGCCACAAGAGATGCTGGAGCTGGCTCTGGTCGAGAATATCCAGCGTGCCGACCTGAACCCTCTGGAAGAGGCGCATGCGTATGCCCAGCTCTCGGACGAGTTTGGGCTCACCCAGGAACAGATCGCCGAGCGGGTGGGGCGCAGTCGCGTAAGCATCACCAACACCTTGCGGCTCTTGCGGCTCCCGGGAGACATTCATGAGTTACTGCTCAGCGAGCAGTTGGCCGAGGGGCATGCCCGGGCGCTTCTGATGCTCGAGGCCGAAGAAGAGCAGATCGTCGTCGGCAAAGAGGTTGCGAAAAAGGGGCTCTCGGTCCGTCAAACGGAGGAGCTGGTGCGCCGATACCAGAGCAAGGCGCGTGAGGCGGTGCGGAAACAGAGTCGCTCGCCAGAGACCGATGCGCTGGAAAAAGAGTTCCGGGATGCGTTGGGTACCAAGGTAGAGCTCTTTCGTTCTCGCAAGGGAGGGCGTCTCGTGATCCACTTTTACTCGGAAGAGGATTTGGAGGCTCTGTACGAGCACCTGATCAGCGACGAATGAACCGAAAACCATCCAAAAATCGGATTTGACAGGGCGCAGGGGAGCTGCTATACTCCTGGAGCAGTTGACGAGAGGACCGGTCAGAGAGGGAGACACGCCGAAAGGCAGATTTTCCGCTATTTGACGGCTCCGGGGGCCTGTGGTAATATATACAGGTGCTCGGGAGATAATGCGATATCGAGCAAGGATGCTCATGACGGTCGAATGCCTCATGTGCATCGACCGCCTTTTTTTGCAGTCGTGAGAGGCTCGAAAAGGGGCAAAGAATCGCAATCTCGGGAACGCACCCCAGAATGGTGCAGGCCACATTGGCAGGCGCTGAGCAAGGGGAGAGAACGTTAAAATTGCAAGAAAAAGCTCCTCCGATGGAGGGCAGAGGAAACGTTAGCAGAGCTTGCGGGCCGATTTGACAAGGCTGGCAAAGGATGCTAGAATACTCAATGCGCTCCGGGAAGCGAAGCCGCCTCGGGAGAGGGGGCTGGCGC
>SLPC01000232.1 GCA_007132185.1 Anaerolineae bacterium | reverse complement strand
TTGTGATACAATCCTTCTGCATCCGTCTGCCCTCCTCTGTGTAAGTCTCACAACCTACATACTAAGGAGGCAGACGGATGTTTGTCTACCCTTTCCTCACCACACTTAATAGTGTAGAGCCGCGACCGATACTGCACAGGGGCGGCCGCTTTGATAGGCGGTTCTGCTTTCCAGACGAGCCATCATCGTCATAGCAGGAACGCCCTGACCTGTACAGGCCAGGGCGTTGGGGAGTGCGGCAGGGCCTATTCGCTGATCTGCTCTACGACCATATGGATCTTGAGTCGGCCAAAGACGCTGTCCGAGTCGAGTTCGTCATCACGATACGAGATATCGACGACGGTGGCCGATAGCCGGAGCGACTCGGTCTCGAGGATGATGATCAAGCCCTCTTCGGCCAGGACCAGCTCGCCCTTGCGTGCTAGCTTGGCACCCAGGTCCGCGTTGGTAAAAGCGTGCTCGCTGGCCAGCACCTTGGAGATGGTACGCGTGCCGCGCGTCTCAAAGAGCCAGATATCAAAGGCATCCACCAACTGCGCCCCGTCGATACCCACTACATCACTGATCACGATACCACACTGGCCCAGGAACTCGTGAGAGGGCGACTCGATGGTAAAAGCGTGATAAAAATCGTCGTCGCCAAACTCGTAAGTCGTCTCAAAGACGGCGAGAGGAGCAACGGTCTCTGTAGCGGCATGGGATGGACCGGATTCCTCCTCGGCCTGCTCAGAATCAACCTCTGCAGCATCCTCGGCCACAAGCTCTAGAGCGTCATCGTCCAGTTCGGGCAGATCCATGACCTTGACCGCGGGCTTGGCGGCGGGCTCGGCATTATCGGGTTCAGCAGTCTCCACATGCCACGCCTCCTCGGGCGCCAGAGCTGGCCGAGTCGATAACGGAGCGTCATCCTCATCTTCCCACGCGTCGTCCCCGCTATCGGCTTGGTCGATATCGATATCGAGATCGAGGTCCTGCTCCTCGACAAGCTCGAGATCCTCATCCTCGCCCTCTTCCATAAAGGTCGCCTCATCCCACCGGGGCGCTTCTGGCTTGCCACGCTCAGTAGCGTGGATACCCAATCCTCCCGGGCCAGGGATCGGATCCAATGCCAGGGCGCGACCCACCTCTCGGCTGGCAGGCGGCTCCTTGAGTCCTTGCTCTTCATCCGACACCAGGGCGCCCTCGCGCTTGCGCATCTCGTTGGTCACCAGCCAGATGACCAGCGCAATCATCATGACCACGACCGCCAGGCCGATGAGCACCAGGGCCCAGCGGGGCGAGCCCGTGGGAGCTGCCGGCTCTGGCTCTATGGCAGGTGCCACAACCGCGTCTGTGGGCAAAGGCACACTGCCGCGCATCCGGCTGAGGCGTAGTGCTGCAGCGGCATTGCCCTCCTGTTCCAGCTCCTCCACAGTGCTGGCGATCAGAGCCTCGACCGTCTCCCAATCGGCATCCTCTTCCACCAGCTGGTACAGACGCTCGCGGGCCTCATTGACATCCCCGGTCACCGTCCACGAATCGGCTACCATGATGACATACTGGCGCTGATGCTCGGCACGCAGGTCTGATGGGTCTGTGTCAACCCAGCGAGTAGGCCACACGCGCCATGCCAGAACGAGCCCGAGAATTAGGCCCAGCGCGAACGCTGCTGCCATCCATTCCTTGCGCGGCGTCTTGCCGTCTGTGTCCGGTGCCATGGTCATTTCTCCCCCCCCGTCGATAGGTCATCCTGCCTGCCGTTGCGCTGCAGCATCATAACACGTTCCCTGGCAACGATCAAGACAACTGCGGCATTTTTACGCACATTCTCACGCAACGACGTGGTCGGCATCTGTCAAAGGGGAGCATGGTGGATGTGCCCAGTCAAGGTCCATGGCGGTGTCTGGCGGCTCTTATGAGTGAGGACGCCACAGAAGGGTCTGTCAGCGTGGGCTGTTTGCCATGATGCGGCTCTTGCTCTACGATCACGCCTGCGGACCATACCACCAGGCAGGAGGTCATGTGCGGATCGGGATTAACGCCCTGTTTTGGGCGCAGCCAGCCACCGGCAGCGGCCAGTATGTTCGTCACCTCGTGCGCCATCTGGCCAGGCTGGTACGTCAACCAGAGTTGATGCTGCTGGCTCCAGAGCGGATGCTGCTGGATGGCGCCCCGGAATCAGCTCGGGTTATCCCCTTGCGGGCAAGGCGGGATGGCAACCTGGCCAAAGTCTTGATTGAACAGTGGGCCTGTCCCAGGATGGCGAGGCGCCATGGCGCTGACCTGCTCCACGTGCCCTACTTTGCGCCGCCGCGGCTCAGCCGGCTACCTGTCGTGGTCACGATCCATGACCTAATTCCCATGCTGCTCCCTGACTATCGTGGCAGTCTGGGCGTTAGGGCCTACACGGCCTGGGCCGCACAGGCCGCCCGCCATGCCGATTGGATCATTACCGATTCTGAGGCCTCTGCCCGTGACATCGAACACCACCTCAAGTTGCCCGCAGAGCGCGTGCGGGTAATCTATCTGGCTGCCGAAAAGGCGTTCCGGCCTGTGCCGCCCTCTGATGATGGCGAACTGCTGGAATTGCGCCGTCGTTGGGGCCTGCCCCAAGAGTACCTGCTCTACTTGGGCGGATTTGATCGGCGCAAGCGTGTCCCCGAGCTGTTGTGTGCCTATCAGCGTGCGGGTCTGGCGCGGGCCGGCCTGCCTCTGGTGATCGGAGGGCGTCTGCCGAGTGCCGATACGCCCTTTAGCCCTGATCCTCGACCGCTGGCCGCGGAGCTGGGCATAGAAAATGCGGTGCGATGCCTCGGCTGGGTTGACGAAGCGGACAAGCCCGCCCTCTATCGTGGCGCGCGGGCCTTTTGCTTTCCCTCGGCCTATGAGGGGTTTGGCCTTCCCCCCCTGGAGGCACTATCCAGTGGGACGCCCGTCGTGGCCAGTATTGGCTCATCACTGGAAGAGGTTGTGGGCGCCGGTGGCCTGTTGATCCCCACCGAGGATCTGGATGCCCTGGCCGATGCTCTTACGCGGATCGTCGAGGACGATTCCCTGCATGCGCGGTTGCAGACCCAGGGGCTGGCCCATGCCGCCAAGTTCAGCTGGGAGGCCACTGCTCGCCAGACAGCGGATCTCTATCGCGAGGCCCTCGGTGGCTAGGCAATCTGGTTTACCCACACCCGCGGGCCACGTCCCGGGCCTGGTGGCTCTGGTTGGGCTGGGGCTGTACCTGGGGCGTGTGGCCGGAGAGACGATTCCCGGCGTTCGCCAGCCCTGGGAGGCCGTTGGCCTCACCCTGGCGGGATTGGCGCTGGCATGGCTGTTAGTGAGGATCTGTATGCGCTGGGAGACCGCGATCTATCCCCTGGCTCTGTCATGGGTCTATGTCCTTTGGCCCGCCGTCCATCCGAGGCTGGCATGGGGCGTCGGCCTGGCCATGCTGGTGGCGTGGCTCTATATACTGCCCAGAGGTCGTCTGCCGCGCCATGCTCCAGAGGGCGCCTTGCTGCTGGTGGGGTTGGCGCTCTATGGCGCCACCGTGGCCCCGACTGTTCTACCCGCCGACAGCGGCGAGTTTCAGCTAGTCGCCACGGTGTTGGGGATTGCGCACCCGCCCGGCTATCCTCTCTACACGATGTTGGGCAAGCTGGCTACCGTCTGGCCCTTGCGCGAGCCTGCTCTCGGCCTGAACCTGCTGAGTGTGTGGTTCGGCGCCCTAACCTTGGTCGCCATCGTGGCGCTGATACGCCATGCTGCACCGGATCGGCCCCGTGCCTGGGCCTGGGGAGGCGGTCTGGCTGCGCTGGCCCTGGCCGTCAGCCCGACGTTTTGGTCGCAAGCCACCACAACCAATATCCGCAGCCTGACGGCCCTGCTGACGGCCCTCTGTCTCCTGTTGTTGGTCCGTTGGGCCCGCAACCCGACGCCCCTACGCCTGGCGGCCTTTGGGCTGGTCCTTGGACTGGCCATCGGCCATCATAGCTCCCTCGGCCTGCTGGTGCTGCCCATGGGAGCCTATCTGTTGGCTATTGCACCAGGCTTGCTCCTGTCTCCCCGGCGATGGCTTCCCGCTCTGGGCGCTTTTCTGGGCTCCTTTGTCATTCTGCTCTATCTGCCACTACGTAGCGCTATGGGCCCGGCCTTTGACCCGGTGCCTATCGATAGCGTCTCTCGCTTTACCGAGCATGTCTTGGCGACAGGCTTTCGCGGCGATATGTTCTACTTTGCCACGCGGCCCGAACTATTGGAGCGAGGTCGCGTCTATCTCAATATCTTGCATTTGCAGTTCGGCCCGCTTCTGCCCTGGGCGATGGTGCTGTCGCTTCTATGGGTGCTATGGCGCGACCGGCGGCTGGGCCTGTTGCTGGGCGGCATATGGCTGGTCAATGCGGCCTCAGCGCTGACCTACCGCGCACCCCAGACGATCGAATATCTGCTGCCATCTTACGTGGCCATGGCCTGCTGTCTGGGCTATGGCATGGCCCTCGCTCTCCAGCGACTCCCGCGCCTGGGTGGTGGCGTGTTGGTGGCGTCCCTTGGTGTCATCGTGCTGTGGCATGGGTCTGCCGTCTGGCCCGATCTGCGGACGCTGGCAGCGGAGCCCGATGCGCGCCGGTACGCAGAAACGATATTAGAGGGGGCGCCGCCTGATGCGCTGGTGTTGGCCAATTGGCACTGGGCTACGCCCCTTTGGTATCTGCAGCAGGTGGAGGGACGGCGGCCCGATCTGTCGGTCGAGTATGTCTATCCGGAGGGGGCGCTCTCCAATGAGCAGGTATGGCTCTCTCGTATTGCGGCGGGATTGGATGGAACGCATGGCCCGGCGCGGCCCATCGTGGTCACCAACCACTTCCCAGCCTATGATGATCTGGATTACCTGTTCGAGCCCCTGGGCGAGGCCTGGATGGTGCGGCCCGAGCCCCCCAATGCACCGCCGTCCGAGGCGACGCCTCTAGACATCGATCTTGGCCAGCGGGTGCGCATAGAAGCCTATCATCGCAGTGAACAAGCTGTCACTCCGGGCGACACGTTGCAGGTGGCCCTCTACTGGCGGCCCCTTGTCTCACTGGAGCGGGACTATGCCGTATTTGTCCAGCTCCTCGGTCCCCAGGGCGTTGTGGGCCAGGCCGACCGCTCCCAGCCCACCAGCGGCTATCCCGTGGGCGCGTTGCGCATCGACCTGTACGAGCTGCCGCTACTATTGCAGACCCCGCCGGGCTCTTACCAGTTGATCGCTGGCTTTTACACGGCGATAGAGGACGGCTGGGAGCGCCTGGAGACCGCCGAGGGCGCGGACCATGTCGTGCTCGCTTCGGTGGAGGTGACCACAGGCACTCGCTGCGCTGCGACCACCCACCCCCTCTCGATACGCTATGCTTCAGGGCAGCGCCTGCGCGGTATGGATGTGGATCGCAGCGTGCCGGGACAGACGCGGGTCTATCTGCATTGGGTTGGGCACGAGGCCGCCTCGCGACCGGCTCAGATCGTCGCACTACAAGATGGGGCGCCCGTTGCGTCCACGGCCCTGGCGGCCCTGTCGCGTAACCAGGCCTCCACCGTCGTGCTGGACATGCCCTCAGACGTCACCGAGGTTCAACTCCGGGTCAAGGATGATGGCGAGGTTCCAACGCGCACAGTAGGTCCCTGGGGATTGCCCTGGCGCTCTCACGCCACCTTGCGCCTGCCAGCGGGGGCGCCTCGCTATGTCCCTCTGGGTGGGGGACTGGTGTACCTGGGCTTGTCAAGTCCCGAGGTGGGCATAGCGGGAGAGCCGCTTACCGTACGCCCACGCCTCATGGCACTGGGCCCCACCATGCGGGACTATAGTATCTCGGTGGGTATCGTGGGCCATGATCCGCCCTGGGAGCAAAAGAGCGATGGTACCCCTGCCATGGGGGCCATCCCTACGCTCAAGTGGCTCAGCGGGTGGGAGGTGTCGGGCCCGTATGCCCCTCTAATCCCAGAGAATGCCACGCCGGGACCAGCGCAGATCACCGTGAGTGTGTATGATGCCTTTACCCTGATGCCGCTGGCTGTGCTGGACGAGAGGTTGGTTCGTGAGGGGCAAGGGATCTTTTTGATCGCGAGCGAGATCGCTATCGTCACGCCCTGACAGGCCCAA
>SLPC01000045.1 GCA_007132185.1 Anaerolineae bacterium | reverse complement strand
CGCTGCCCCAGCGTCCGCTGCCCCAGCGTTGGCCTGCCTGGCTTGCGCCATCTCGGCCATGCGCTGGGCAATGGGCATCTCTTTGGGCGTGGGCGGCGGCAGCAGCTCGGGCATTTTCGATAGCATGTCTGGCGGGATATACTCGCCCTCGTCCTCATGGGTGTAGCCTACTACTACCAGGGCCACATCGGCCTGGCGAGCGGCCTCGGCGGCGCGCTCCAGGTCCGAGCCATCATCGTGGATGACGGCATCATCGCCCAAAGCTGCCCGGAGCCCCTGTAGCGGGGTGATCACATAGGCGGGGCGGGTGTTGCTCGAGCCCCGATCGCCGGTGTTGGGCAGGTCGGCCAGACGGCCCAGCACGGCGACGCGCTGGCCTTCTGACAGCGGCAGCAGATCGCCCTCGTTCTTTAGCAGGACGATGCTCTCTTGCGCCACGGTGCGGGCCAGAGCGCGGTGCTCCTCGCAGCCTACGACCTCGGGCGCATACACCTTGGGGTCGCGGCCCTGGCCAAAGCGCACCTGCTGGCGGATCATGCGCAGCGCGGCATCGTCGATGCGCTCGACGGGGACCTTGCCCTCGGCGACCAGGTCGCGCAGGTGCTGCCAGAAATGCATGCGGAAGGGCATCTCCAGGTCCTGCCCGGCCATGGCGGCCTTGTACGCATCGCGCATACCCAAGATCCAGTCGGTGACGACAAAGCCCTCAAAGCCCCACATCTCCTTGAGGATCTCGGTCAGCAGGGTGTGGTTCTGGCCGGCCCACTCGCCGTTCACGCTGTTGTACGAACTCATGACGCTGGCCACGCCCTCGTCTACCACCCGCTTGAAGTGGGGCAGATAGAGCTCGTGGAGGGTGCGTTCGTCCACGGTGACGTCCACCGTAAAACGGGCGTTCTCCATCGAGTTCAGGGCATAGTGCTTGACGCAGGCCATGGTGTGCTGCTGGACACCGCGGGTGAGGGCCGCGCCCATCTCCCCCAGGAGCCAGGGGTCCTCGCCATAGGTCTCCTGGGCGCGACCCCAGGCCGGGTGCCGAAGCAGGTTGATGCACACGCCGCCAAAGAGATTGCCGCCCAGGGCGCGCAGCTCTTGGCCGATGACGTCACCCACCCGTTCCTCCAGATCCAAGTCCCAGGTGGCGCCGCGGGCCATGGCGACGGGAAAGGTGGTGGCCCCCTCCAGGCAGACGCCGCGCGGGCCGTCGCTAAAGCGGATGCCCGACAGCCCCAGGCGCGGAACAGTGCCGGCGACCCAGAACTCTTTGGGTTTGCTGATCATCTCCACGAGGCCAGACCAGAACGAGACATCGCCATACATGAGGGTGATCTTTTCGTCCAGGTCCAGTTGGTCCAACAGGGCACGCGCCCGGGCCTCGATCTCGGGGGACGGGAGAGGTTCAGGGGTTTCGAGGGCGCCAAAGGCGTTGCGGTCTGTGTTCAATGCGGTTGTCATGGTTATAGCCTCCTTGCTATATGTGGGGATGCGGGCGCTCCTCTCTGCAGCTGGTGCAGAGAGGAGCTTTGGTACTATGGTCGGATAGCCACTAGCAACCGTAGGGCTGGAGGCACATGGGACGGTCGTTGTCGTGCAGATAGACGTCCCACTCCAAATAGTTGGTGAACGCCTCGTACAGGGCATCGGCCACCTGCGAGGGGCTCATGGCCACATGGTGCTCGAACCCGTTGGCGCAGATATGGTGCAGCAGCTTTTGGAACTGGGGCACACGGATCACGCCATAGCCACCAAAGGTCTCGACCTTGTCGTTGGTGATCTCGCCCTCGCCCAGATAGACGCGAATGCTTCCGGTCTCATCGTCGGTGGATACACGGCAGTAGGTGAGATCCATCGGCTTGATCTCGCCGGCCAGCGTGCCATAGGTGCTCTCTTTGCCCACCGAGCCGGCGATGATCTCCTGATAGTCCATCTTGGCCTCGCCGCCAAAGACCTCCTGAGGCAGGTTGCTGCAGTGGAACACGACGCCCTTTTCCGGATCGTCGCCAAAGTTGTTGTTCCAGTCCAGCAGGGCGCTGGGCTTGCCCGAGGCCAGCACCATGGCATACATGCCAACCAGGCCGGCGATGTCGGTCTCGCAGGCGCTGGGCATCAGTCTGTTGCTCAGCATGCTCATGATCGTGCAGGGTACCACGCCATAGTACTCTTCCATCGAGGTCCAGCACTGCACCGCGGTCCCGTTCAGCTCGTGTTCAGCGACCCAGTCCTCGAACACGACGCCAAACTTGGCCATGCGCAGCAGCGCCTCCTCGGGAATGCCCTCGACGCCCAGATAGTTTTTGATCTCCTCCAGCTTGGCTGTCACGCTGGCTTCGTCATCCTCCAGTTGCCAGGCGCGCCCAAAGACCTCCGAGAGGTCGATGCTCTCTACCGAGATGCCCGCCTTTTGTAGGAGCTTTTCGCTGTAGCGCACGGTAACAAAAGCCGCCGGCCGGGCACCCATCTGGCCAAAGCGCGCCGTGCGCAGCCCGTTTACCACGCGGCAGACGCCGCCAAAGGTGCGCAGGTCCTTGCGAAAGCTGTCGGACTCGGGGTCCATGGTATGCACGGTCGTGAGGCTGTACTTGATGCCGTACTGAGTCATGTTGTTGCAGGCAGACATCTTGCCGCAAAAGCTGTCACGCCGCTCTGAGATGTCCATCTTGCCGGGCTCGTCGGGCGTGGCCTGCACCAGGACGGGCACGTCCAGCCCCGAGAGCTTGATGGCGTCAGCGATGCCGCGCTCCTCACCAAAGTTGGGCAGCGTCACCACGATGCCGTCGATCTCCTCGGCATGGGCCTTGAACAGCTCGGCGCACTTTTTCGACTCCTCATAGGTCTCGACGGCGCCATATTCGGTGTCCTCTGGCGTGAGGCAGATCGCCTGAAAGCCCTCCTCCTCCAGCACGCGCAGAATCGTCTCGCGGCCCGTCTTGGCCAGATGCGAGGGAAAGAATCCCCGGTTTCCTACGATTACGCCCAAGGTCGTCATGTCTGCCTCCCACTGGAATACTACAATTGTCTATCGGCACTCATTATGGACAGAACGGGGCTTTTTGTAAACCGACGGAGACTTTGGCGAGGTCTCCATCCAGCCCATTTGACCGCAGGCGTCTTCTGAGTGAGAATGAGAACAGGATGCGGAATCGATCTGATAGGAGACATGCCATGCATAAACTCGTACTGGTGCGACATGGACAAAGCACCTGGAACCTAGACAACCGTTTCACCGGCTGGGTAGATGTGGATCTGACCGATACGGGCCATCAGGAAGCCCTCAAAGGGGGCCAACTTCTCTGCGAGGAAGACTATACCTTTGACATCGCCTATACATCGGTACTCAAGCGGGCCATCCGCACGCTCTGGATCATCCAGGATGAGATGGACCTGATGTGGATTCCCGTGGTACGCCACTGGCGGCTGAACGAGCGTCATTATGGCGCATTGCAGGGCTTGGACAAGGCCGAGACGGCAGAGCGCCACGGCGATGAGCAGGTGCATATCTGGCGGCGCAGCTATGACATCCCGCCGCCACCGATGGATGATGATCATCCTTTCTCTCAGGCTCATGACCGACGCTATGCTGATCTGTCACCCGAAGAGATGCCCCGCCATGAGGCGCTCAAGAACACGGTAGAGCGCATGCTGCCCTACTGGCACAACACCATCGCGCCCGATGTGCGCGCCGGCAAGCGGGTGCTAATAGTGGCCCACGGCAATAGCTTGCGAGCCCTGGTCATGTATCTGGACAAGATCTCGGAAGAAGAGATCCCTCAGCTCAACATTCCCACCGGCATCCCGCTGGTATATGAGCTGGACGAGGACCTCAAGCCGATGGATAGCTATTACCTGGGTGATCCGGATGAGGCGGCCAAGGCTGCCGCCGAGGTGGCTGATCAGGCCAAGCGCAAGTAAACAGCGCTACATCAGAATAGCCCAGAGGCGTCCTCCCCAAGCGAGAAGGACGCCTCTGCTCATTATTGGGCCAGCACATTAGCCAGCTCCAAGTACGAACTATCGATCTCGCGCTCGCGGGCGATCACTGTAGCCAGTGACCGATAGATGATGCGATTCTCTCGCGTGCCCACGATGATGCCATGCTGACCATCGGCCAGGGCTTGGGCCGCTGAGGCGCCCAGCCGCGTGGCGAGAAAACGATCCCTGGCTGTGGGCGTGCCGCCCCTCTGCATGTGCCCCAGCATGGTCAGGTTTGCCGCAAAGCCCGTCTCGTCCTGGTGCTCGTTGAGATAGGCCTGGATGGCGTGGGCGTCGGGCTGGACTCCCTCGGCGACTACAATGAGGCAATGCCCCTTGTCGCGCCGGTAGGCCGCGGCTACCTCCTCAGCCACGTCCTCCAGATCAAAGGGTGCTTCGGAGATGCAGGTCACCTCGGCCCCACCGGCTATGCCGGCCATCAGAGTCAGATAGCCGGAGCGGTGACCCAGCACCTCGATAACAAAGGCCTGGTGCTGCGATAGGGCTGTATCCTGAATATGATCTATGGCATCGACGGCGGTGTTGAGCGCAGTATCCACGCCGATAGCTACATCGATGCCCCAGATGTCGTTTTCGCTGCTGGCGGGGATGCCCACGGTGGGTACCCCACCCTCATCCAGGGCGCACGCGGCCTGGAGTGCCTTGCGACCGCCAATCACGACCAGGCCATCGATGCCCTTTTCGCGCAGTGTGCCGAACGCGTCTAGCAGGCGCGTATTGTCCTGAAGGATGTCTCCGGCAGAGGTGCCTAAAAAGGTCCCGCCCAGGTCGATGATATGGCCCACGGAGCGGGAGTGGAGTTCTATAAAATCGCCGCGCAACAGACCGCGAAACCCCTGTCGAATGCCTGTAACCGTCCATCCCTGATCCAGAGCCATGCGTACAGCGCTGCGGATGGCCGCATTCATCCCTGGTCCGACATCATCCGCAGTAACCACTCCGATCTGCTCGATAGTGTGTGCCATATCTGCTCCCACTTTTTCGCGATGACGTTACTTGTCGTCGAGTGCGGCTACGCCGGGCAGTTCGCGACCCTCGAGGAACTCGAGGGAGGCGCCGCCGCCCGTAGAAACATGAGAGATGGCCTCGGATACACCAGCTTCCTCGACGGCTGAGGCTGAATCGCCCCCGCCTATGACGCTCATGGCGTCGGCTTTGGCCAGCGCCTTGGCGATGGCAAAGGTGCCCTCGGCAAAGGGCTCCATCTCAAAGACCCCCATGGGTCCGTTCCAGATTACTGTACCCGCCTCAGAGATGTTCTCGGTAAAAAGTTCGACGGTACGTGGCCCGATATCCAGGATGCGCCAGCCGCTCTCTACGTTGTCGGGTTCCACAATCTGGGTCTCGGCATCGGCGTTAAAAGCATCAGCCACCACGACATCCACCGGAAGCACCAGCTTGTCGCTGGCACGCTCCATCAGGTCACGGGCTGTATCGACCGAACCTTCCTCGACCAGCGAGTCACCCATCTCATAGCCCTTGGCCCGGAAAAAGGTGTTGGCCATGCCACCCCCGATGAGGATGTGCTCGGCTTTGGTCAGCAGATTCTCGATTACACCGATCTTGTCTGATATCTTGGCGCCGCCCAGGATCACCACCAGAGGGTGCTTGGGATCATTGAGGGCAGTACTCAGCATTTCGATCTCTTCAGCCATCAGCAGCCCCGCCGCGGCGGGAAGGAGCTCGGCTACACCGACGGTGGTGGCGTGGGCACGGTGTGCGGCGCCAAAGGCGTCGTTGACATATACGTCGGCCAGGGCCGCCAGATCCTCGCTGAGCTCGCGATCGTTGGCCTCTTCGCCGGCCTCAAAGCGTGTATTCTCCAAGAGCAGCACATCACCGGGATGCATCGCCTCTACCGCCTCGGTGACCATCGGCCCCACAACCTGGTCGAGCTTGCGCACCGTCCTGTCGAGCAGCGTGGTCAGCCGATCGGCGACAGGATCGAGCCGCAGGCTGTCCACCGGCTTGCCCTTGGGGCGCCCCAGGTGCGAGCAAAGAATGACGGCGGCGTTGTGCTCCAGCAGATAGCGGATGGTGGGCAGTGCGGCCTGAATGCGCAGATCATTGGTAATGACGCCCTCGTCATTCAAGGGTACATTGAAATCGCATCGCACCAGCACCCGTTTGTTCTCAACATCAATATCATGCACTGTCTTCTTGTTCATGTTGTGTGCTCCTCATAAACTCGGACATATCTGCAATCGCCATTCTAGCATATAGCCCCGGGGGCGCAAGGAGGTTGGAGACCCTGTTCTCGGGGTTGAGTCACCACCTGAAACAAGCTAGAATGGCGTCAACAACAAGACAGAGAGGTGACTATGCCGGACAAAACCCGTGCTGTGCTGGTTGGTTGCGGTGGCATTACCAAGGCGTGGCTGCCGCCCATTCAGGCTATGGATTCGGTAGAGATGGTTGGGCTCGTCGATATCGTGCTGGACAATGCTCGGGCTCGGGCGCAGGAATACGTTCTGGAAGATGCGTTGATTAGCGATGATCTGGAGACAGTTCTGGCGCAGACCCGTCCCGACGTGGTGTTCAACTGCACCGTCCCCGAGGCTCACGCGCCGGTGACACTTGCCGCGCTGGAGCATGGCTGCCATGTGCTCACGGAAAAGCCCCTGGCTGACACCATGGACAATGCTTACAGGATGATCGATGCCGCTGAGGAGGCCGATCGGATTCTGGCAGTGATCCAGAACCGCCGCTATGACGCCAATATCCGCCAGCTGCGCCACCTGGTCGAGCGTGAGGCCGTCGGCCCCCTGACCACGGTGCACTGCGATTTCCTACTGGGGGCCCACTTTGGCGGGTTCCGCGACCATATGGCCCATGTGCTCCTGTTGGACATGGCCATTCACACCTTTGACGCCGCCCGCCTGATCACCGGCGCCGATCCGGTATCGGTCTATTGCCACGAGTGGAACCCCGCTGGCTCCTGGTATGACCGCGACGCCTCAGCCGTTGCCATCTTTGAGATGACCGATGGCCTGGTCTATACCTATCGGGGGAGCTGGTGTGCCGAAGGGCTCAACACTACCTGGGAGAGCGACTGGCAACTGATCGGCCAGCAGGGGAGCCTGCATTGGGATGGCGCGACCCTTATCGAGGGAGAGGTAGTCACGGAGGCCGGGGACTTTCGCTCCGCGCTGGCGCCTGTCGAGGTACCGGAGTATGATCCGGGCGACAAGGTGGGCGGTCACGCCGGCGTGATTCGCGAGTTTATTCGGTGCGTGCGCTCGGGCCGTGTGCCCGAGACCGTGGCAACCGACAATGTCAAGAGCCTGGCGATGGTGTTTGGGGCGATCGAGAGCGCCGAGACAGGGCAAAAGGTCCAGATCCGGGCCTAGTGCATGGGTACATGCGGCGCATGTCATGCTCTGCAACGGCGCAGGGGGGAGTATCTCATGAAGCGCATCATACTTGCTTGCGTGTTGGCTTCTCTGCTGGCGGGGCCGCTCTTGGCCTGCACCCCGGGCGCCATTGGGTCGCGGCCCGAACCCGTCAGTTTGCGGTTTGCCTATCGCGCCGGTGGAATACAGATCGAGTCCCTGTTGGACGAGTTTCACGACCAATATCCCCACATCACCGTCGAGCCGATCGCGGTGACCTCGGCGAGCGATCTGCGCCAACGCGTGACGCAGGGCCAGGTAGACCTCTTGCGTGACAATCGCGAGGCGCTGGCCCTTGTTCGCCAAGATCTGCTCCGCCCTCTGGATGACATGCACCTGGCCGAGTGGGACACGATTCGCGCCGACTATTATCGAGGTCTCTGGGAGTCGCTGGCCATCGGCGGCCAGCAGTGGGGCATTCCAGCGGGCCTGGACATCATGGCGCTATACGTGAACATGGATGCCGTCCGGGCGCTCGGCCTGAGGCTGCCTGCATCAGGCGAGACCTGGGACGCCTTTGCGTTCCTGGAGTTGGCCAACGCCCTCAATGACCCCGACGGGCTATCCGATCCTTTGGATACGCGCATGTTTGGCTTTTGTACCGATCCCGAGCAGTGGGATCTCTTTTTCATCATCTATGCATGGGGTGGGCGCATCGTGGATGACCTGAATGACCCCCAGCGCCCTATGCTCGACCAGAACGAGACCATCGAGGCCGCGCGCTGGTATACCGAGCTCTTTACCCGCTACGGGGTCGCGCCCATGCCAGCGGTCATCCGACGGACCTATGCGGGTGGGGTGGGCCAAGCCTTTATCTCGGGACATTGTGGGCTGTGGATGGGCCAGTACAGCAATCGCGGCGGCTTGGGCTCGTCCTATACCTGGGCGGCCGATTGGGAGATGCTGCCGCTGCCCCGGCTGAACGGCGATTGGACCCTGGCCGATGTGGAGGGCTACTATGTGACCGCCACCTCGGAGTATCCCCAGGAGGCGCTGACGCTGGCGCGCTTTCTCTCGGGCCATCCTCTGGCCTCTGGGGCGCTGGCCCCACCACGCCGGGCCCTGGCCGCGGACTCGGCCTTTGAGCGAGCTGTGGGCTCTCAAGTGGCCGACCGGGCGCGCGAGATTTCTGATCAGATCATCATGGTCCCGGCAGACCTCTCGCCCGAGCTGATGGTGGTGGGCGAGGCGGTGTTTATAGCGATCAATCGTAGCATTCAGGAGGACCTGGATGTCGAGTTGCTGCTGCTCGATGCGCAGCAGCAACTTGAGCGCGGCAACTGATTGGGGGCTGTCCGCTACCAGACGAACACAAAGGTAAGGTCGTTGACGTTTGTGTGGGTCGGCCCGGTCATGAGCAGGTCATCCAGGGAGGCGAAATAGGGATACGAGTTGTTGTCCTCCAGGTACTCCCAGGGGTCCATGCCCAACTCGCGGCCTCGCGCGATGGTGTCGCCCTCGGCCAGCGCCCCTGAGGCATCGGTGGGCCCGTCGGTGCCATCGGTCGCCAGACAGACGACGGCGACATCGTCGATCCCCTGCACGGCGAGGGCGGCGGCCAGGGCCATCTCCTGGTTGCGGCCCCCCTTGCCCTCTCCCCGCAGCGTAACGGTGGTCTCGCCGCCGGCGATCACGCAGGCGGGACGCCCGATGGGTCGCCCCGAGGCGAGAATCTCTTTGCCGATGGCGGCGAACACCTTGCCCACCTCACGCGCTTCACCCTCTACGTAGGTGGAGAGGAACAGGGTGTTCAGACGCAATTCAGCAGCGGCCTGCTGGCCCGCCTCGGCGGCCAGATCGTTGCTGGCCACGATCACATTCTGGGTGCGTTCAAAGACCGGCGAGCCCTCGCCGGGGTTGTCTTCGATCTCGCCGTCCACGCCCTGGCGCAGATAGGTCTCGATGCTTTCGGGGATCTTGCCGAGCAGGTCGTACCGTCGCAACAGGCCCCAGGCATCGTCAAAGGTGGTGGTATCGGGGACAGTGGGACCCGAGGCGATGGAATCGAGGGGATTGCCCACCACGTCCGAGAGGATGAGGGATACGACGCGGGCGGGCGCCGCGAGCCGGGCCAGTTTCCCGCCCTTGAGCTGGTCCAGATGCTTGCGGATGGTGTTGATCTCGACAATGTTGGCCCCCGCACGCAGCAGGGCATTGGTGAGGGTCTGCATGTCATCGAGCGTGACTCCCTCCACCGGCAGGGTCATGAGGGCCGAGCCGCCGCCCGAGATCAGGCAGAGCACCAGGTCGTTCTCGCCCGCCTGCTCGAGGAGATCGGCAATGCGCTGGGAGCCGGCCACGCCCTCATCGTCGGGGATGGGGTGGCCCGCTTCTCTCAGGGTGATTCTCTCGGTGGGGAGCAGATGATCGTACTTGACATTGAGGGTGCCGTCGCTGATGCGGTCGCCCAGCAGCTCCTCGATGGCCTGGGCCATGGGGGCATCGGCTTTGCCTCCGCCCACGACATAGATATTCTCGATAGTTGTCAGGTCATAGGTATGGCCATCGACGATGAGGGCCCCGCCATCACGTTGCGCAAAGCGTTTGACGGCGGCAGCAGGGTCGACGGCATCAAGGGCCGCCTGAAGCACCTGGACGATCTGGCGGCGCCGGTCCCCTTTTATGCCTTGACGCTCGTATAGCTCAGATGCAAAGGTCACCATCTGCCGTACTCCTTTCTCGACTGCCTAGTCGGATGAGCTTGCTCGTCCGAGTCTGCTCGTCCGAGTCTGCTCGCCCGAGTCCGATATGACAGAGCGCCCCGCCCAAATTGGCTGCAAGGGGCGCTCGAAAAGCCAGGTCTGTTGCAGCCGCAGGACGCGATCAGGTGGCAGCGGCGGCCTGACGTGGACTAAAGATGCGGCCCCACTCTCGTTGCTGCCACACCACCAGGAGCGGCACGGCAAAAAAGAGCGACGAATAGGTCCCCGTAAGCATACCCAAAAGCATGATGGTCATAAAGTGGCGGATGGTGACACCGCCAAAAAAGATAATGGCGATCATGACGAACATCGCGTTCAGCTCGGTGGCCAGCGAGCGGTGGAGCGTCTCCAACAGGCTGCGATTGACCAGTGTCTCGTAGGGCTCGTTGCGGCGCTTGGTGCTGTTCTCGCGGATGCGGTCAAAGACCACGATCACGTCTTGGATCGAAAAGCCCACGACAGTCACCAGGGCGGTGAGGAACAGGGCGTCGATCTCCCAGTGAAAGATCAATCCCAAAAAGCTGCTGATGCCCAGCAGGATGATCACGTCGTGGAACATCTTGGTGATGGCGCAGACGCCATAGCGGATCGCATTGGGTACGCGTCGAAAGGCAAAGGCGATAAATGCCAGGATGGCGACGGAGGACGCCAGAATTGCCATGATGGCGGCGCGGGTGGTCTCTCGTCCCACCACCGGCCCTACGCTCTCAAAGCGCAGCTCGGTGGACTCGCCCCAAGCCGCCTCGAGCGCCTCTGTCAGGCTCTCTTTTTCGGTCATCTCCATCTGGCGTGCCCGCACGACGATCTGGCGCCCCTCTGCCACCGTCTGTACCGTGGCTTCGGGAAAGCCCGCGCCCTCCAGGATGCCCCGTGCACGCTCGGGGACCACCGGCTCGTCAAAGGCGAGCTCCAAGAGCGAACCGCCCGTAAAATCGATGCTCAGGATCAGCGGTGAGCCCCGCGTGATCCATGAGTAGCCCAGGGTCCCCAGGCTGAGCACCAGCAGAACGGCCGAGATCATGAAATACCAGCGTCGCTTTTGTATCAGCGTGAACACAGGTTCGTCTCCTTGATTGCCTAGATGCCCAGCAGCCAGCGGCGCTCGCGTAGCCGGTCGCCCGCCAGGTCAAAGGCAATGTGGACAAAGGTGCGCGTGACAGTGATCGCGGTGAACATGCTGGTGGCGACGCCCAGCGCCAGCGTGACGGCAAACCCCTTGACCATGCTGGCCCCAAAGCTGTTGCCGAACCACCAGAGGATGACGCAGGTGATCCACACAGAGATGTTCGAGTCCAGGATGGATGACCAGGCCCGGCGAAAGCCATACTCGACGCTGCGCTGCAGCGTGCGACCCTGGCGCAGTTCCTCGCGCATGCGCTCAAAGATAAGGATGTTGGCGTCAACAGCCATGCCCACCGATAACAGGAACCCGGCGATGCCCGGCAATGTCAGGGTCACCGGGATCAGCTTGTAGGTGGCCAGAGTGATCAGCGCATAGATGATCAGCGCTATGCAGGCGAGCAGCCCCGGCAGCCGGTAATAGACCAGCATAAAGGTCAGCACGACGATCAGCCCGATAAAGCCGGCGCGGGTGCTCTTCTCCACCGATTCGGCCCCCAGGGTGGGACCAACGGCTCGCGTATCGAGGACGCGCAGAGGGATGGGCAGGGCACCATAGCGCAACTGAAGCACAATGGATCGCGCCTCTTCCAGACCAAAGTTGCCGCTGATCTGACCGCGGCCCTCGGGGATGGCCGTGGTGATCTGCGGGCTCGAGATGATGACCTTGTCCAAAACGATGGACATATAGCGGCCGACATTGGCGGCGGTGTGGGCGCCAAAGATGGCGCCACCCTCGCTGTCGAACTCAAAGGCGATGCTGGGAGCACCTGTGCCGGGATCAAAGTTGACGGCGGCACCACGCAGATTCCGTCCCGTGAGCACCGTTCTGTAGACTGCGTCCGAGTCGGGGGGCTCCTGGCCGAGGGCCGGGCCTCCCATCGTGGTTTGCACCACGGTGCCGGCCGGCAGGGCTACGGTGCCCGTGTCGATGAACTCGAGCAGGCCCGTCTCTTTGAGGGTTTCGATGGCGCGCTCGGGGTCCTGGATGCCGGGCATCTCGACCACCACGCGGCGGGCGCCCACTGCCTGCACCACCGGCTCGGCTACGCCCAGACCATCGACGCGGTTCTCGATGATGCCGCGTACGGCCTCCATGGCGGCCGGGTCTACCTCTTCGTCCTCAGGGACGTCGGCTTCCAGGAGCACCTGCATGCCGCCCTGGAGATCGAGGCCCAGCTGCACATCGATATTGCGCTCGACAAGAAACTCGCCAATACGGACGTTGATCCCAGGGTTGTTGGGCCAAGAGACCCACGCGGAAAAGGCCGCGATAATCACGATCAGGATGAGCAGTCGGCCATCTTGCTGCCTCATAAAGGACTCCTCGTTGGATCGGGCAAGCATCCCGACAAAGAAAAACACCCTTTTGGGTGCTCATTGCGAGGGCATCTTGGGGCAAGCTCGCAAGCAGACAGCTAGCCCTGGCCCAGCAGGCTGATTATAGAGGTGGGCCTATGGATGTCAAATGTACACAGGTGTGACTTGACAGTTGGGCAAGCTGTGCTATACTCTTTTTTCGCGTATCAGCCTCATCATTCTGGCGCATTGCGTCTAGATTTGTTCCGGTTTGGAGCGTGACGCACCATGTGCGTGACGTATCATCTACGTGATACAGTATTCATCCACCTGGCCAGTAGCTGCCAGTATCATCCTCCGTGTCGTCCGACATACACGATTCCGAGGCAGGGATTCCAGAAAAGGCTCGAGCGGGTTGTGATGTGTCGGCCAAGCGTTTATTCGGCAATTGATTCCATCACTCGCACAGGCCTCCGGAGAACCAGCGTCAAGGTGCAAGGAGAACAATAGACTATGGCAATTCCAGGACCCATGGTACGTACGACGCCCAATGCTAATGGCAATGCGCGCCCTCGCAAGTCCTATGCCCGCATCCCCGAGGTGTTGGATATTCCCGATCTGATCAAGACTCAGCAAGAGTCTTTTGCCTGGTTCCAGGCCGAGGGTATTCGTGAGCTTTTTGGCGAGATCTCGCCTATCATCAGCTTTAACAAGAACCTGGAAATGCACTTTCCGGGGTTTGACGAGCAGGTGAATAGCGAATTTGGCCTCGAGTTTCATTTTGAGGCGCCCCCGTATACTGAAGAAGACTGCCGCGAACGTGAGATAACCTATGCGGCGCCACTCTATGTCAAAGTCCTTCTCTATAATCGAGAGACTGACCAGCCGATCGTGCAGGATGTCTACATGGGCGATTTCCCCATCATGACGGAGAACGCCACGTTCATTATCAACGGGGCCGAACGCGTCGTGGTCAGCCAGCTGATTCGCTCCCCCGGGGCCTATTTCACCCTGGAAGAGGATCGCACAACCGGTCGCCAGATGTGCATGGCCAAGCTGATTCCCGACCGTGGAGCATGGCTCGAGTTTGACACCAGCCGCCGTGAGGTGGTCTCGGTCAAGGTGGACCGCAAGCGCAAGATACCTGTGACGATCTTGTTGCGAGCTTTGGGTGCCGTGTCTGATGGTATTGACGATGTGGGGATTCACGAAGGCAGCGATGAAGAGCTGTTGGCGCTGTTCGAGACGGTAGATGATGCGCCAGATCGCTCCTATATTCGCACGACGATGGAGCAGGATTCGACGCGCAACGCCGAGGACGCCATCTCCGAGTTCTACCGGCGCATGCGTCCGGGCGACCCCGCCACGCTGGAGAACGCCAAGTCCTATCTGGAGACTTTGCTCTTTAATGACCGCCGCTATGACCTGGGCCGGGTGGGGCGCTACAAGTTGAGCCGTCGCCTGGGGCTGGATATCCCCGTGGAGCATCGCATCCTGACCAAGAGGGACCTTGTGGGTATTGTGGCGCGCATCATCGCCGTCAACAACGGCATGGAAGACCCGGATGATATCGATCATCTGGGCAATCGTCGTATCAAGACTGTGGGCGAGCTGATCCAGAACCAGCTTCGGGTCGGGTTCCTGCGCATGGAACGCGTGGTGCGTGAGCGCATGAGTATCCGCGACCCGGACCAGCTCTCGCCCATCTCACTGATCAATGTGCGCCCCGTGGTGGCGGTACTGCGAGAATTCTTTGGCGGCAGCCAGCTCTCCCAGTTCATGCAGCAGACCAATCCGCTGGATGAGCTGACCCACAAGCGAACCCTGTCGGCCCTGGGGCCCGGCGGCCTCAAGCGCGACCGCGCTGGCTTTGATGTGCGCGACGTGCACTACAGCCACTATGGGCGCATCTGCCCCATCGAGACGCCCGAGGGACCCAACATCGGCCTGATTGGCCGCCTGGCTACCTACGCCGAGGTCAACGAGTATGGCTTTATCGAGACTGCCTATCGCCGTGTGGCGCGCGTATGCCCCAACGATGTGGAACGACTGGTGGGACGCATCCTGCGTGACAGGGTGGTGAATGAGGAAACCGACGAGGTGCTGGCCGAGGCTGGCGATGTTATCACCCAGGAGTTGGCCGAGCGTATGGTGACGTTGGGCCGCGAGCAGTGGCCCGTGCGCCCCTATGTCACGGAGCGCATCGACTATCTCTCGGCCGATGAGGAAGAGCGCTATGTGGTGGCGCAGGCCAACACCCCTATTGATGAACTGGGACAGTTCATCGCTGACCGGATTTCGGCCCGTGTGTATGACCGGTTTGTAATCGATTCTATCGACCGAGTGTCGTACATGGATGTCTCGCCCAAGCAGATCGTGGGTGTCTCGGCAGCGCTGATCCCCTTCTTGGAGCATGATGATGCCAACCGCGCCCTCATGGGCTCGAACATGCAGCGGCAGGCGGTGCCTTTGATCCGGCCTGAGGCCCCTGTTGTTGGCACAGGCATGGAGTACGTGGCGGCGCTGGACTCGGGTCAGGTCGTTACGGCCGGGATCGAGGGCGAGGTGGTGAGCGTCACCAGTGTGCGTATCGAGATCGAGGGCGAGGATGGCCGTGAGGTCCATGAGCTTCGGAAGCACAATCGCTCGAACCAGTCCACCTCCATCGATCAGCGGCCCGTCGTGTCCAAGGGCGACCATGTCATGCCAGGCCAGGTCATCGCGGATACGTCGTCCACCGAGCAGGGTGAGCTGGCCCTGGGCCAGAACGTCCTGTGCGCCTTCATGTCCTGGGAGGGTGGCAACTTTGAGGATGCCATCCTGATCAGCGAGGCGGTGGTGCGGGACGACAAGTTCACCTCGATCCATTTGGAAAAGTACGAGGTGGAAGCCCGCGATACCAAGTTGGGTGCCGAGGAGATCACGCGTGACATTCCTAATGTGGGTGAAGAGGTGCTGCAGAACCTCGACGAGGAAGGCATCATCTATGTGGGCGCCGACGTGCGCGCCAATGATGTGCTGGTGGGCAAGATCACACCCAAGGGCGAGACCGAGCTGACCCCTGAGGAAAAGCTGCTGCGCGCCATCTTTGGCGAAAAGGCCCGCGATGTGCGCGATTCATCGCTGCGGCTGCCGCATGGTGAAGAGGGCAAGATCGTCGAGGTCAAGGTCTTTGATCGCGACGAGAGCCGCGAAATGGCCGCCGGCGTAGAGCGCGCCGTTCGCGTTAGCGTGGCCCAGCGCCGCAAGCTGACCGAGGGTGACAAGATCGCCGGTCGCCATGGGAACAAGGGCGTCATCTCGAAAGTGGTGCCCATCGAGGATATGCCTTTCCTGGAAGACGGTACGCCCATCGAGATCATCCTGAATCCGCTGGGTGTGCCCGGCCGCATGAATGTGGGCCAGATTCTCGAGACCCATCTGGGATGGGCGGCAGACCGGCTCGGTATCCGCGTTTCGACGCCGACCTCTGACGGTGCCACGGAGGCCGAGATCGCAGCCGAATTGGCGCGCGCCTGGCTGATCGATCGCGCCTGGCACAATCTGGGCGAGCAGACATGGCCCTTCCTCAAGGAGAATGAGGTCGATGTCGAGAGCCTGCGTGATGACGCCGAGGCCCGTGGTATCTTCTTGGGCGAGTATCTGTATGAGCGTGGCATGGATCCCGATGAGATCGACCGCATCCTGGAAGATCGGGTGCGGGCGCGGCGAACGTGGCTCGAGTACTGGCTGCAGGAAAAGGGATACGAGCCCAATGGGCTGCTGGCCTACCATAATATGGGTAGAACCTCCGAAGAGCGGGCGGAAATGGACGATCTGGCGCGCGAGGTCTGTCTGCGCCTGTGGCTGGAGGATGAGGGTGAGAACGCCGAGGGTCTGGATCGAGATCAGGTCAATGAGCGAGCTTTGGCTGTGAGCCGAGAGACAGGGCTGCCTCTGCCCACCACGGGCAAGGTGATCCTGTACGATGGCAAGACCGGCGAGCCTTATCATCAGTCGGTGACGGTGGGCATCACCTATGTGCTCAAGCTTGCGCACCTGGTGCAGGACAAGGTCCATGCGCGCTCAACTGGCCCTTACTCGCTGGTTACCCAGCAGCCGCTGGGCGGCAAGGCTCAGTTTGGTGGGCAGCGCTTTGGTGAGATGGAGGTCTGGGCCCTGGAGGCCTATGGCGCCGCCTACACGCTCCAGGAGATGCTGACCATCAAGTCCGACGATGTGACGGGGCGCGTCAAGACCTATGAGGCCATCGTCAAGGGTGAGCCCATCGACGGTTTTGGCATCCCCGAGTCGTTCCGGGTGCTGGTCAAAGAGTTGCAGGCGCTGGGGCTGTCGGTCGAGGTGACCAACGCCAACGGTGAGCGCATCCAGTTCGGGCGTGGCGAGGCGGTGGATGTCCTACCGAACCTGGGGTTCGGATTGGGATTCGGCCCATCGTCCTAAGTAGAGAATCGCCAGAGCATCAACAGGAAAAGAAGTGACCTTGACAGATAATCTGTCTCGGAGTATACTCTTTCTTCGTGAGTGAAAACGCGCCTCAAGGCGCGCGGTACAGGAGGAACAACTTGCCGACCATCAATCAACTCGTTCGCAAGGGGCGCAAGGCCTCAAAGAACAAGCCAAAAGCACCTGCTTTGAGCTATTCGTACAACGCGGAAAAGGGCGAGATGAGCCAGGCCAAGAGGGGTGCTCCGCAGAGGCGAGGGGTATGCACCCTGGTGCGGACCATGACGCCCAAAAAGCCCAACTCGGCGCTTCGCAAGATCGCCCGTGTTCGTCTATCCAACGGCGTCGAAGTGACTGCGTATATCCCCGGTGAGGGGCATAACCTGCAGGAGCACTCGGTGGTGTTGGTGCGCGGTGGGCGTGTGCGTGACTTGCCCGGCGTCCGCTATCATATTGTGCGCGGCGCGCTGGATGCATCGGGAGTCGAGGGGCGGGCACGTGGCCGTTCGCAGTATGGAACCAAGAGGCCCAGGTAGCTTTACGGCTTATATGCCGTGAACGTGGGCCTGAGCCAAGTTTCTCGTTTAGCTCTAGGGAGGATCAGGATGCCGAGACGATATCGGCCGCCTCGTAGGGTCGTAGAACCAGATGTCAAGTACAATAGCGTCCTATTGGCCGGCTTTATCAATAATGTGATGAAAGACGGCAAAAAGAGCGTGGCGCAGAGCCTGGTGTATGATGCATTGGGTGCCATAGAGGAGAGGACCGGGCGCGAGCCTCTGGAAGTTTTCGAGCAGGCTATGCGCAACGTGGCCCCTGTAATCGAGGTCAAGCCCCGCCGCGTGGGTGGTGCAACCTATCAGGTTCCTGTGGAAGTCGCACCACATCGCAGGACTTCTCTTGCAATGCGTTGGATCCTGACCTCTGCGAGGGGACGGCCAGGCAATAGCTTTGCCGACAAGCTGGCCAACGAGCTTATGGATGCCGCTCAGAATACTGGAAACGCCGTCAAGAGGCGCGAGGACACGCACCGTATGGCCGAGGCCAACAAGGCGTTTGCTCACTACCGCTGGTAAGGTTTGCGCGCCGGCGGCCCTTTGATGCTCTGACCGATTTCCAGCTTGGCGATCCATCTGTTGCTCGATCCTTGGGCCATGCGTTTCGCAACAAGGTGGAAGATCGGTGCAAGAAGACAAGCCGCTAGATCATGTGCGTAACATAGGGATCATTGCCCATATTGATGCGGGCAAGACCACAACTACCGAGCGGATCCTGTTTTATACAGGCAGGACCTACCGGTTGGGTAATGTCGATGAGGGGACAACCGTCACCGACTGGATGGAGCAAGAGCGCGAGCGAGGCATCACTATCGCCTCCGCAGCCGTTTCTTGCTTCTGGCGAGATCATCGTATTAACATCATTGATACGCCCGGGCACATTGACTTTACCGCCGAGGTGCAGCGCAGTTTGCGCGTGCTGGATGGCGGGGTAGTCATCTTTGATGCCGTTCAGGGTGTAGAGCCCCAGTCCGAGACGGTCTGGCGGCAAGCGGATCGGTTTCACGTTCCGCGAATCTGCTTCATTAACAAAATGGATAGGGCCGGGGCCGACTTTTGGCGCTGTATCGAAATGATACGCGAGCGCCTGGAAGCTGTACCTGTAGCGATACAGGTGCCTATCGGCGCCGAATCCTCCTTCGAAGGAGTCGTCGATCTCATCGATCGGGTGGCTCTAGTTTCCCGGGATGACTTGGGAGCGGAACCGCAACGGTTACCCGTTCCCGAAGAACTCGCGGAGCAGGTAGAGGAGACTCGACAGGTATTGGTGGAGACCATCGCCGAGACGGATGACGTCTTGCTCGCCAAGTACCTGGACGGAGGGGATTTGAGCGCTGAGGAATTGCGCCAGGGGTTGCGCAAGGCAACCCTGGATAACCAGCTCGTACCGGTGTTATGCGGTGCGTCGCTGCGCAATCGGGGCGTACAGCCGGTTCTGGACGCCATTGTAGACTATCTTCCTTCACCGCTGGATGTGCCCCCCATCACGGGGCTTTATCCCGAGTCAGGTGAGAAGGTGGTGCGGCATGCCGATCCTGACGGGCCTCTCGCAGCGCTCGTCTTCAAGATCGTAACCGACCCATTTGTGGGAAGATTAGCCTACCTCCGCGTTTATTCTGGCACGCTCCAAGCCAACACTTCCACACACAACTCGACCAAAGACCGCAAAGAACGGGTTACCCGTCCTCTTCAGATGTACGCCAACCGGCGTGAAGAGGTGGATTCGGTACCGGCGGGTTCCATTGCCGCCCTCGGCGGGCTCAAGTTCACCTTTACCGGGGATACCCTATGCGACCGTGATGACCCCGTCATTCTCGAGTCGATCAGCTTTCCCGAGCCGGTGATCTATGTGGCCATCGAGCCGAACTCGGCCGCCGACGAGGCGCGCATGCTGCAGGCTCTGGCATCGCTCACCGATGAGGACCCGACCTTTCGCGTGGGCACCGATGAAAACACTGGCCAGACGCTGATCTCGGGCATGGGCGAATTGCATCTCGAGATCCTTGTAGATCGGATGGTCCGCGAGTTCAAGGTGCAGGCCCGAGTCGGACGACCGCAGGTCGCGTATAGGGAGAGCATCACCACGACAGCGGTGGGCGAGTCCGAGTTCACGGCGCAGCGGGGCAATCGTACGCTCTATGCGCGTGTCAAGCTAGAGGTGGCACCGTCGGGGCGGGGGCAAGGCTTTCGCTTTGTCAACAACCTGATGCCGGGGCGGCTGTCCAATGCAATGCTGGCCGAGATCGAGCGTTCGCTGAACGACGCCATGGCCGGGGGCGCGATTGCAGGTTATCCTCTGGTGGATGTGCAGGCTACCTTGCTGGATGTTGACTATGAAGATGAGCAGGGTAGCGAGGGAGCGCTGCAGACGGCAGCTGTGACGGCCTTTGGCAAGGCAACCCGTGAGGCCCAGCCTATCCTGTTGGAGCCGGTCATGAAGATCGAGGTGCTGGCCCCTGAGGAAAGCACCGGTGATGTGATCGGCGACCTGAGTGCCCGGCGTGGCGAGATCGAGGGCATGGAGCCACGGACAGGCGGGATGCATGCCATTCGTGGGCATATCCCGCTGGCAGAGACCTTTGGCTATGCGACAGACCTGCGATCGGGTACCCAGGGGCGTGGCTCGTTTACAATGGAGTTTGACTATTACGCACAGGTACCCGTCGAGGTGTCGAGCCGCATCCTTGGCACAGATTACTAGATCTTGTGTCAGACAAGTCAAGAGCGTTGGATTTGCCAAGAGGACTTACATTCGTATACTTTTAACGTTTGCGCTTGGCGACATGGGCCCTTCGGAATAGGGCTGGCTATACGGGAGAAGGAGAAACAGATGGCAAAGGCAGTATTTGAGCGCACCAAGCCTCACGTTAATGTGGGGACGATCGGGCACGTAGACCACGGCAAGACGAGCTTGACCGCGGCCATCACCAAGGTGCTGGCGCTGCGGGGCG
>SLPC01000239.1 GCA_007132185.1 Anaerolineae bacterium | reverse complement strand
TCCTCCGGCAGGGCCGGGACCTGCAGGAACTCGAATATATCGCCTGCGAGAATCAGCTCCATGGGCACCCGCCGTCGCTGGCTTTCGGCGCTCAGGCGCCTGAGCAGCTCGGCCCAGGCCTCGTCCTGATCGAAATCCTCCAGCCGGTTGCCTTCATGAGCATATCCGGCCCCCAGATGCAGGTCGCTCATCACAATCTTGATCTGATCCATAGGCTCTCCTCCTCGAGCGCTCGAACAAACAGTGGACTCTGACGCATCAGAATGCGTGACGCATCAGAATGCGGGCATGGTGCGTTCATGCAGACGGATGGCGTGCGATGAATCGGTATAGGTTATGCTATACTGTTGGCAGCCTGAGAAAAGCTGTTCCCAAGATGCGCATCATGGATCGGATCAACCCACGAGGTGATTGAATGACGGTCTCACTCTTTGAACGCTTTCGCCGCAATCATGCCATCGAACATGCTGCGATGCATCAGTTGGGACGCCTCCCACAGCCACTACGTCTGGTGGCCCGCAGCGATTGGGATGGCTTTATCATGTATGGTCATGTCGACACCGAGACTCTGGCGCGCGCCACCCAAGCGGGCCTAAATGCGCTACGTTCGGGCCAACCCGGCCTAGCCGTGCATCCGCGATGTGGGACGAACATGGCCGTCCATATGCTATTGGCGGGCGCCGCCTATGGCATTGTGTCATCCGCCAGCAAGCGTAGGCGTCACGGTCTCCTTTCGATGCTGACACTCCCTATGATAGGCGCAGTCGCTGCTCTTGGCCAGCCGCTCAGCCGCGCCGCTCAGGTGCACCTCTTTACCAGCGTCGATCTGGAGGGGGCGCGGATTGTCAGTATACGGCGGCACATGCGCAACGGGATGCCGATCCATCGCGTGTACATCTCTCACGAGTAGCATGTTCTATATCTTTTACGGTGACGAAGAGTTCACCCGCTCAGAGGCGGTAGCCAGTCTGCGCGCCCGTATGGCCAAAGAGGACCTGGGCGACCTCAACACCACCAGCCTGGACGGCCGAGATCTGGCGCTGGAAGAGCTGATCAACGCCTGCAATACGCTGCCTTTTCTCACTCAGCGCCGCATGGTGATCGTACACGATATGCTGCAACGCTTCCAACGGGCCGGTGGCGCCCAAGAGGCCGAGCGGCTGGCAGCCTATCTCCCGACCATGCCCGAGACCACCCGGCTCTTGTTCGTCGAGTCGGGGAGCCTGCATAAGAACAACCCCCTACTGAAAAGGGTGCAGGACCTGTCCGAGGGGCACATCCTTGAGTACGAGAAGCTGCCGCCTGGGAGCAACGAGCTCCGACGCTGGGTTTCGCAGCGCGCCGGATCCCACGATGTTGGCATCGAGCCGCGGGCCATCGAGCTGCTGATCGAGCAGGTGGGCAATGACCTGCGGGCACTGGATCAGGAGCTGGCCAAGTTGGCGGGCTGGGCCGCCTATGAGCGCCCCCTGACGGTTGAGGACGTGCGCATGCTGGCGAGCACCTGGCCCCAGACCGACATCTTTGGCATGGTGGATGCGTTAGGCCTCAAAGAGCGCCGCGCGGCGCTACGATTCTTTCATACCCTCGTAAATGATGACGCCAACCCGCTCTATTTGCTGACCATGATCGTGCGGCAGATACGCCTCCTTCTGTCGGCCAAGGATCTGCGCGAGAACGAGGGGCTGCCGCCTGCCGGTATCGGCAAGGCGCTGGGGCTACGCCCCTTTGTGGTGGAAAAACTGCTCAAGCAGAGCGCTCAGTTTGGGCTGGACGAGCTGGCCAACCTGATGCAGCGCGCCCTCGAGGTGGATCAGGGCATCAAGACAGGCCAGATGGAGCCAATTCTGGCGCTAGAGATGTTCATTGTCGATATCTGTCGGCGGCAGGCTGTGTCGCCCGCCACATCTCAGCGCTCCAGGAAGCGTTCGCGCACTCGCTGAGCCAGAAGCATCTCTTTTTCGTCACCCGAGGCCAGATCCAGGTAGATCTGGAGCGGATGAGCCACGATTACGCCGTCGCGATAGCGTTTGGCCTCCCAAAAGACACCCTCATCGTATGGCTGAAAGATAAAGACCACTGTACGTCCTGTGGATTCGGACAGGCGCAGTCGCTCAGCCAGGGCCTCGGGCTCGCCTGCCCAATACAGGGCGACATGGTTGTTCGGCTCCTCAAAGGGCAAGAGGCGCTGGGCCCCTGACCAAAGGGTCAGGGCGCCCTTTTCAGGATGCTTTAGGCGCAAACTACCCATCTCTACCTGCAACAGACTGGCGTCCTTGTCAGAGCGCCAGGCGCGAAAAGGGCTGCGGCGCAGATCGTAGCGGTCAGACCAGGCATCGAGCAACAGACCGGGGCTCAGGACAGAGAGACCGGTGCGGCCCTTGAGCACGCCACCGATCTCGGTGAGGGCCGTGGTAACCATGCTGGCGAGGCCGAGGCTCACTTCAGCGGCTTGGGCCAGGTCGCGCATGGTCCAGATGCGACCCGGCTCCAGCAGCAGGCGCCGCACCACGCGCTCGGATTTTCCCTCAAAGGGCGTCTGAATGGTACGCTTGGGCTCGGGCTCGTCACGGTCCCCACTAATCTGGATCAGGATGTTTTCGGTTTGCATGCCGGCATTGCCTGCCAGGTCGAAATAGCCGACGCCCATCTCGCGGCAGAGGGCCTGGGCCTCGCGGTTGATTTGAGGCGCCACCAGCACCGGCAAAGCCTGCTCTTGGGCAAGGTCCAGCTCGGCTTGGGCGATCTGGGACAAAAAACGGCGTACCTCGCTCGCATCGCCCGTAGGCAGAATCACGCACAGTATGTCGATCAGGACCTCGGGCTGACCCACGGCCAGACGCAGGGCGAACTGAAAAGGATCGCGGGAGCGTGCGGGGAAATGCCGGATACCCCGGAACTTGAACTGGGGAAACAGGCGGGCAAAACTCTTGAGAAAGCGAGTCTGGACTTCGGCTTGTCGCACAGGCACCCTCCCACCATGACCCGGTCGCGAGGCCCGCTCCTCGAGATGGAGCGGGCCACACAGCATTCTTATCAAGCCAGTTTACGCTGAAATGGGGCTATGGTACAATCAATCCACAATCCAACGAGTCCACATGTGGCACATGATCATACCACAGGAGTAGTACTCTGGAACCTAACGAAATGGCACGCACCATCATAGACATCATGACGGGTGTGATGGCCTCAGATATCGTGCTGTTGGACATCTCTGAGGTGACCACCATCGCCGACTTTTTTATCATCGCTACGGGTGAATCCGAGCGTCAGCGCCGGGCGATTGTGGAGCAGGTCACCGAGCAGATGCGCGAACAACACTCCACTCGTCCCCTGGCCGTCGAAGGCGCGTCCTCTGGCTGGCTCCTGCTTGACTATGGAGCCGTGGTGATCCACCTGTTTTCACCCGAACAGCGCAGCTTTTATCGATTAGAAGAGTTATGGGGCGCCGCCAAGACCGTGGTGCGCATCGCCTAGCTCGTGCCCAAGCTGATCAGTCTGCGGCGCCCCGCTCTTTGAGCATTATCCAGGGATCGGTGCAGCGAGTCCATTCCACGAGCTCGTCGGGCTCGAAAAAGTTGGCGATCTCGGAGGCCGCCGTCTCGGGGCCATCAGACGCATGGCTCAGGTTGCGCTCTGCCTGCATGCCAAAGTCAGCGCGAACGGTGCCTGGATTGGCGTCGAGGGGCTGGGTGGCGCCGAACGTATGTCGTACGATCTCAATGGCTTTGGGCCCCTCCCATACCTGTACCACCACCGGCGCCGAGGTAATGTAGGCAATCAGGTTGTCGTAGAATGATTTGTCCTTGTGGATGCAATAGTGGCGCTCGGCCAACTCGCGGTTGATCCACATCATCTTGACGCCGACTACTTTGAGGCCACGGTTTTCTAGGCGCCCTGTGATCTCTCCGATGAGTCCGCGCTGCACTGCATCCGGCTTGATGATGACCAGTGTTCTCTCCATGGAACATCCCCTCCTGCTTTGGTGTTTGTCAATGTCTTGGGTTCTGGTCCCCACTATGGCTCAGCTCGTACTATACCCTGCAAAAGGGGAAAATGCATCTCCTTCAGGCCAGTCATCATCCGCCAGATCTTGCTCATCCTCATCATAGGGCAGATCCAGCGGGGGGGCATCTGTCTCTCGAAACGGCAGCCGGGCGCTGCGTGGGGGCAATGGAGAAGCAGCCCCCAGGAGCGTTTGGGCCGCGGCGTTCTCTGGATCGAGGGCCTGTGCCGAGGCGAGCCAGTCGCGGGCCTGCTTGTCATGCTCGGTGTGCAGCCAGAACGCGCCTGCGATCAAAAGCGCCACGAGGCAGTATGGGTGGGACTCGAGGATCTGCTGCGAGAGCTGTGCGGCCTCTTGTTCATCCCCGGATTGCCATAGTGCCTGGGCCAGGGTCACCTGGAGATCATAGCGTGGCGGGTTTTCGGCGATCAGGGCGGTGAGTTCGCGTGCCGCACGATCATGTATCCCCTGACGCAGCCAGGCATAGCATAGAGCCGGGCGTGTAAGTGAGGCAGACGCCAGATCCTCGATGGCTTGCGCTCTGCCCTCCATCTCGGCGGCGCGTTTCCTCCAGGCTTGGGCAAGGGCCACCTGACCCTGTCGTTCTGCCACGAAAGCCATCCCCAGGCTGGCAGACGGGTTTGCCGGGCAGGCGCTCCAGGCGCGTCGAAGCAGGTCAGCGGCACGGGCAGGCTTGTCGAGAGCGAGCAGGGCTTGGCCCAGTACGATATAGGCCTCCACGCACTGGGGGAAGGTTTCCAGGATGCGTCGGCACACCTGCACGGCCTGGTCGGCCAAGCCGTTGTCGAGATGCTCTCGGGCATAGGCGAGTTGCGAACTGAGCTTTAGATCTGGCATAGACGCTTGTGTGGGTCGATAGACAGCCGTACCACTACTCTGCTGCGTCCAGGGCATCGGCCGCCCGTCGCAGGCGCTGAACTGTATCCTGACGCCCCAGGATGGCCATGGTCTCGAACAGGGGGGGCGAAACGCGCTTGCCTGTGAGCCCGACGCGTAGCGCGCCGAAATAGTCACGGATCTTGAAATCCGAGGCGTCAACCAGGCCTCGTAGCGTCTCTTCGATGGCCTCCTCATCAAAGGAGGGAAGCTCGTAGAGCGCCTTGGCGCTTTCGCGGAGGGCCTGGCGCGTGCCATCGACCCCCATGGCCTTTTGTACGAGCGTGTCGGGATCAGGCATGTGGCCGTCGACAAAGGCAAAGTCTAGCAGATCGACAGCGTCGGATAGGGTTCGCAGGCGCTCTTTGACCAACGGTGCGAACTGCAGAATGCGCCCATAGTCGGCATCCAAGCCCGCCCGGCGCAGGATTTGTAGCAGCCGGTTGGCCAGGTCATTGTCGCCCAGGCCCCGGATATAGACGGCGTTCATATGATCGAGCTTCTCATAGGAAAAGGCAGCGGGCGACTTGCTGACATCGTCCAGATCAAAGTAGCGGATCAACTCATCGCGCGTAAAGAGTTCGGTCTCGGCATCATAGGCCCAACCAACCAGGGCCAAAAAGTTGGTCATGGCCTCGGGTAGGTAGCCCGTCTGGCGGAACTCGTGGATAAAGGTGAGCCGTTCCGCCTCGCCAGGGCCCCTCTGCCGGCGCTTGCTCAGTTTGCCCTTGCCCGAGGGGTCCAGGATCGTGGGCAGATGGACCTGTGCCGGGATCGACCAGCCCAGGGCGTCGTATAGGAGCACGTGCTTGGGCACTGAGGGGAGCCATTCCTCGCCGCGCAGGATATGGCTGATCTGCATCAGATGGTCGTCAACCACGTTGGCCAGATGGTAGGTGGGATAGCCATCGGACTTGAGCAGAACGAGGTCATCCAGCTCGGCGTTTTCCACCACGATGCGTCCACGCAACAGATCCTCAAAAGCCGTCTGCCCCTCTGTAGGCGTCATGAGCCGCACCACCGATCGTAGACCCTGTGCCTCAAACTCGGCGATCTGAGCGCTGGTGATGTAACGGCAGCGCCGATCATACCCGGGCTTGAAGCGTTCTCGGCGCTGCTCCTCGCGTAGAGCGGCCAGACGCTCGGGTGTGCAATAGCAGCGATAGGCCTTGCCATCCTGGATCAGTTGATCGGCGTACTGGCGATAGAGTTCAGCGCGGTCCGACTGATAGTACGGGCCATAGCTACCGCCCACCTCGGGCCCCTCGTCCCAGAACCAGCCCAGCCAGCGCAGGCTATCGAGCAGATCGGGCAGCGCCTCGGGGTGATAGCGGGTGCGGTCAGTATCCTCGATACGCAGTATGAACGAACCGCCCGTGTGTTGAGCGAATAGCCAGTTGTACAGAGCAGTACGGGCGCTGCCCAAGTGAAAGTATCCCGTGGGGCTGGGGGCAAAGCGCACACGTACGTTCGCATTCGTCATGGTCTCTCCCTCGTACAGTTCTAGAGCAACGGATTATCGGGCGGCTTGCGGCGCTGCGATACACTCTGGGCAATGCCCAGCGCAAACATGGAGGTGATCAAAGAGCTACCTCCATAGCTTATCATAGGAAGCGGCAGACCGGTAACGGGCAGGATATTGGCATTGATCGCCAGATTGATGAACACCTGGGCAAAGAGACTCACCGCCACGCCTCCCGCAATCAGGCGCCCATACCGATCCCGGGCGCTATCGGCGACGCGGATCAGACGAAAGATCAGAACGGCAAACAGGAGGATGAGGAGCATGGCGCCGATAAAGCCAAACTCTTCACAGAAAACCGAAAAGATAAAGTCTGTGTGGCGCACACGCAAAAAGTGGAGCTGGCTCTGGGTGCCCTGCCCAAATCCCTTGCCCCACCAGCCCCCCGAACCGATGCTGATGAGCGCCTGGTTGACGTTGTAGCTGGCGCCCGATGGGTCGTGGCCCGGGTACAAAAAGTGATAGACTCGACCACGCATATACTCCTCGAGCTGGAACCAACCCAAAGGGATGATGGTCGCTGCACCCATGGCGATCGTTGCCAGGTGCCTCCAACGCACGCCGGCAAGAAAGACGATACCGAGCCAGATAGTGCCCATCATGAGCGCCATGCCAAAGTCCACCTGCAAATAGATGAGAATGATGGTGGGGGCAACAAGCATCCCTGATATGAGGAATGGGCCAGCGTTCTCCAGTCTATGCGACTCGACGCCGAGAGTTCGCGCCAACACGACGATCATAAAGATTCGGCCGAGCTCGGAGAGCTGAATGCCAAAGATGCCCAGGTTGAGCCAGGCCCGCGTCCCAAAGGTCGGATCGGCAATAGCCAGGGTTACCAGAAGCATGGCAATCACGAGTAGATAGAGCCAGCGGAAGCTGGCAATCCATACATGATAGTCCAGGCTTGCAGCCACAAGGTAGATTACCAGGCCAATGCCGGCAAACAGGAGTTGGCGCAGGGCAAAGTTCTCGAGACCTGGGCGTGGGCCGCCTGGCAGCGAGATTTCAAAGGCGCTGTATACCATGGCTACGCCGATAGCGGCGATGGCCACCATGGGGATAAAGATAAGCCAATCAAAGCGGCGAAGGGAAAACATTTTTCTCTCTAATTAGAGCGAAGGAACCGGCGAGGGTCCAACCGGCTCCATAAACTCTTGCGCCCATGAAGCAATGGAATAAAAGGCACGCTTTCGCCGAGGAGTCTTTGTGCGGTGTTGCTGAATGCCCGGCCAATGAGCGAGTGCTCGTCGTGGGCTACGGGGATACCCTTGCCATTGGAGATGATCACATCCTCAGCCTCGGGCACAATACCGAGCAAGGGAATCGCCAGTGTGTCGAGCATCTGCGCGGGGCTGGCCATCAGCTTGCGACGCACCAGATCTGGCCTGACGCGGTTGATGATCAGGCTGTACTGGGAGCGGCCCTGCGATTCGAGAATCCCCAACACCCGATCCACATCCTGCACTGAGGATGGGTCAGGCGTGGCCACGAGGATAAACTCTTGGGCAGCGGCGATGGCATTGCGAAAGCCCAGTTCGATGCCAGCCGGAGAATCGATCAGGACAAAGTCGCAGTCGCCCTGCAACTGATCGCAGATGCGGACCATATCGGCGGGGCTCACCGCCGACTTGTCGCGACTCTGGGCAGCGGGAAGCAGATAGAGCTCCTCGATGTGCCGATCGCGAATCAGGGCCTGCTGAAGGCGACAGCGTCCCTCCACCAGATCGACCATATCATAGATGATGCGGTTCTGGAGACCCATCAATACATCCAAGTTCCGCAGCCCGATATCGGTATCGATCACGACGACACGATACCCCAGCTTGCCCAGGGCGACGCCCAGGTTGGCGGTTGTTGTTGTTTTGCCCACGCCCCCCTTGCCAGAGGTGACGGTGATCACCCGTGTTTGTGTCACCCTAGTTCCCCCAATGGATTCCAGACCAGCGCTCGACTATGATAGCGCCATCGCGCACACGCCCAACCTCGGGATAGATGGTTCCGCGTTCGCTGGCGGCCTCTTCTGGCCGCGCAATGTGCTTGCCCAGGCGTAATTGTAGAGGCGCCAGGTCCAGGGCACAGACCATGGCGCAAGAGTCATCGGGATAGCCGGCGTGCACAGTGCCCCTGAGTCTCCCCCATACAATGACGTCGCCCCCGGCGATGATCTCGGCGCCGACATTGACATCACCGATGACGACGACGCTACCCGGATGGCGTACGATTTGCCCCGCCCGCACCCGCCGCTTGACGATGAGACCACGCGAGTCGTCTCGGGCGATCGATTCGACGCGCGACATGCTTGGGCTTGGAGCCAGGGGCGGGGGCGCGACGGGCTTGGGCTTTGCCGGCGCAGGAGGCTGCGGCTGCGGCTCGGGCTCGTCGAGCACCTCGGCGCCGATGGCGCGCAGGCCCATCTCGTCGGCTACGTTCAGCGTTGTTGGATCAGCAGTCACGACTGTGCGCAACGTCATGGTATGCTGTGCCAAAAGATCCCGAAAAGAGCAGAGGCGCTGTGCATCCAGGGAACGTTTGCCGACATCCAACGCCACCACGCCGCCGCGAAAAAAGGCCCCCTGTAGCTTGAGATGGCGGGATAGGTCCTCATATAGCTTTTGCGTGTCGCCACCGCCCAACGTGATCGTCAGCCCCTCACGCGTGCCCTTGATCGAGATCGCTCCATCCATCAGCTCACCACCTTTAGGGTCCCAGCTCTGTTTCTGTCTCTGGTTGCGGGATATCGAAATAGGCTCGCAGCATGTTCTCTGCCACGGGCAGGGCGTACTGAGAGCCTTCGCCGCCATCGTCCAAGAAGACGACCAACACGATCTCGGGGTCGTCATAGGGCGCAAAAGCAGTGAACCAGGCATGGGTTGGCAGATAACCGTGCTGATCCATGATCAGCTGCCCATGCTCATCGAGCTTGGTGTACTCGGCCGTGCCCGTCTTGGCAGCTACGGCAACATCCTCAAAGGTCCAACGCCACGCCGTACCGCTGGTTACGGTCTGACGCATGCCGCGGCGCACCAACTCGATATTCTCAGGGCTGACGGCCATCTCACGGATAGGATCAGGCGTCAAGGTGCTTACGACATTGCCCTGGATATCGACAACCTGCGAAACGAGCTGCGGTCGATACAGGGTGCCGCCATTGGCGATCACGGCCGTCGCGTTCAAGAGCTGTAGCGGTGTAGACAGGACAAAGCTCTGGCCAATGGAGCTGTTGTAGGTATCACCCGTATACCAGCTTTCGCCAAAGGTCTGCCTCTTCCAGCGGTCGCTAGGGACCAGGCCGGCAGCCTCGCCCGAGAGCTCGATACCCGTGGGCTCGCCGAAACCCATCATGCGTGCATACTCGCCCAGGCGGGCGATGCCCAAACCGGAGAACTCCATGAATCCCCCGCCGACCTGATAGAAAAAGATATTGCATGACTGGGCGATGGCTGTGACCACATTGAGGTGACCATGGCCCGCCCTCCTCCAGCAGCGGAAAGGTTGTGCCAGGCTCATGTCGTTGGGAAAAAAGCGATTGGGCAGCAGTAGCGTGCCTCGGCACTCGAGGGTGGTGCCGGCGTGGACCACGCCCTCTTGCAGGGCTGCCACGGCAGGCACGATCTTGAAGGTCGAGCCTGGCGGATACAGGCCCGAGACGGCATGATTGACCAGGGGGCGCCGCGGGTCCTCGTTGAGGGCCACGAAATCGTCGATAGAGATGCCCCCGGAAAAGAGGTTATTGTCAAAGGTAGGCAAGGAGACCATCGACAGGATCTCTCCGGTACGCGGATCCATGGCAATCGCTACGCCGATCTCTGATCCGGCCACGGCCATACCTTTGCGCAGGACATCCTCTACCTGGGCCTGAAACTCGGTGTCTATGGTAAGGTAGAGGCTGTGTCCTGGCTCGGGAGGCTCGGAGGCGATCACCGCCATCTCGCGCCCAAAGACGTTGACCTCGATGTGCTTTTGCCCTTTGATGCCAGCCAGCACGGCCTCTTGTGTGCGCTCTATGCCGGATACCCCCACCGAGTCGTCAGGCTGATAACCCCGCTGTCGATAATCATCCAGGCGTTCGGGGCTGATGCGGCCCATATAGCCGATGATGTGAGCCATGAGGGATGCATCGTAATAGTGTCTCTGTGGCTCGGCCATGACGACAACTCCCGGAAGCTCCAGATGGTCCTCCTCGATGATGAACGCAGCGTGGCGATCTACCTGCGAGGCAACACGAACTCGCAGGTAGGGGCCGATGGTGCGCTCCTGTAGAATCTGTTCAATGCCTCGCGGGGTCTCGGAATCCACAGGCATCTCCAGCAGATTGGCCAGGCGCTCGAAGACAGCCGCCCGCTCTTCCGAATCTCGAGGCAGGTCGCCAGGCACGATATAGACTGCAAAACCGGGGACATTGCGCACCAGGAGCCGGCCCATACGATCGTATATCACGCCGCGGGGCGCTTCAATCGGCATGAGGCGATACCGGTTGCGATCCGCTGCATCAAGATACTGTTCTGACGAGACGACCTGCAAATCCCACAGGCGGAACCCAACGATGGCAAAGCCGATAACCACCACAATGCGCAAGAGCAAGGCTCGCAGGCGGACGTATAGGTCACCCATGTCAATCCAGCTCCACGGCTCTGGGCTCGAGACGACGTCCCAGCCATAGCAGCAGGCCATATACCGGCATCATCAGAAGAAGATGCAGGAGCATTTCGGGAAGTATGATACGCACTAGAGCGGCTCCCAGAGGCAGCCAGTGCCCCATAAGACCGAGCAGAGTTACCGAGACGAGGCCATAGACCAAAGTGGCGCCGGCGATCACCAGATACTTGAGAAACCAGGCCCCTTGAAAGGCGTTGATCTCTCCCAGCGCCGCTACACCGAGGGCTGCCGAGAGGGCCAGCAGGATCGAGCCGAAGGTGGCCGCCGAGTTGACCTCCAGCACAATGCCCCCGATCATGCCCAGTATAATCCCCTGTCTTACGTCGCGCAACAATACCCAGGCAACTGTAAAGACCAGAAGCAGATTGGGTCTAACGCCCAGAAGCCATGCATCATGTATGAGGGCGGTTTGGGAGAGGGCTACCAAAAAGACGAGGGGAATCCCGAGATAGACTCCGATAGCCACAGTCTTGTTGGTGCTTACATCACCATCAGAGTACATGTCTACTCCTCCGGCAGCTCAAAGGGATCAAAGTTGAGCAGCACCATGACCGACTCGAGGCTGTGCGGATCCACAGAGGGGGCGATGGTGGCGCTCTGGAACATCTCGACATCATCACGGTGTACTTCGGTGATCTGCCCGATCACGAGGCGCTTGGGAAAACTACCTCCCAAGCCCGAAGTCAGTACCACGTCTCCGACGACCACCGTCTCTGACTGGGGGATATAGCGCATTACGAGGCCATGGCCCAGATAGCCCTGCACAAGGCCGGTAGTACGCGAGCGCTGGATAAAGGCGCTGACCGAGGAGGAAGGGTCGGTGAGGAGCATCACCTGGGCAGCGTTCTTGCTCACCTTGCTGATACGCCCAAGAAGGCCTGCCTCTGTCAGAACCGGCATACCCCGACGCAGGCCATCGTCGGCGCCACGGTCGATGGTGAAATACTGCAAGTAGTTGCCGGGATCGTGGCCGATGATCTCTGCCGAAAGGAGCTGGTAGTTGGGCACAGCGCTCTTGAAATCCAACTGGCGGCGCAGATCCTCGTTCTCGATCTGTGCTTCGTGCAGCAGGATCACCTGTGTGCGTAGTTCCGCGACCTCGGCACGCAGGCTCTCGTTTTCGCGGCGCAGCTCTGACACGCGCCCCACCCCGGCAAAGAGCCCGGAAATGGGCTCCCAGGCGCGTTTGGTCACAAGCTGCAGCGGAGAGATGACCTGGGAGAGGCCATCGCGCAGCGGATTCTGAGCGCCAAGGCTGTCAAAGACCAGCCAAGCTAGAATCAGCAGCAGCACCAAAATAATGATAATGGACCATTGCCTGGGCGCTTTCACCGGTCTCTCATCACGAAAGCAATACTATGCGTGCGAGCGGCGAGCTTGTGTGATACTGGCCCGCTGCGTGTTTGCCAGCACCTTGTGATACCGATCCAGGTCCTCGACAATCACGCCAGCGCCGTGCACCACACAGGTCACCGGGTCTTCGGCTCTATAGACACGCATGTGGGTCTCTTCAGATAGGCGTTCGGGCAATCCTTGTAGTTGTGAACTCCCTCCTGCGAGAACGATCCCCTGCTCCATCAGATCGGCGACCAACTCGGGTGGCGTTTCATCCAGCGTGGCGCGGACCGCATCCACAATGATGCTCACGGGGCCCGAGAGCGCCTCGCGAATCTCGACGCTACTCACCTCGGTCTCTTCGGGCAAGCCGGTGATCAGATTTCGGCCTCGAATCGTGATGGTTTGCTCCTCAGGTAGAGGATAGGCCGAGCCGATGGCGATTTTGGTGCGTTCGGCCATGCGTTCGCCGATCAAAATGTTGTACTTTTGCCGGGCATACTGGATGATCTCTTCATCCATCTCGTCACCAGCCACCCGAATAGAGCGACTGACGACAATGCCGCCCAGCGAAATGACAGCCACCTCTGTGGTGCCGCCGCCGATATCGACCACCATGCTACCTACGGAATCAGCTATGGGGAGCCCGGCCCCGACGGCGGCCGCCATAGGCTCCTCGACCAGAAAGGCTTCCCGTGCCCCGGCACTGATGGCCGCATCGTGCACGGCGCGCTTTTCTACCTCTGTACAGCCGCTGGGAATGCCGATCACCACCCGCGGGCTTGGGTTAAAGAGGCGAGATCGCTCGTGGACTTTGTGGATGAAATAGTGGAGCATGCGCTCGGTGATATCAAAGTCCGAGATGACGCCATCGCGCAGAGGGCGTATAGCGATGATATTACCCGGGGTGCGCCCGACCATCTCTTTGGCCTCGGCACCGATTGCTAGTGGTCTTTTGGTGGAAGCATCAATGGCGACGACCGAGGGCTCATTGATCACAAGACCCTGACCATGCACCATAACGAGGGTGGTAGCTGTACCTAGATCAATGCCGATATCACGGGAGAACAAGCCCAGCAGGGCGCTAAATGGTTTGAACAATGTCATACCTTCCTTATCGGTAGGTCCTTACCCGCGCGATTATACCACAGAACCCAAAGCGGCAAAACCTATCAGCGAGGATACTCGGTATCAAGGAGCCAGATCACTTGCTCGACATGCCGCGAAGGAATTGTATAATGTGCGCGCCAGTCAGGTTCACGCCATCAACAGGAGCCGGATGTGGGACACAGTCTACCGCAACGATGCGGGGACGGCGAACGCGACTTTTGTGTTACTGAGGGGTAGGAGGAAAGCAGATGTTGGTCAAAGAGTTGATGTCGCTGGATCCTATTGTGATCAAGCCCGAGGCATCGCTGTACGATGCCCTGCAGATCATGCGTGAGCATCAAGTGAGACGTCTGCCCGTTCTGAATCGCGATGGGAAACTGATTGGCATCGTGCTGGAAAAGGATCTTCTGTATGCGTCTCCTTCACCGGCCACCAGCCTGAGCGTCTACGAGTTGAACTATCTCATGTCCAAGATCACTATCGAGAGCCTGATGACACGTGATGTGGTCACCGTCTCTGAGGATTGTCCCCTGGAGGAGGCGGCCCGCATCATGGCCGACAATCAGATTGGCGGATTGCCCGTCATGCGTGACGGGCGATTGTTAGGGATGATCACCGAGAGTGACCTGTTCAAGGTATTCCTGGATCTGTTGGGGGCGCGGGATTGGGGTCTACGCGTAACGATCATGGTGGAGGAAGGGCGTGGGGTGTTGGCGCGGATCACGGAGGCTATCTCGAGCAATGACGGCGATATTGTGAGCCTGAGCACCTTTGAGGGAGATGGGCCTGACCGCCGTGGGCTAACGTTCAAGGTGCAGGGACTTGGCAGCGAGCAGATGGTCGGCATCGTCCAAGATCTGGGCGCCGAACTGGTCGATATACGCGAGACGCGTTGAGCCAGAGGATGCGGGACAGTGCTGGGATCTATGGATCAATCCGGATGACCTATGACTGGCCCGCCACAAAGCAGTGGGAAAGCTTGTCTACCAGCGCGCGGGCGGCGACGGCGCGGTGGCTGATCTCGTTCTTGGTCTCTGGCGGCAGCTCGGCCATGGTACGGCGATACTCGGGCAGATAGAATACGGGGTCATAGCCAAAGCCATGCTCTCCCCGTGCTGAGCAGGCGATCTTACCTTCGATAGTGCCCTCGGTAAAGGCCCTTCGCCCGTCGGGCCAGGCGAGCGCAATGACGCAACGAAAGCGGGCCGTGCGTTGGGCCTGGGGGACATCAGCGATCTCTTCCAGGAGCTTGCGATAGCGGTCCTCGTCGGTGGCATTGGGCCCGCCGTAGCGCGCAGAATAGATCCCTGGGGCGCCGTCCAGCGCATCGACCTCGAGTCCAGAATCATCCGCCATGGTCACCATGCCTGAAACCTCGGCAAAGGTGCGCGCTTTGAGTAGCGCGTTTTCGGCAAAGGTCGTTCCCGTTTCCTCGACCTCAAGCTCGATGCCAAGGTCGGCGAGGCTGACGAGCTCGATGGGCAGTTCTTGGAGCAACTCGGCATATTCGGCCATCTTGCCCCTATTATAGGTGGCAACCAGTAGACGCATTATACCTCCCCCTTATTCGACGCTGCACTATAGCATGGGGAGAAGGGTTCGGCAATTGGCGTGATTGTGTCATAACGGACTGCGAATGAGAGGGACAGGCCTCTGGACCAAAGAAAAGGCGCGTGGCAAGGGGGTGCCACGCGCCGGGGATACAGGGCGTGCTTTTCAGTAATACAACACGGGCACGCTACTGCGGTTCGTGATCCACGCATCTACCTGGCTGGCAAAGCCCTGGAATGTGGTCGCCTTGATGGAGAGGATCGCATTGGCTTCTTCGGGAGTAAGGCCGAAATCACCAATGACGGCTGCCGCATCCTCCAAGAGATGCTGCCGGAACTCGGCATCCACGATGGCAGTACCTATGAGGGCTTGGATGTTTTCGTGTCGCATGTTTCCATCTCCATTTCCGTCGGACCGTGATAGATAATGATTAAAAAAGAGTGCTACTCGGCCATGCTCGCGATCTTGTCGAACTGACTATTTTCGCCAGCCTCCGGACGCATGGAATGCGTACGTATCCGATGCGTATGCATGGAATGCGTATGCATCGCCCGATAAAAGAAGACCAGAACGCCCAGGGCCAGCAAGATATCCCCGATACTGAACACCGTTGGCAAGGGGCCTCTCAGTACGAAAATGTCGCTGAGAAACCACAGCCTCGTTTCGGAGTGGGACAGGATAATGTCCTTGGCTCCCAGAATCCGTGCCCCTGTCTCCAGCTCGTAGGTCAGGTGAGTCAGGCCAGCGCGCCAGATGGCCTCTTTTGTCACCGGCATGTATCCGCCGTTGACTACCGTTACCAGGGTGTTGAGACCGAGCCCCAGCCCCACGATAAGCATGCCCGCCAGCTTGCGGTTGATCCAGACGAGGCCGATCAGGATGGCGTACGACAGGCTAAAGAGAATGGGCGCCATACCCTGGATCGAATGCGTATATACGGTTACCACCTGCAGCCCTACGGCCAGGAAAGCCAACCAGCCATGTTTGAAAGGTACCGTGGCGAGCCTGCTGAGGCTGCCTCCGCTAACGAGAGCGATCAAAATGCCGAGCACAACGGCCAGAATGAGTATCATGTTCCTCTGAGTACCCTCGCCAGGCATCTCCGGGCTATCGCCCTGTCAAGGGCTTGTGCGATCTGTGAGAATGCCAGGATCATGGGTTATGCCAATGGCTCTTAGAGAGCGCCCGCCAACTGGCTCAGCGAGTTCATAAAGCTGCCGCCACCGGAACCGGTCCACGGGATGGGCGCGCCTGCCGCAACAACCAGCGCCGCTGCCGAAAGGACGATGTACGCGATGTGGAAATATGCCTTTTTCATAGGAGGCTCCTCCTGGGTCAGTCTTTGATCGATCTCTAAAGAGCGCCCGCCAGTTGGCACAGCGAGTCCATATAGCTGCCACCGCCAGAGCCAGACCACGGGATGGGCGCGCCTGCCGCAACAACCAGCGCCGCTGCCGAAAGGACGATGTACGCGATGTGGAAATATGCCTTTTTCATGATTCTCCTCCGATGGATTGGAAAGACTCGTACATAGTTGGATGGTGATCTGTTGATTCGATTCTTAGAAGGGGCCCGCGCCGGCTCTCATGAGGGCGGATAGGGCAGCGCCCACGTCGTTCATACCGTTGCCGCCGCCAGAGCCAGACCAGGGGATGGGCGCGCCTGCTGCGACAGCCAGCGCTGCCACCGAGAGTACGATATATGCGACGTGAAAGAACGCTTTTCTCACAAGAGGCTCCTTATGCTTGCCTGTCGATCCAGATTCTCTTGTTCCCTGAGAAGGATGTCCCGTCGTCACGGGCATCTATCTGCCGCGTGACTCGGCCCGCTCCATTCCCCTCCCTAGCCAACAGTTCACGAAGCAGCATATAACGTAAGACTCACGGATCACTCACGAGAGAGGGGGAATACAGCAAAAACGCGCGATTCTGCGTAAATCGCGCGTAAAGATTTCAGAAAGGAGGGATCTAGAAAGGTTCGTGAGGGACGTGGCCGTGATGGATCTGGTCGAACAGACGCTGGGTATCGGGACGGGGGGGCACGCCCATCTCTTGGTGCAGAATGCGGCTACATTCGCGGAACTGGCGCATGGCGCCCGAGGCATCACCCAGGCGGGCTCTGCACCACATGATGCCGCGATGGGCGCGCTCGTCCAGCTCGTCAAGGGCGAGCACCCGCAGATAGAGGGTCTCGGCCGACTCGCACGCTTCCTGCAGAGCGAGATAGTCAGCTTCTAGGGTCAGCAGCCGGATCATATCGTGCTGCAAGGCGTGGCGAATCTCATGACACCAGGGATAGTCGTGGGCCTCGAGGAATCCATTGCGATAGATATTGATGGCATTGACTCGCGCAATCCGCCCTGCCTCATCATCGGCCCGACCCAACCGTGCCAGCCGCTCAAACTCTGACACGTCATAGCGGTATCTCAGCTTGGGGTTCAGGCGATAGATACCGTTGACCTGTAGGATGGCCCTTCTGTCAAGGGCGCGTCGGAGGCGATAGATGGTAGAGTGAAAAAGACTTTCGCCCCGGGCCTGCGAGCTATCAGGCCAGAGCATGTCGCTGATGCGTTCCCGGGGCAGGCCAGAAGGATATTGGGCCAGCAGAAATGCCATCGTGCGGGCCACGGACGACTCGAAATCGCGTACGACATTCCCCTTGTAGATGACCTGGCTGCCATCCAACGCCAATAACTCTAGCTCGAGATCGTTCTGCACCAGGCGCAGGCGCGGCTCCATGATAACAAGGGGGAACAGCTCTTCGATTTGGGCCCGGATCCTGACTGCGTCCAAGCCCTGAATGCTCCACTCACTGATATAGGGCAAGAGCTTGATTGCCTCGGGGCCCTCGGCAATGATGAGCTGATCCGTACCCAGTTGCTCTACCAGCTCGCCCAGCCGTTCCAGAGCCTCACGCAGGGCGCGGGGCTCGCTGGCGTGCCGCGCCAACAGGGCCTTTTGCAGATACACGCGGGCCACCTCGCGCCGGGCACCTGCCTTTTCGAGGAGAGCCAGCGCCTGCTCGAGATGGTGAGCGGCCTGATGCGGCTCATCTTCCTGAATGGCGAGGGCCCCGAAAGCCAGGTGTGTCAGCCCGATCGGCTCTTCCATGGCCTGGCGCTCGCCCTGGTCCAGCGCCTCGGTGAGGGTTTGCCGCGCCCGGATTACATCCTTGTTCAGGCGGTGGGCATCGCCGATGGAGGCCAGGATATAGAGCATCAGGCCGACCTGCCCGATAGAGGCGGCCAGATCCAGGGCCTCCTGATAGAGCGCCAGGGCCTCGGGATAGCGCCCATGGTCCTTTTGCAGGTCGCCATTGTTCAGCAGAGCATAGGCCTCGATCCGGGGGTCATGGCTCTGGCGCGCCTTTTCGATGCTCTCTTCATAGCGGTTCTGGGCCTCGGCGTATTGGGCCTGATGGTGATGGATCACTCCCAGCCCCTGCAGAGTCATGGCCAGGTCCGCCGGATTGCCCACGCGGCGCCAGTGCATCAGGGCACGATGGAGATAGCGCCGCGCGTCCTCCATGGCGCCCTGCAGGTGCAGACTGGTGCCCATGTCGTGGGCTATATAGGCTGCGACCACGGCATCGCCGTGTGCCTCGGCCAGCTCGAGGGCGCGCTCCATTTCCTGGCCGCCACGCGCAGGATCGCCAAGCATGTGATAGCAGATACCAAGGTTCTGGTGCGCTCTAATGAACGAGGGGGGATCATCCCTTTCCTCGATCGTCTCCAGGAGGCGATGGCAGTGGGCAATGGCTTGATCGATGTGCTCCTGCATGCGACAGACGACCGCCTGCTGAAAGAGCACATGGGCCACGCCGACGGCATTGCCACGTTGGGTATAGATCTCGTAGGCTGGGGCCAACATGCTCTCTGCCTCTGCATAGGCGCCGCTCTCGGTGGCGATCTTGGCCCGTACGACCATCAGCCTGGGATGCTCGTGCAGGATCTCTTGTGGCAGAGCATCGATCCATTCCCGAATCTCCTGGCGGCGGCCCATCTCGTAATAGTCCTGCGCCACGATCTCGAGGGCATCGGCCGCCCGCTCGTAGGCCTGGGCTGATAGATAACCCTGAATGGCCCAGGGCCAGCGTCCCTGGTCAACCATGATGCGGGCTTCTCTGAGGAACAGCCGTCGATAGGCCTCGGGGCGCTCGGTCTCGAGCTTGTTGATCAGGAACTCGCGAAAGAGTTGATGGTATTGGTACCAGCCTGCCGAGCTGCTGATCTCGAATGTGAACAGCCCCTGCTCTGCCAGGCCTCTGAGGATCTGGGCCGAGTTGTCAATGTCCAGGAGGGCGTCACACAGCGGTGGGCTCATCTCCTCCAGCACCGAGGTGCCAAGCAGGAACTCTTGCACCATCAGGCTCTGTTGGGCGAGCACCTCCTGAGCCAAAAAGGCAAAGATGTTGTCCAGAGAGCCGGACAGGTTGACGATCTCCTGGATGGTGCTGGTCCAGCGGGTCTGGGCAGCCAACAGGATCGCCGTGATCCAGCCCTCGGAGCGGGCCGTCAGAATGTCCAGGCTTTTGGCGGGGACATCGGACATACCGCGCAGGGCAAGTATCTGGCGGATCTCTTCGCGGGTAAACTTGAGTTGGCGCACGCCCAGGCCCACGATCTCTTCGCGGGCGGCCAGGCGGGTGAGGGTAAGGCGACGTGGGATGGCTCGCGAAGCGATGATCAGGTGGCAGTGCTCGGGGAGATAGCGCAGCAGGCCATCTATGAGGGCGTTGACGGGCTCGCTCTCCAGCACCTCGTGATAGTCGTCCAGCACGATGGCGAAATAGCCGCTGATGTTGGCTTCGATCTCGGCGAGTAGCAGTCGGATGAATGGCTCGACATCCTCGGCCGGCCCGCGAAAGGTGCTCAGGGCACGCAATACCGAATCGCCGAAATCGGGAAAGCGACGGCGGATGGAGGCCACCAGATACTCGATAAAGATGCGGACTTGATTGTCGCTCGCATCGAGGGTATACCAGCAGACCGGAAGCTCGGCGTCGTGGGCATAGTCGATGAGGAGGGATGTCTTGCCATAGCCCGCGCCGGCAGAGATGAGCACTACCTTGTGATTGATATTGCTATGCAAAAAGCCCACCAGGCGTTCACGACGCAATAGCGTCGGTACGCGCTGGGGAATCTGGATTTTGCTACCGATGAGCGGGTACTCTCCCTGCATCGCGGTGGAACCCATCTCTGTATTGATAGTGATCTATAGGCCCTATTGTAGCATTATCACGCAGCCAGTACAACCGCTATCTTTGCTTGTTTATGTTCTCTTTACCTAAAAAGGGCGTGTGACTTCCAAGAAGTATGTTTTATTTGTTACGAGCCTGTCTGGTGGTGCCAGTCATATTCTTTGGTGCCTGCCCTGATAGTGATCCTCGTTGGTGGACGGTTTCTGATAGGCGGGGCGGTTAGGGCCTCCGGCGGCAGATTGACACCGGATGGGCGATACGATACCCTACCGCTGAGGTCCGTCCGCCGAGGATAGAGACTTGGAGTACAAGCCTGTCTGA